>WHTO01000002.1:33252-53127 GCA_009377665.1 Dehalococcoidia bacterium
CCACGCGAAGCTCCCCGACCGAAGAAAACTAGACCGCGTCGGGCGCAGCAGACCCAAATCAGACGGCACGGGAGGGGCGAGGAGGCTGTGCTGGCGTCCGATCTGCAACCCGGCTGCTTAGGCAGGCTTCGATCGGCGCTGGTGCAGGTGCAGGTGGGCGAGGGTGGCCAGGCTGAGCGCTATGAGCAGGGCCTGGAAGCCGACGAGGCCGGGCGTGGACCACCAGCCCTCCTCTATGTATTCCCAGAAGCGGATCACTCCATAGAGCGACGTAGCGCCGGCGAGGAAGCCGAAGATTGATGCCAGGCGCAGCGTCCGCACGCTGCCCTCGACGGCAGCGTACCAGAGGATCAACCCGGTCCCGAGCAGAACGCCGCCCACGGCGATGGCGTCGCGCTCCGGCAGCGCGCCGAGGCACTCGCCCGGGAAGAAGCAGTGCCACGGCCAGCGCGACTGCAGAACGCCCGGCGTCACGACCATGATCAGCCCCATGATCCAGAGGAGCAGGCCGGCCCCGAGGTGGGCGCGTCTCAACACAACGGGCGCCAGCGCTGGGTGCGGGCGTGAAGGCAGTACCAGCAGCTGCTGGTAAAGGATGGCGATCGGCAGCGCGATCAGCGCTGCCCCCAGCCCCAGCAGCCAGACGCGTCCGAGCACGAAGTTAGCCTCCAATTGGGCCGTATCGGACAGCGGCGCGTAGAGCAGGACAACGACAGCAACGATCGAGGCTGTGACAATCGTCCTGACTTCGGGCCACGTCGGAGTGATCGCTGCCGCCAGGAATCCCACCGCCAGGGCGCCGAACCAGGCGCCGATGAAGGCGGAGGTAGGTGGGGCGATGGGCCACAGAAACTCGTAGAACGAGTCGGTGGCGCGCGCGTGCATGGCTACGAAGAGCGTGAAACAGTAAGCTGCGGCCACCACGAGAAGCACGCGAACGGGCAGCGACACCGGACGGGTCACGCTGCAGAGGATACGGTCCGTGTCGCTTTGGCGCCGGGTCGGGGAGGGCTCCATCGCACGGCAAGACGACTCCGTGAGGCCGCGGGCAATCGCCCTCGATGGCCCGGTGGCCTCGGGCAAGTCCGCGGTTGGGCGCGACCTGGCGGCGGCGTTCGGATATGCGTTCCTGGATACAGGCCTCATGTACCGCGCGGTGACGCTGCTGGCTTTGCAGCGTGGGCTGCCGGCGGGGGACGAGCGAGCTCTCGCCGATCTGGCCGCTTCGGCAAGACTTGACGTCGTCCCAGGATCAGGGGGCACGCGCATCATCGCCGACGGTGTTGATCTCACCGACGACCTTCGCCGACCGGAGGTTGACGCCGCCGTCTCGCAGGTGTCCCGGGTGGCCGGTGTGCGGGAAAGGATGGTCGAGCAGCAGCGGCAAATCGCCGACCAGACGCCGATCGTGATGGTCGGGCGCGACATCGGCACCGTTGTCTTGCCCGACGCCGACCTGAAGGTCTACCTGCTCGCCAGCGTCGCTGAACGCGCGCGGCGCCGGCACTCAGAGAACTCGGAGACGGGCGACACTCGTAGCGTGGAGGAGATAGCGGCGGCGCTTGCGGAGCGTGACCGGCTGGACGAGACGCGCGCCGTCTCGCCCCTGCGGCCCGCCCCTGACGCCGTCCTTGTTGATACAGAGGGGAAGTCTGTGGAGGAGGTCGTTGATCTGATCAGGAGCCTGGCGAAGCGATGATCGAAGGGATGGTGCCCGTAGGCCACGTCATTCTCAAGTGGCTCCTGGCGATGCCGGTGCGCTTCCTCGTCTTCCGGATCGAGGTGCGCGGAAGGGAGAACATTCCGGATGTTGGTGGGGTCATCGTGGTGGCTAACCACATCAGCAACCTCGACCCCGGAGTCATCGGGACCACGGTCGACAGGCGCATCCGCTTCATGGCCAAGCGCGAGCTGTTCCGCCCGCCTTTCGGCGTTCTGTTCCGGCTCTACGGTGCGTTCCTGGTGCGGCGCCTCGAGGCCGACATCGGGGCGCTGCGCAAGGCGGAGAAGATCGTCAGGTCGGGGGACCTCCTGGGTATGTTCCCGGAGGGAACGCGCAGCCGCGGCGGGCAGCTGACGGAGGCTCATCCTGGCACGGCCCTGATCGCGTTGCGGACGGGGGCGCCGGTCGTGCCGGCGGCCATCGCGGGGACTGATGAGGTCGAGTGGCCGCTGGGTATCTTCAGGCGCCCGCGGCTTCGTGTCGTCTACGGCGAGCCCTTCTTCCTCGAGCGTCCGGCGCGCATCAACTCCGCGTCCGTCCAGGAGGCCACAATTGATATCATGAAGAGAGTTGCCGACCTGCTTCCTGCCGAGCGCCGCGGCGTATACGGCGGGGATGCAAAGCCCTCCGCGTCGCCGGTCGGCGCGCCGAACGGCAGCGAAGCGCTCGAAGCGAGAGCCCCGAGGAGTTGACCACCAGCATGCAGATCATCCGAGCATCGGACATGGGGTTCTGCTGGGGCGTGCGTCGCGCCGTCGACATGATGGAACAGCAGGCCGCCGGCGGGCTGCCGATCATCAGCTTGGGCTCCGTTGTCCACAACGAGCAGGTCGTCGAGCATTTGCGCGGCCGGGGTGTTGGCGTGGCCGCGTCGGCAGCCGAGCTCTCCGGCGATCGGGTGGCGATCACCGCGCACGGCGTGGGTCCGCAGGTGCTGCAGGAGCTTCGCGAGATGGGCAAGGAGATCATCGATACCACCTGCCCAATAGTCACGCGCTCGCAGCGCTGGGCGAAGAAGCTGGCCGACGAAGGGTTCGCGATCGTGATCTTCGGCGACCCGAATCACAAGGAGGTCCGCGGCGTCCTGCAGTGGGCGGGCAACAGGGGCTACGCCATCACCGAGGACGAGATCGACAGCCTGCCCGGCGACATGCCTTCGCGCGTCGCCGTCCTCTCACAGACAACTCACAACCCGCAGCGCTTCGCGAACTTCGTGGCCCTGCTGCTGCGTAAGCGGATCGACCGGATCTCCGACCTGCAGATGATCAACACACTCTGCCACGCGACCAGCGGCCAGCAGGCCGCCGCCGAGGAGCTGGCCGGACTGGTCGACATCGTGGTGGTGGTCGGCGGCCGCGAAAGCGCCAACACCCGCCACCTGGTAGAGGTCTGCCAGGCCCGAGGCGTGGCGACCCACCACGTCGAGACCGAGTCGGAGCTGCAGCCAGCGTGGTTCGATGGGAGGGAGCGCGTTGGCGTGACCGCCGGGGCGTCGACGCCGGACTTCGTGATCGACGCCGTGATCGCGCGCCTGGAGCAATTCTCGTCGGCAGTCCCGGCCTGAAGCGCTCCCTCCGATGAACCGCCCCTCCAATCCGATGGAACGGCCCGCCGCGCTTCGCGGTGGCCTGATCGAGGCCGTTGAGCGCGAAAGCACGGCCGACGAGATTGGCCTGCGGGCCGGCGACCTGATTGTCGCCGTCGACGGGCGCGAGCTGCGCGACGCGGTCGACTTCCGCTACCTGGTAGCAGAGGAATCCATAGAGCTGACCGTCCAGCGCGGCGAGGACGAGGAGATCATCGCGCTCGACAAAGACCCCGACGACGACCTCGGGATCTCCTTCGTCGAGGCCACCTTCGACCGCGTCCGCATCTGCAACAACAAGTGCTTCTTCTGCTTCCTCAAGGGCCTGCCGAAGGGACTGAGGCGCTCGCTGTACGTCAAGGACGACGACTATCGGCTTAGCTTCGCGCACGGCAACTTCGTGACACTGACGAACCTTACGGAGGCCGATTGGGAGCGCCTGGAGGAGCAGCGGTTGAGCCCCCTGCGAGTGTCCGTCCACGCGACCGACCTCGCTCTGCGCAGGCTACTGCTGGGCAACCCCGGCGCCCCGGACGTGCTGGCCCAGCTCGACCGTCTCCGCAGCCTACGCATCGAGGCGCATACGCAGGTGGTGCTCTGCCCGGGCGTCAACGATGGCGCGGCCCTCGACCAGACGATCACGGACCTGGCGGCCCGCTATCCGACGGTGCAGACGGTCTCTATCGTCCCCGTCGGCGCCTCGACCCAGGCCGAGGAGCGCACGCCTGAGGTCGACGGGATGGGAGAGTGTACGCCGGCCTTCGCGAGCGCCCTCGTACGCCAGGTTGGCGTGCATCAGCGGCGCACGCGTCTTTCCTCGGGCCAGGACGTTGTCCTGCTCTCCGACGAGTACTACCTTACGGCTGGCGCGAGGCTGCCGGCGGCCCGCCGCTATGGCGACTACGAGCAGTTTGAAAACGGCATCGGCATGACGCGCTGGCTGGTCGAGGACGCAAAGAGCACCGTCCGCCGCCTCGACCGGTCGCCGATCAACCCGACGGTGAGGAGTGGCACCGTCCTCACGGGGACGCTCGTCGCTCCGCTGCTGTCTCAGCTCTTCGCGGAGATTGAAGAGCTCGCGGGTGTGCAGGTACGGGTCATGCCGGTCAACAATCGTCTTTTCGGTTCGCGCATCAACTGTAGCGGGCTGCTGGCCGGCGACGACCTTATGGATGCGGTGCGGAATGTCGATTCTGACATTGTGTTTGTATCGCGTTATTCGCTCGACTGGTCTGGCAGCCACTTCCTCGACGACACGACTGCCACCGAATTGCAGGAGACAGCCGGCAGGACGGTGGCTTTCGTCAGCTCAATCAGTGAGGTGGTCGAGTTGATGGGCGACCAGCAACTGGCGTCGCGCGGATTGATCGTGTCGTCGGGGCCGAACCAGGCCGGCAAGTCCTGGACCTATGCTGTAGACGAGGAAGGCGAGCGGCTCGTCGAACCGGCGCTCGCCGGGCCTCGTTCGTAATAGCGAACCATGTGCGGAATCGTTGGCTATGTCGGGGACGAAGCTGCGGGGCCCATCCTGCTCGATGGTCTGCGCAGCCTCGAGTACCGGGGCTATGACAGCGCCGGCGTCGCCATACTGTCCGATAACGGTGACATAAGTATTACCAAGCGCGCCGGCAAGCTGGACGCGCTGGTGCAGGCCTTCAGCAGCAACGGCGCCAGCGGCCACGTCGGTATGGGCCACACCCGCTGGGCGACCCACGGCGCGCCCACCGACCTCAACGCTCATCCTCAGACCGACTGCAAGGGCGACATCGTCGTGATCCACAACGGTATCGTCGAGAACTACCTCGACCTCAAGCGCGACCTCTCCGCGAGCGGCCACGAGTTTCGCTCAGAAACCGACACGGAGGTGATCGCGCACCTGGTCGAGCGCCACATAGGCGACGGACACGCGCTGCCCGAGGCTGTGCGCCTGATGGCGAACGAGATCCGCGGCGCGCACGCCATCGTCGTCATGAGCCGGCAGCAGGCGGATACGCTGATAACCACTCGGATTGGCAACGCCGGTGGCGTGGTCGTCGGCTATGGCGAAGGAGCGACTTTCATCGCCAGCGACCTGCCGGCGCTGCTGCCGCACACGCGACGCGTGGTCTTCCTCGCCGACGGCGAGATTGCCGTCGCGCGCAAGGAGTCCGTTTCCTACATCGACCAGCAGGGTAAGTCGGTTGAGTACGAGCCGACGACGGTGCCCTACGACCCGGTTTCGGCCGCCAAGGGGCCCTACAAGCACTTCGAACTCAAGGAGTTGATGGAGCAGCCCGAATCGGTGCTCGACACCGTACGCGGGCGAGTCAACTTCGAAACCCTCGAGATTAGCCTGGAGGACGTGCCGTTCAGCGATGCCGAGTTCGCCGCCATCGACCGCGTCGCGCTAGTTGGCATGGGCACCAGCGTATCCGCCCAGATGATCGGCTGCACCTACATGGAGCAGCTGGCGGGCATTCCGGCCCAGCACGACTACGCGTCGGAGTTTCGCTATCGGCGGCCGGTGCTTGACGGGAATACCCTGGTTGTCTCGGTGAGCCAGTCGGGAGAGACGGTCGACACGCTGGCGGCGATGGAGGAAGCCCGAGAGGCCGGCGCGCGCCAGATCACGATCTGCAATACGATCGGCGCGCAGTCGACGCGGGTGGCCGAGGGCGTGATTTATACGCGCTGCGGCCCCGAGATCGCCGTCGCCAGCACCAAGACTTTCAGCGCGTCGGTGGTCGCTCTCTACCTCCTGGCCTGCAAGATTGGGCGCGCGAGAGGCTACCTCTCCGACGAGCACCTTGGCAGGGCACTGGGCGACCTTGCGAGGATGCCGCAGCTCATTGGCGAGGCGCTGAAGTGCGCGCCGGCTGTCTCACGGCTCGCCGTGCAGTTCTCGCACAGCCGCAACTTCCTCTACCTGGGCCGGGGGGTCAGCTATCCGATTGCCATGGAGGGCGCGCTCAAGCTCAAGGAGCTCAGCTACATCCACGCCGAAGGCTATCCGGCGGGCGAGATGAAGCACGGCCCAATCGCCCTGATTGACTACGAGCTCCCAGTTGTCGCCATCGCGCCGCGCGACCACCTGTTCGAGAAGATGCTTTCGAACATCGAGCAGGTGAAGACCCGCCAGGGCATCGTCGTGGCGATCGGCGAGCAGGGAGATCCGGACCTGGACGGCAAGGTTGACAAGCTGCTCTATGTGCCGCGGGCGCCCGAGCTGCTGTCACCGCTGGTCACGGTCATCCCCTGTCAGCTCCTGGCCTATCACATCGCCGTGCAGCGCGGCTGTGACGTGGACCAGCCACGAAACCTGGCCAAGACCGTAACCGTCGAATAGGTCGGATCCGCCCGTCAGGGCGTGGTCGTCGCCACGGGCGTTGCTGTGGCTGCGGGCGTGGCCGTCACGGCTGGGGTGGAGGCCCCGGCCGGCGGGATGGTCAGCGTCTGCCCGATCTGGATCAACTCCGGGTTGTCGATCCCGTTCGCGGCTGCGAGAGCATCGACGGTGAGGTCAAACTGCGTGGCGATGCCAGACAGGGTATCGCCCTCCTGGACCACGTATTCATCGGGCCGCTGACCGGCGCCGGCGCCCGCCGTTGCGGTGACGCTGGCGGTGGGTCGCGGGGTGGCCTCGTCCTCGTCCTGATCATCGTCCCCGATGGCGTCGATCAGGCCGTTGTCCTGGTCGTCGTCGTCGTCGCCGTCGCCGCCGAAGAGACAGCCCGAGACGACGAGAGCGAGCACGGGGATTGCAAGGATACGCAGAGCCATCGGTTCCCTCCGGCTTCTAGCTCCTGCCGGTGAAGGCTAGTGTTGCACAGACGCCGCCGCCTTGTGAAGCGCCGACGGCCTGTCGAAACCGGCTAGCTCTTCGTGGCTGCTGCCAGCTTCTCTTTGAGCTCGGCGATGGTGGCACGCCGCCAGCGGGCCCAGGTCTCGCCCTTGTAGAAGGCCAGGACATCCTCGCGGGCCTCCTCCTTGCTCTTGCCTTCGGACACCTCGCGCAGCAGATGCATCTCGTGGTTGGCGAGCTGCGTGCGCTCGATCCAGTGCGTGATGTATTCGTGGTCCTTCGTGTAGAAGACGAAGACCGGGATCGACTGGAACTGGCCATCCTTGAGGAACTCGTTGATGGCGTCGAGGTTCTCGTCGCGGGCGAGTACGCGCAGGTCCATGCCGGCGGCTTCGGCGATCTTTGCCATCACTGGTACTTCGCGGAAGCAATCGGGGCACCAGAACTCGGTGATCACGAGGACCCTGGCCGGACCGCCCGGGCGGTTGGCCAGCTCCTTGAAGAAGCGGGCATCGTCGTCGCTGACGTCGATGGCATCGTAGTTGTCCTGGTAGCGCGGACGGCCCTTGTCCAGCGCGTCGAGGTACTCGGGGTAGGTTGGCGCCCCATCAAAACGCTCTTTCGTAACCACCGAACCAGAAGCTGCGACCATCTATTCCCCCAATACTACGAATTTCATAGTCCTGCTCTCAGGCTATCAGGATACGCCAGGGCTTTCACCGCGCTCGATGGTCTTGGCCTCATTCCAGAGCGCCATCAACTCCTCGCGCTTCATCGTCTGGAAGTCGAGGGCGCGCTCCCTGGCGAGGTCCTCAAGCCTCGTGTAGCGTTTGCGGAACTTTTCCACGGCGGCGCGCAGGGCATCCTCGGCGTTCATGTCCAGGTAGCGTCCGGCGTTGGCGAGGTTGAAGAGAATGTCGCCGAACTCGTCGCGGCGCTCCTCCGGCGTTTGCGCGGCGCGCAGCTCGGCTACCTCTTCTGTCAGCTTGTCGAAGATGTCCTCGACCCGCGGCCAGCGGAAACCGGCGCGCGAGGCGCGCTCCAGGACGGCGGACGCCTGGTGCAGGGCGGGCAGGGACGTGGGCACGCCGGAGAGGGCCGACGGCCGTTCGGCGCCGTCGCGCTCGCCGCTCTTGATCTTTTCCCAGTTGCGGAGCACCTCCTCGGTCCCGCTGACCTCGAGGCCGGCGAAGACGTGAGGGTGGCGGCGGACGAGCTTGGAAGCGATCGCTTCGAGTACGTCCTCCAGCTCGAACTCACCCTCCTCCTCGGCTATCTGGGAGTGCAGCATCACCTGGTTCAGGAGGTCGCCCAGCTCTTCGGCGAGCCTGTCGGGCCGGTTGGCGTCCAGCGCCGCCAGTACTTCGTAGGTCTCCTCGAGAAGGTCGGATTTCAGCGACGTGTGCGTCTGCTCCCTGTCCCAGGGGCAGCCATCGGGCGCCCGCAGGCGGGCGACGATGCTGCGCAGGCCGCCGATCGTCCTGAAATTTGCTTCGGGCGGGACGGCCGGGATGAACACCGAACTCAGGTGATCGAAATCGTCATCGTGGTCGAGACGCTGGAGGGGGACGCTGCGCATCCTCGCGGCCGGCAGACTCAGATCGTGCAGGACGGTCACGTCGTGTTCGGCAGGGTACCAGCGCAGGAGCGAAAGCTTCAGCTCGGAGGCGGCGCGCCGGCTGTAAGCCTGCGCCACGAGGGCCGGGTGTGATGGGTCGAGGGCGCCAATCGCGAGCGCGTCCGCCATCTGCAGACCGCTCTCCATGGGGTCGAGGTTCAGCAGGGTGCAGGCCGGCTCGATGTAGCTGACGCCGGCAACAATGCGGGCGTCGATGCCGTTCTCGATCAGCAGGCGGACGGTTGCCTCCCCGATGTTGGGGTGCCCGGGGACGGCATAGGTTACGTCGGTTGATGCCGAAGCCTCGATGAGGCGTCGCGCTATCTCCTCGTAGACGCCGGCGAAGGTGAGCTCGCTGTCATAGACTTCGTCGAACGACTGGGCCGTACGCCCCGCCAGCAGGCCCTCTACGACGGGGTGCTTGAGGGTCCGAAAGTAGAGGTCTTCCGCGCGTGCAAGAGTGCCCCTGGCCTCGATTGTCAGCAGCCCGGTGGCGCCGGGCCCGAGACCCACGATTGTCAGCGGCATTACGTATCCGGTTCCCTGGATTCGAAGCAGGCGATGCGGGGCCTTAGACTGGCTTGGGCCGGCGCTCCAGGCGCCAGAGGTTGTCCTGCCGGCTCTGGAGGCTAAGCCTGACGACCCCCAGATCGCTGGCAGGGCTTGTTTTCGTCATCGCCCTGCCCGTGCTGATGATAACCTCGGCGTTGCGCTTCGCCATCAACGAGGAGGAGGTCTATTTCTATAGCCTTTCCGAGTTTGACGCCGAGGAGACGACCGGCGTGCCCGAGGAGCAACTGCGCGGCGCGGCGCGTGACCTGATCTCCTATTTCAACGCCGGCGACCCGACGCTCAACCTGCAGGTCGACGTCGATGGTCAGCGCCAGCCGCTGTTCAATCCGCGCGAGGTCGTCCACATGCAGGACGTCAAGGACCTCGTGCGCGCGCTCTTCTTCGTCCACGAAGCGGCCCTGGCCTACGTGATGGCGTACGTGGTCGGCGTCTACATCTGGTCGGGCGATGGGTCGTTGCGCAGCCTCGCGGGACAGGCGATGGCCGGTTCGCTGCTGGCCCTTGGTTTCATGGCGGCCATCGGCGCCCTGGCGGCGTCCGGGTTCAGCTCGTCGTGGGAGGGGTTCCACGAGTTGTTCTTCAGCAATAACCTCTGGCAGCTCGACCCGGACCGCGACCGCCTGATCCAGATGTTCCCCGAGGATTTCTGGTTCAGGGCCGTGCTGTTCGTCGGTGGGCTGGTCGTGGCGCAGGCGCTGTTGGTCGCCGGCGTGGCGGTTGCTTCTTCGCGGTTCGCGCGACGGCGGGCAAGGCGGAGACGGCCCGCCATCGGGGCCTAGCCTGCATCGGCTTCGCGATCTTGCGACGCATCGCTTTGGTTACTGCTGCAGCTCGCGGCGCAGCCCGGTACTCAGGATCCGGTCGCGGCCGAGGGCCGGCTTCCAGCACTCAGCCGACTGCCTGGCGGGCATAGAAGGCTGCCAGGGCTTCAGCGGTGTCCGCCGGCTTCTCCACCTGTAGGAAATGGGTCGTGCCGGGCAGGATGAAGCCTTCAGCGCGTGGCAGCCACGTCAGCAGCAGGCGGTGCACTTCGCCGAAGCGGGGCCAGAGCGCATTGCTCTCACCCCCGAGGACGGACAGTACTGGTTGGCTGATCCGCCGGGCCTCATCCTCCCCGAATTTCCATTCCAGGAGTCCTGCAAGCTCATGCTCGAATGCCGTCGCTGCATCAACCGCCGCCTGGGCGGACGCCCCTGGCAGCGCCTGCTCGAGCGCATCGCGATATCCTGGCCACCGTGCCTGCATAAATTCGTCGACGACGACTGCCGCGCCTACCTCCCCGTATCGCTTCATGCCGCGAGCAATGGACTCACGATACGAACCGGCCGTTGCTCCAACGATCAATGCTGGCTCCAGAAGGGCGAGAGATTGCACGACCGATGGCGCCTCCAGCGCCAGCTGGAGGGCGATGCAACCGCCGGACGAGTGCCCTACGACGTGTGCCCGTTCCAATCCAAGGTGGCGCAGTAAGGCCAGGCAGTCAGAGGCCTGGCCTTCGACGCTTAGAGGGCGACCGCGGCCGGTGCTGCCTGCATATCCCCGGCGGCGGTAAGTAATGAGGCGGTGCTGAAGGACCAGGCTGGGCTCGGCCACGAGCGGGCGGAAAGTGTCCGCAATGAGGCCCCCGTGGATGAAAACCACGGCCTCGCCGACACCGGAATCCTCATACTCCAGCGCGATGCCGTTGACTAGCGCTCGTTCCATCTGTCCTGCCCGAGCTCATCGGAGACACGATGCCGCTATCGTGTCACGTCCATGGGCTGATGCTTGGATAAAGCTTATGGCGCGGCAGCGAGGTGTTACTACACCTGGGGTTTCGGACAGCCTAGCCGCAGGAACAGGCGCCGCCACAGGCGCAGCCGCCCGTGGATCCGCCGTCGAATCCACCGAGATCACCGAGGTCTCCGAACTCATCGCCCGTAGCGGGTCGAGCGACGAGTGAGAGGATCCGAGTCGAACCCGGATGCCCGGACGGGCAGGACGTTTCTTCGTCGGCCCTACTTATCGAGCGGAGCATCTCGAACTTTTCGTTGCATTTCGGGCAGTAATATTCGTAGAGCGGCATTCGAATCCTCCCGGTGTGTCGTCAGAGATCATAGGGCGCGAGAGCTTGAGCGACAGGTGGTCAATTTGCGGGCGGTACGGTTCCACAGTTTTGGCGAGCCGGCGGACGTGCTTCGGCTCGAGGACATTCCGGCAGCCGAGCCGGGGCCCGGTGAGGTGGTTCTGCGGATGCTCGCGCGGCCGATCAACCCGGCCGACCTGCTCGTGATCCGCGGCCACTATGGCTCGCTCCCGGCGCTGCCGGCCACGCCGGGGAACGAGGGGGTGGGCATCGTCGAAGCGGTTGGCCCCGGCGTCGGCGCCGGCCTCGTGGGCCTGCGCGCCGTGGCGCTTCGTGGCGCCGGGACGTGGCAGGAGTTGGTGCGGGCGCGCGCCGATCACCTCGTTTCCGTCCCCGACGGAGTTAGCGTCGAAGCCGCGGCGCAGGCGACGGTCAACCCGCTTTCGGCGTGGGTGATGCTGCATGAGGTGCTCGACGTCCAGCCGGGCCAGTGGATCCTGCAGAACGCGTCGGGCTCGGCGCTCGGACGCCTGGTAATCCAGCTGGCGCACGCGAGCGGAGCGCGCACGATCAACCACGTGCGTCGGCTGGACCAGGCGAGCGAGCTCAAGCGCCTGGGCGCCGACGAGGTTACCTCAGAAGAAGGAGATGACCTCCTGCGAAAGGTAGCGGCGCTGACGGGTGGCGAGGGCGTGCCGTTTGCGCTCGATGCGGTTGGCGGCGCCGGATCCGCGACGCTGGTGCGAGCGCTCGCCCGCGATGGCGTCCTGCTGGTGCACGGCAGCCTGGCGGGCAGGGAGCCCATGGGCCTGAGCGCCGGCAGGCTCCTCACCTACTCGCTGACCGTGCGCGGGTTTTGGCTGAACGAATGGCTGGCCCGTACTTCGATCGGGCAGCAGCGCGACGTCCTGCAGTCGCTCTTGGCTTCCATGGCAGGCGGCCTCGAGGCCGGGCCCGTTGCTGGCAGCTTCGACCTCTCGGACGTGCACGAGGCGGTCGAGCGGGCCCAGGAGCGCGGCCGCGACGGAAAGATCCTGCTCTGTGGCTAGCAGGCGACGATGCTCCAGCGCTATCCTCGTTTGCCGTGAGTGCAGAGAAAGGCAGCGATCCGTTGGACTTCTATGAAGTGATGAGGACAGCCTCGACGACACGCTACTTCCGGCCCGACCCGGTCCCGGATGACGTGATCTACAGGGTGCTGGACAACGCCAGGTTCGCGCCCAGCGGCGGGAACAGGCAGGGCTGGCGCGTGGTCGTGGTCAAAGACGCAGAGACCAGGAAGAAGCTGGCCGGCATGTACATGGAGGTCTGGGAGCCGTACGAGGAGCAGATCCGCGCCGCCGCCACCACGCAGCAGCGGCAGCGTGCGATCGACAGGACATCCGAGTTTGCCCGCAGCGTGGATCAGATCCCGGTGCACCTGCTGGTGTGCGCGGACCTCTCGACGCTCCTTGTCACCGATGCTGAGCTGTCACGACAGAGCATCGTCGGTGGCGCGTCGGTCTACACGTTCGTCCAGAACATCATCCTGGCATGCCGCAATGAGGGTCTCGGCATAGCCCTCACCACCCTGCTCTGCCGGATCGAGGACCAGGTCGAGGAGCTGCTCGGAATGCCAGACGGCGTGGGACTCGCGGCCTTCATGCCCCTTGGCTATCCGGACCCGGAGCGGCTGGTGACGAAGACCTCGCGCCGGCCTGTCGAGGAGTTCGCCTTCCGCGAGAGCTTTGGCGGCCAGCCGCTCGGCGTGTCGTCGTGAGTGGCGATGCGCCGGTCGCTGTCATCACCGGCGCCAGCCGCGGCATCGGCAAGCAGTTCGCGGTGGACTTCGCCGCCGCTGGTTATGACGTCGTCTGCCTCGCTCGCTCGACGGACGATTCCCCGACGAAGCTTCCGGGCACGGTCGATGAGACCGCTCAGCTGGTCCGCGACGCAGGTCGCCGGGCGCTCGCCCTGCCCCTGAACGTCCAGGTCGAGGAGGAAGTGGCGGCGATCGCCGATCGCGTCTATGACGAGTTGGGACGCTGCGACGTCCTGATCAACAACGCGGCGATAGCGATACCGGGCAAGACGCTGGAGCTGCCCACGTCGCGCTGGCGGCTGGCCATGGACGTCAACGTCCACGGGCCGCTCTACATGATGTACCACTTCTGCCCGCGGATGGTGCAAGCCGGGAGCGGGCGGGTGATCAACATCTCCTCGGGGGCGGCCGTCCGCCCCGAGTTCGGCCGTATCAGCTACACCGTTACGAAACGCGCCCTCGAGGCCCTGACAGAGGGCATGGGTTTTGAACTGCAAGAGCAATCGGTCGCCGTCAACTGCATCAGGCTCGACTTCGCGGTCTGGAGCGAGGGCTACGCCTACACACTTCCGGGGGTCGACACCTCGGAGTTCGAGGACCCCGTGGTGATGTCGGACGCCGCGCTCTGGCTCGCTCGTCAGCCCCTTGACTACACCGGTAAGGTGCTGGCCATCACTCAGATGCGAGAGATGGGGGCGGTCCGCGGGAACACACGCATTGCAGACAGAGAAGGCTGGGGCGACGGCGAGACCGCCGGCGCCAGGGAGGTCAAGCGTTGAAGCTAGGACTTAACATCGGATACTCGGGCAGCTCGATAAACCTGCCCATGGACCGCATCCTCGAGGCCGAAAACCTCGGCTACGATTCAGTCTGGTCGGCCGAAGCCTACGGCTCGGATGCCGTTACGCCGCTGGCCTACATCGCGGCAAGGACGAGCCGGATCAAGCTGGGCACGGGCATCGCGCAGATCGCGGGACGCACGCCGGCGATGCTGGCGATGACCATGACAACGCTCGATGGCCTGTCCGGCGGACGGGTGATAGTCGGGATCGGGCTGTCGGGCCCGCAGGTCGTTGAGGGCTGGCACGGCGTCCCCTATGGGCGCCCGGCGACGCGGCTGCGGGAGTACATCCAGGTCCTGCGCAAGATCTGGGCGCGCGAGGAGCCGGCCACTTTCGACGGCAAGGAGTACCAGCTACCTTATCGCGGTCCCGATGCGACCGGGCTGGGCAAGCCCCTGAAGTCGATAATTCACGGCAGGCAGCTTCCAATCTACGTCGCCACGCTGGGCCCGCGGAACATCGCCAGCTCGGCCGAGCTGGCGGATGGCTGGATGCCGATCTGGTACTCGCCCTGGCACGCCGACATCTTCAAGCCGGCGGTTGAAGAGGGCTTCCAGAAGGCGGGCGGCGGCAAGTCATGGAAGGACTTCGCGGTCGCCGTGTCGGCGGGCGTTGTCATCAACGACGACGTCCAGGCCGCGCTGGACAGCGTGAAGCCCCAGCTCGCGCTGTACGTGGGCGGCATGGGTGCGCGTGGCAAGAACTTCTACAACGACCTGGCCGTGAAGTACGGCTACGTGGACGCGGCGGCGAAGATCCAGGACCTCTACCTGGCGGGCCGCAGGGACGAGGCGATCGCCGCGGTCCCCGACGAGCTCGCCGACGAGGTCGCCCTGTGCGGACCGCCAGACCGTATCCGCGAGCGTTTCCGTACGTGGGTAGATGCCGGTGTTACGACCTTCATCGTCCAGTCGCAGCAGCCTGAGGCCCTGCAGCTGATGGCTGATATCACCGGGGTGGCGAAGCAGCCGGTGTCCTGAGTGGCGCAGGAGCCTGCGTTCGGCCTTGTTGTCCCGCACTACCGGCAGCTGACCTCGGTCGCGTTCATGGAGCGCTTCGCCCGCAGGGCAGAGGAGCTGGGCTACGGCGCTCTCTGGGTGACCGGACCATATCGCGGTACCCGAGCGCGCCGTCCGCCGCTTCGGCCAGGACTATCACGAGCCGCTGGCCGTCCTGGCCTTCCTATCGGCGGCTGTCCGGCGCACCCGTCTCGGCACCAGCGCGCTGATCGTGCCTTACCGCGGCGCCGTTTACCAGGCCAAGGCGATGGCTACTCTCGACCATCTATCGGGGGGACGAATGACATTCGCCGTCGGCGCCGGCTGGTCGGAGGACGAAAGCCGGGTGCTGAGGGTGGACTTTCACCGGCGGGGCCGGCTGACGTGGGAATACCTGCGCGCGTTTCGTGCCCTCTGGGCAGACGAACACCTCGAGTTCCACGGCGACTTCATCGACGTGGAGGGAGTCACGTTCGCGCCGCGGCCCATCCAGGACCCCTGCCGCTGTGGGGAGCGGGCAACAGCCAGGTGGCGATGCGCCGCGCCGCCGAGCTTTGCCAGGCGTGGCACCCGACGCGGCCGACCGTCGAGGATCTGCGTGTGCAGGTACCCCGCTATCGGGACATGATCGGCGGCGCCGGACGATCGGGCGCCGACGCGCTCGTGGCCGTCCGTCTGCCGCTGAAGTTCGACATCGAGGGCGAGGCGGACGGTGCGCACCTCTATGGCTCCCCGGAACAGGTGATCGAATCTATCAACCGCTATCGGGAAGCTGGGGTCGGCGCGTTTGTGATCGACACTTTCCACGCACGCGCGAACTCGACAGCGAGAACGAAGAGTCGGTCGTGGAGGCGATCGAACGCTTCGCGTCTGACGTCGTGCCGCGTATCTAGAGCCGAGGGACACCCTTTCCGCCGCCGCCCGCGAGGGCAGCGCCCTCGGTGGTGGACTGTCCGCTCCTGTAAAGGGCCGCTTCGCAGCTGTTACTCGAGATAGTCGCGGAGCCGGTTGGCGCGTGACGGGTGGCGCAGCTTGCGCAGGGCCTTGGCTTCTATCTGGCGTATGCGCTCGCGCGTCACATGGAAGTCGCGGCCTACCTCTTCGAGGGTCCGCGTTCGTCCGTCGCCGAGGCCGTAGCGCATCTCAAGGATGATCCTCTCGCGGGGGGTCAGGCAGGACATCACTTCCGCCATCTCCTCGCGGAGCATGTCGTGGCTCGCCGCCTCTATCGGCGTCGGCGCGCTGACATCCTCGATCAACGAGGTGAGGTCGTTGTTCTCCTGCTCGCGGATCGGGGCGTGGATGGAGATGGGCTCGAGGGCGATGCGCAGGATCTCCTGGACGCGCGACTCTTCGAGCCCCATGGCTTCGGCGATCTCCTCGAAGGTGGGCTCGTGTCCCTTCTCCTGGACGAGCCGCCGGCTTATTCCCACCATTCGATTGACGGTCTCGACGACGTGCACCGGCAGCCTGACCGTCCGGCCCTGGTCGGCTATCGCCCGGGTGATGGCCTGGCGTATCCACCACGTGGCGTAGGTGCTGAACTTGAAGCCGCGCCGGTGGTCGAACTTCTCGACCGCGCGCATGAGGCCGAGGTTGCCTTCCTGCGCGAGGTCGAGGAGGCTCATACCTCTCCCCACGTATTTCTTGGCGATGCTGACCACCAGGCGCAGGTTGGCCTCGACGAGCCGTTGCTGGGCCCTATAACCACTGTCCTTCGCCCGGTCCAACTGGTTCCTGATCTCGGCCTCGTGCCGCTGCAGGGCCCCACGGAGCTCGGGCGAGTTTGCGGGCGGGGTTAGCGCGCGCGGGTGAGTGACGGACGCGACCAGCTCGGGCGTGAGCAAATTGGTGACGATGGAAAGGCGCGCCAGCAGTTTGTCACTCTCGTCGCGCGGCTTCGCCACGCAGCGGCTGATCGTTTCGCAAAGCGCTTCGTCGCGGACCCGGTCGATGGCGGCGCGAAAGATAGGGTTGGCGATTCGCCGTGCCGCGGATTCCCTGGGATCGAGGTCCAGATAGCGGCGAACGATGGCGTCAACGTGGCGCAGGTCGCGCCACTGCTGGAAGAGCACAGCGGCTGCCTCGGCGGCGGTGGGCTCGCTGCCACTGTCGTGTGAGAGCCGCTCTTCCACGGCTTCAACGTGGAGGCCTTCCTCCATCTGCCTCGCCAGCTGCTGTTCGTCCTCGACGGTGAGCAGGACGACCTTGCCGATTTCGTGGAGGTACAGCCGGAGCGTGTCCTCTACCGCCGGGGGCTGGTCGGCGGCCTGCTCGGCCCGGCTCGGGGACGCCGCGCGCGCGAGCACTGCTGTGCCCTGCAACGCCAGCTTCGGCGATTCTTCTTTGTTTTCGAGATCGGGCGCACGCTCGCGAGGCGTGCGATGCGCCCGTTTGGTCGCTGCCTTCGGCATCCTGCACCCCTTGTGCCCAGATATCTCGGCTAGCTGGCGGCGCCTTCTATCTCGTCTTCACGTGTTCGTTGGTGGAGGAGCCTCGCGTGTATGGCCTGCTTGGTGCCCTCGGACAACGGCTCTCTACTGTGATATCGCGCCAGCAGCCGCTGGTGCAATTCCACCCCCCTCTCCCAGTCCTCCACGTAAACCTCTGCTAATTCACCCGCCTCTTCTTCGTTCAACCCGCTTTGGGCTTGACTGAGCATACCGATTAGGTCGACAACAAGCGAGCCCTCCTCGCGGGCCCTCGATTCGGCGTCCGAGATGGCGTCGACCGTCATCATCTTTGCCCTGCGCAGGTTGCGCTGTTCGAGCTTCCAGATCGTCTCGGCCAGGGCGTTTTCGGCGTTGGTGTCGTCGAGCGGAGGGAGTGTACGCGCGAGGACGCGCTCCAGTTCGGGCTGCAGCTCCTCCGGCAGTGATTCCCTCATCTCCTCGATGGTTGGGTGCTCGTGCCAAGCCTCCCAGAGAGCCTGGTGCACGGCTAGGGTAAGGACTCTGCGGGGGTCCGGGAGCTGGAACTCGCGTAGCGCAGGGAAGGCGAAGAGCAGAGCCAGCAGATGCTCCTCCACGGGCTCGCTGCTCCTGGGTTGTGGCTGCGGGGCTGCCTCCGCACTTCGGGCCTGCGGTCGCCGGGGCGAACGCAGCGCCGCGATCAGGGGTCGCAAGGTCGACTCATCTACGTGCACGAGACGGGCCAGGCGCTGCGTGTAAAGGTCGCGCAGGACCGGTTCGGAAATTGCGGCGATGACCGGCGCGGCCTCCTTTGCGGCTTTTGAGCTGTCGTTGGGGTCAGTGAGGTTGAAGCGTTCGGGCAATCGGTCGAGCACGTGGTCGATCACGGGCTTCGCCTCGTCCACGAGGCGCTCCCAGCGCGCTGAGTCCTTGCGGATCAGGTCGTCTGGGTCCTTGCCCTCGGGGATCGCAATGATCCGGATCTGAGTGGCCGATTGCTCCTGCAGGTGAATAAAGCCGCGCGCACCCGGCGCCACGACCGGGGCCACCTCACGCTCGCTGTTGGCCGAGGCGACCTCGATCCCGCGCATCGTGGCCTCGCTGCCCGCCGCGTCGGCATCGAGCGCGAGGGTGAGGTTCCTGCTGTAGCGCTTGAGGATGGTGACCTGTTTTTCGGTCAGCGCCGTGCCCATCTCGGCGACGACGTTGCGGTAGCCGAACTGATGGGCCGCGATCACGTCCATGTAGCCTTCGACGACGACAACGAGGTCCTTCTCGCGGATGGCGTCCCGCGCGCGGTCGAGCGCGTACAGGGTCGCGCTCTTGTCGAAAAGGTCGGTCTGCGGTGTGTTCAGGTACTTGGCGGCGTCGCCTACCATTGTGCGGCCGCCGAAGCCTGTGACGCGGCCGCGCTCGTCGCGGATCGGGATCACCAGGCGGTCGTGGAAGCGGTCGAAGACGCCTTTCTCGTTCTCGACGCAGAGCCCGGCGTCGATCAGCTCGGCGCTCGCGAACCCCTTCTCGGAGAGACGGTTGAGTAGCGCCCCGCGGCCGGGTGCGAAGCCCAGCTGAAAGTCGCCGACCGTACGGGCATCGAGGCCCCTGGTCTCCAGGTAGGACCTGCTCTCGGCGCCGTCGGCGGATTGCAGCAGAAGGTTGTGATAGAAACTGGCGGCCGCCTCGTTGGCGGCTCGCAGGCGGTCGAGGCGATCGTCGCGGGCGTTGTCGCGCGGGCGGCTGCTCTCGAGCTGGACGCCGGCACGCTCGGCGAGCGTCCGCAGGGCGGCGCGGAAGTCGCTGCTCTCGCGCTTCTGGACGAACGAGAAGATGTCGCCGCCCTCGGCGCAGGCCCCGAAGCACTGCCAGTACTGGCGGTCGGGGAAGACATAAAACGATGGCGTACGCTCGTTGTGGAAGGGGCAATTGGCTTTGAAATTGCGCCCGCTTTTCTTGAGCGTGACCGCGTCGCCGACCAGGTCGACGATGTCCACCCTCTGTTTTATCTCGTCGATTACCGACATTGCTGGGCTTGAGTATGGGGCTTGCCGCAGGTCGGGCGCGGCCCTCTTTTCACATCCCTGTTCACAGCAGCAAATGTAGCCAGTCGCTGCCGCCCGCAGGGCGGTGGCGTGCTATCCGCAGGCGACGGAAGCTGTCGCCGCGTCGAAGGCCAGGGGGATGCGTGAGGGTGAGTCCTGCAACCCCTTGCGCGATGCCGTCTGAGTGAGAAGCTGTAGGGCATGTCTTACGTGAAGAACGGCAATGTCTCCATTTACTACGAAGCTCACGGCTCCGGGCCTGCGGTGTTACTGACGCACGGTTATGCGGCGAGCGCCAGGATGTGGGAGCCCCAGGTCGGGCCGCTCTCGCAGAAGTACAAGCTGATCCTGTGGGAGATGCGCGGGCACGGCCGCAGCGATTCGCCGGAGGACCCGGCCGAGTACAGCGAAGCCAGGACCATGGAGGACATGAAGCTGA
>WHTO01000086.1 GCA_009377665.1 Dehalococcoidia bacterium
CAATCGCGTGCGCTATCAGTGGGCCACGTGCCTCGTACTGGCCCTGGAGCGTCCGCTCTCGAATACCTACTGGCTCAACATATCGGCGCCCGAGGTCCCGTTCGTTGCCGTCGTCGAGCAGACCAACTTCGTTGAGCCCGAGCGCTACGCCGGCAAGCACTACGTGTACTTCTCCAACTACGTCGAGGAGGGCTCGCCGATCCTGTCCATGGACGTGGACGAGGTCCTCGCCGCCTATCTCCGACACATTCGAGGTATCAACCCATCCTTCAGCGAAGACTGGATCGCCGAGAAACACCTCTTCAAGGATCCGGCCGGTCAGCCGATCATCACCCGCAACTACTCGCAGAGCATCCCCGATCACCGCACCCCAATCGAGGGGCTCTACCTGGCGAATACCACTCAGATCTACCCCGAGGATCGCGGCCAGAACTACTCGATACTCATGGGGGAGCGCGTCGCCGGCGCCATCGACGATGACCTGTCAGGCAGGCCCAGGCAGCCTCTCGGACGGCTCGGCTCCCAGCTCTAGGGCGATGCCCCTACGGTGTCTCGTCTGAGATCGGGTCATCGCGGTCCACCGTCGCGCAGAAACCGCTGGCGAAGTCGCCGCCACTCGATGAATCACGGACCACGACGTCAAGGTCTCCTGCCGGCGAATCAATCGACCCCGAGCAAACCGAGGCGCCGATCGCGTCAAAGGTCCTGATCAGCGCCCATCCCTCGGCGCCACCAGTGTCGCTCTCCACGCGGTCGACGCAGACCCGCGCCGCACCGTCGCCGCTGTAGGTGATGCTGACGCCGAAGTTTTCGTTGCGCACCGTACAAAGCTCGTCGGAGCCGGCGCTGCTGCCGCCGCCTTCATCGCAGGCCAGCGGCAGAAACATCGACAGGCCGAAGCAGACAGCCAGCACGGCTCCCTTCATTCGCCGACATTAGCATCTCTCCGTCGCTCCATCTCGGAGTTATACACAGAGAAAACCGCCACGGAGGAGCGTCAGGTTCCGGCGGATGCAGACTGGTCCGTCCGGAAGCGCCGGTCGCGGAGCACGATGATCAGCGCGACGATACCCAGCACGACGCCCAGCCAGAGCGTGAAGAATCGGATCAGGACGGCGGACGCGGCGGCCGCGGCGCGGCCGATCTCAAAGAGGACCTGTTCCAGGGCAATGATTCCGGTCTCACTCACGCCCAGCCCGCCCGGCACGAACGACAGCGTGCCCGCGAAGAGGCTGACGCCCATGATCAGCGCCACCTTCACCACGGCCTCGAATCCACCGATCCCGGTCAGCCCATAGAGCACCAGCGACCAGGCGATGGCCTCCAGCGTCCAGGCCAGCAGGGCGATCCCCAGCGCCCGCATCGTTGGCCCCAGCGCCAGCAGCTCGTAGCTGGTCGCCTGCGACTCGCGCACGTAGCCACCGAGACGGCCAACCAGGGGAAGGCTTTGCGCCCTCCGCACCGACCAGTTGGCCAGCAACCGCACACGCACGAACGCTATCGAGAGCAGCGCAAGCGACGCCGCCACCGCGAACAGGGGCCAGTAAGAGGGCGCATGGATGGCAACCCCGACAAGCGACAGCAGCAGCAGCGCGGCAGCGTCTGTCAGCCGCTCGCAGAAGATGACCGGGATGGACCGCGAAGCTGGAGTCCCGTTGGCGCGATTGAGGAGGTAGCTCTTCAGCCACTCGCCGCTCTTGGCCGGCGTAATCGTCATCGCGAGCCCGCTGGCGAAGATCAACCCGCTGCTCCGCAGCGGTAACCCCTGACGCGCCCCGATAAGGCCAAGGTATAGATGCCACTTGAGGAAGCGCAGACCGTAACTGCCCAGCACCAGCCCGACGATCGCCGGAGCCAGGTACCAATCGAAGGCTGCGAGAGAGTCGAGGTAGGCTCCCAGGTCGGCATAAATGATGAGAGCGGCTGCGACGCCCAGGGCGAAAGGGAAGACAACCAGCATCCG
Source organism: Dehalococcoidia bacterium (assembly GCA_009377665.1). Taxonomy (GTDB): domain Bacteria; phylum Chloroflexota; class Dehalococcoidia; order WHTO01; family WHTO01; genus WHTO01. The sequence continues at coordinate 1,964 of WHTO01000086.1, forward strand.
CCTCAGCCAGGCCGCCGCGGACGGCGGCGCTGCGCCTGCTGCGACGGGGGCGTTCGTTACGGACGTCGCTGGCGCTGCCATTACCCGCCGTCCCGCGGCCAGGTGATCGGACGCTGACGCCACCATCGCGGCAGGAAGCCGATGCCACAGGCACCCCAGACAGCAATCAACGGTAGAAGGGGCTGATGGTACCGGTCGTCGCCCACGAACAGCAGGTAGTAGCCGGTGGTCAGCGCCACGACCAGCAACGGCACAAGGTGCGCCGGGTTTGTCCGCAACCAGGCTGGCACGCCAATGACGGCGACGCCAAGCAGCAGCCAGTAGTACCACTGGTTTACAAACATCAAGAGATTGTGCGTGTGGGAGTCGAGGGCCTCCGGCTGCTCGAAGCGGTTCCAGTGGCCGAGGGCGTCGCCGTCTTCGCGCCACATGCAGTCGAACCTCAGGGGGATAAGGCTCACGGCCTGCAGCGGGTCGCTGCGGACGAAGTTGAAACCCTGCCGGAAAGCCTCCCGCTCGCGCTCGACCTCGTCCTGGATCTCCCAGATGTAGCCGTGCTCCTCGTAGTTGAAGGACCAGCAACCATTGGCTCCGTCGTGGTTGCCGATCAGGAAATTGACCCCGCCGGTGGTCGACAGGGTTGGAGTGCCAATCTCCGTAAAGTTGCGCATCATCCACGGGGCGACCACGAGGAAGCTGACCCCCAGGTACAGCCCGGCGTAGCCCAGCGTTTTCCTGCCGAGCAGGCGGTTGATCCGGCCTCCGCCCTCCGAAGCCGCCGACAGGCCCGACCTTCGGCTCATGAGGAGGGCTGCCAGGATGGCGGCGGCGACCAGGGGAAGGGCGGCCGGCCGGATCAGAAGGGCATAGCCGGTGAGGACAGCAGCGGCGCTCCAGAGGAATGTCAGCTGGCTGCCTCGGGTCAGCGCGAGGAGGAAGATGATCGCGATCACCGCGATCGAGAAGAGTGCGACAATGCTCGGTCCGTTCACCGCGGGCACGAGGAAAGCGAGACCCACCAGCGCGGCGGCTTTGGGGGCAAAGATGCGCCGTAGGTCGTCCTCGAGTTCGGCGCGGCTCAAGGCGGCGACGATCAGGACGATCGCCCCCAACTGGACGGCGGTGAACAGCACCTCCGAAAGGATCAGCGTGTTGGCGAAGATCTGGCTCGGCAGCAGCGCAACGATGAAGGCCGCGGTGCGCGCCACGGATCGTGAATAGAGGATGTGCCCAAGAGAGTACGTGAGACCGATTGTCAGCAACGACGCGAGGACGTTGAGGACCTCGCCGGCCGCGACCGTCTTGCCGAGGAAGGCGAAGAAAGCCGCGAGCGTCGCGGGGTAGCCCACCGGCCAGTAGGCGCTGCCGTACTCCTCGTAGGGCTGACCATCGACCAGGTCGACGGCCAGGTTGAAGTACGACTGGGCGTCGTAGAACGGGACGGCGTCAAGCGTCTCCAGCCAGGCAAGACGCAGGGCGAGGCCGACACCGAGAGCCGCCCAGAGCCACATGTCGAGCCGGAACAGGACGCGGGGAAAAGCAGAGGTCGAGGAACTGGCCGAACGCGCGGCATTCAGAATGCGGAAGGGGAGATTTCCGCCGGTCGGCGGTGGTGCACCACTAGGCAACTGAATGCTCCTTGGGGCCAGGGAGCTGTTCCGCAACTTTAAAGCAACCAACTTGTTACTCGCAAGTTGCAACTCTGCCCGATCGGTCCGTCCACATTCGCATGGCGGATCGAGGCGCGAGTCCCTTGGGATGACCGGTGGTACCGTGGGACGAACGGGATCGGCTAACGACTACGGAGCGGGTCATGGGGAGGTGGCATGAAGACACAGCAGGCCCTGGATATTCTCGTCGCGGCGACAGATGCCGCCCGAAAGTTGGGAAAGCCGGTCACCGTCGCCATCGTCGACACGGCCGGGTGTCTCGTAGCGCTGCAGCGCGTCAATGACGCCTCCGGTTTCAGCGCCGTCGTTGCCGAGGGCAAGGCCTGCACAGCCGCCATCATGAAACGTGACGGCAGCGAGGCCGCTCAGCTTGTCGAACGCTTTCCGGCCCTGGCGGCCAGCATGGCGGTTCAGACCAACGGGCGATTCTTTCCGATGCAGGGGGGCCTTCTGGTGCGCGACGAGGACGGCGCGTTGGGCGCCATCGGCGTCTCGGGCGCAACCGGCGACGAGGACGAGGCCATCGCGAGGGCTGGCGTCAGCGCCGTTTCAGGCTAGAACAGGGCAGCCCTACGCCTGTCCGGAGCGGTAGGCGCGGAGGGTGGCGAGGATCTCCTCGCCGTAGAGCGCGGCCTTGTGAGCCCCGATCCCCTTGACCTGCAGGATCTCCTCCATCGTGCGCGGAAGCCGCATGCAGATGGCATCGAGGGATGAGTCGTGCAGGACGACGAATGACGGAACCTCGGCCGCTCGCGCGACCTCCCGGCGCCACTCCTTCAGGTGGTTGAACAGCGCTTCGTCGCGGCCCGGATGGCCGGCCGCGGTGGTGTCCGCCCGCTCGCGGCGGCGCCCCGCGCCTGCCCGCGGTGCCAGCGCGGGGGCAGTATCCACCCACCACCCCGGCTGCGGACCGCACGCGTCGCACATCCCGCACGAATCCCATGATGGCGACTCCCCAAAGTGCCGGCAGATATCCAGGTGGCGGCACGTGTCGCCCTCCACGAAGGCGCGGATGTTTCGGTAGTGCTGCCACTGGCGGCTGCGCTCACGGGGGTCGTCAACCTGACCGATGAAGTAGGCGAGGAGCCCGATGTCCTCTCCCCTCCAGAGCAGGAGGCAGTCCGCTTCTTCCCCATCACGGCCCGCCCTGCCCGCCTCCTGGTAGTACTGCTCGAGCGACTTGGGCAGCGATAGATGAATCACCGATCTCACCCCCGGCTTGTTGATGCCGAGCCCAAAGGCAACGGTCCCGACCAGCACTCGGACGTCGTCGTTCATCCACCGCTTCTGCGCCAGGGAACGCTCGGAACCGGGCATCTTCGCGTGATAGCCGACGGCCTGTATACCGCTCGCTTTCAGCAAATCAACGGTCTGCCCGACGCGCGCGATGGTCGGCGAGTAAACGATGGCGCTCCCCGGTTGATTGGCTTTCAAAGCCCGGAAGAGCAGGCGCTCCTGGGACGCGTCGTTGCACTTGCGCACGAGGTAGCGAAGGTTTGGCCGGTGGAAACTGACGATGTACTTATCGGCGCCGCCGATGTTGAGAAGCCGCAGTATGTCACGGCGGACCTCTATCGTGGCGCTGGCTGTGAGGGCCGCGATCGGCTTCCCGGGAAAGTTTGCCCTCAACCGGCTGAGCTCTCGATACTCCGGCCGGAATTCGTGGCCCCATTCCGAAATGCAGTGAGCCTCGTCCACCACGAAATACGCGACATCCAACCGCGCGAGCCACTCGTTCGTGTCGCCTCGCGCCATCCGCTCCGGCGACAGGTAGACCAGGCGGTAGGCGCCCTCGCTCGCGGCTTGCATGACCTGGCCCTGCTCGGCGCGCGACTGGCTGCTGTTAATGACGGCTGCGGGTACGCCTATCTGATTCATGGCGGCGGCCTGGTCCTGCATCAACGCGACAAGAGGCGAGACGACAACTGCCGTGCCGCCGTTCAGGGCAACCGGCAGCTGATAACAGAGCGACTTGCCGCCGCCGGTTGGCATGACAACGGCCACGTCGCGGCCCGCCATCAAGCTGCGGACAATCGCCTCCTGGCGCGGCCGAAACTCGTCGTACCCCCAGTAGCGCCTCAGCGCGGCGTGAAGGTCGGGGCCGCCCTCGGGCTGTTGCGCTGTATCCGTCACCTACGTTTGCAGTATTGCCCGCCGGCGGCCTTGCATGAAGGGTGGTCGCGGGTACCCGGCAAGAACTGCTCTACTGGGGGAGTGGCTTGCGCGACCAGGGGCGCGAAGCCGACTCCGATCACCGCGTGGGGGGATGGGTTGACTCAACGAGAAGGAATCGAGCCGGCCGCTGATGGTGGCTCCGTGAGCCAGGAGGACATCGAGGCCTTGATCCGCCGCGAGATGGCGGCTTATATCTCGGGCGACGGCCCAGGTATCACGATTGCTAACCTGCCGGACCTTAAAGGTTTCGAGGAGATGATGGCATCGGGTGGAGAAGAGGCACAGGCGCTGCTCGACGCGATCGTGGCTCGCGTCACCCTGGCGATGGAAGAAAGCCGCCAGGGCGAGGTTGACGCTACCGATAGGTAGCGCACCGCCGCGCTGGGCTGACTACCAAGGGTCGACGCAGGGGCGCTTTCGCTCGGTTCGGGGTGGCGGTGGTGGCACGGAACGCAGGGCCGAAATGATCCACGCTCGCGACTCCGCCGGGTCGATCACGTCGTCGATCTCGAAGTGCGAGGCCACGCTCAGCGCCTTTCCCTTCTCGTACATGTGAGCCACCATGCGCTCGAATGTTGCCTTGCGCTCGGCCGGGTCCTGGATAGCTTCGAGCTCCTTGCGGTATCCGAGCTTAACCGCGCCCTCGAGGCCCATGCCCCCGAACTCGCCCGTCGGCCAGGCCACGGTGAACATGTTGGCTTTGAAGCTCCCACCCGTCATCGCCTGCACGCCAAGCCCGTAGCCCTTGCGCATCACGATAGCGAAGGTTGGTATCGTCAGCCCCGAGCCGATGACGAACAGGCGGCAGCAGTGCCGGACGAGCGCCGTCTTCTCGACCTCTGGTCCCACCATCATCCCCGGCGTGTCGCAGAGCGACAGCAGCGGTATGTCGAAGGCGTCGCAGAGTTGCATGAAGCGCGCGGCTTTGTCCGCGCCGTCGCTGTCGATGGCGCCTCCGAGGTGCGCGGGGTTGTTGGCAATTACCCCCAGCGGCCGTCCCTCGATCCGGACCAGGGAGGTGATCATCCCTACGCCGAACGAGCGCCGCAGCTCAAGGACGGATCCCACGTCGGCCAGCGTCTCAATCACGCGCCGCACATCGTAGACGCGCAACCGGTTCTCCGGGACGGCGTGTCGCAGGGCTCGCTGGTCGGCGCACTCCCAATCGCTGAGCGGTCCCTGGAAGTAGGAGAGATATCGTTTGGCGACCTTGACGGCTTCGGCTTCGTCGGCCACCGCGATGTCCACGACGCCGTTGGGGACCTGGACGCTCATCGGGCCAACCTCTTCCGGCCGGAAGACACTGAGTCCGCCGCCTTCGATCATCGCCGGGCCGCCCATACCAATGTTCGAGTCCTCCGTGGCGATGACCACGTCGCAGCAGCCCAGGATCGCCGCGTTCCCCGCGAAACATCGCCCCGAGTTGATCCCGACTAGCGGCACCAGGCCCGACAGGCGGCCCCAGTAGGTAAACGCCATGCAGTCGAGACCGGCAAACCCGAGACCATCGGTGTCTCCCGGCCGTCCGCCGCCGCCTTCTGTGAAGATCACCGCCGGCAGCCGCCACTTCTCGGCCAGCTCGAACAGGCGGTCCTTCTTGCGGTGATTCTGCAGCCCCTGCGTGCCGGCGAGGACCGTGAAGTCGTAAGAAAGGACGACGCAGCGCGACCGCTCGTCATCGAAGAGGTCGCCGTTTATCCGCGCCACCCCGCCAACCAGGCCGTCGGCGGGAGTCCGCGCGATCAGGTCATCGAGCGGGCGGCGTGCCCGTTGCGCCGCGATCATCAGTGGCGAGTACTCCACCAGCGACCCGCGGTCCACGAGGTCCTCGATGTTCTCCCTGGCTGTGCGCTGACCCGTCTCTCGCCGCTGCTCCACCGCTTCGGGCCGCGCTGCATCCCCCGTAGCCTCGTGGCGCGCCAGCACCTGGGCAACGTCCTCCCGGATCGCGTCCAGATCGACTTCGTCTTCGACGGTCGGGCCTTCCGAAGCCACATCCGCCTCCTCGATGCCGAGGAGGGCATGCCCCTCGAATACGGTGTCTCCCTGAACGACCTGGACGTCGCGCACATAGCCTGCGACCGCCGCCAGCACGACGTGCTCCATCTTCATGGACTCCATGACCAGGAGTTGGTGACCCTTTCGCACCTCCTGGCCCTCACTCACGTCGAGCGAAACGATCGTGCCCTGGACCGGTGCCCTGATGAACAGCACCCCGTTGAGTTCGTGGACATGGTGCGCCGCGTCGCCCGCTCGGCCCGCGGAAGGGTCCATCTTGCCATGCGCCAGCACGGCGAGCGGATCGTCCGTATCGAGCCGTGCCCCGGCACGGCCGGCGCCTTGCGCCGAGTCGAAGAACAGCCTTCGATGCTCGGCTGGCTGGTCAACCAGCTCCGCGCCGTGCTCATCAACGAAGCGTGTGAAAATCCGGTCGGCTGTCACGTCGGGATGCCGCAAAAGGCTCTGCAGGAACGGAAGGTTCGTCGCCACGCCTTCGATTCGAAATTCGCAGAGCGCTCGGTATGCCCTGGCCAGCGCCTGTTCGAAGCCGCCTGTGGTCGTGTGCGTTATCACCTTGGCGAGCAGCGAGTCGAACGCCGGGGACGCCTGGTAGCCGCTGTAGCCGGACGTATCCACGCGCACGCCGGCTCCCGAAGGCGGTTCGAAGACGGTGAGCCTGCCGCCCGATGGGCGTGTGCTCCCGTCGGCGGCCATCGTCTCCATGTTGACTCGTGTCTGGATGGCGACCCCGCGCGGAACGCCTGCCGCCAGAGAGGTGAGCCCGATTTCGGGGAGGGTCCTCCCCGCGGCCAGCTGCATCTGGATCTTTACGAGATCGACACCCCATACCTCTTCGGTCACGGTGTGTTCGACCTGCAGTCGCGGGTTGGCCTCAATGAACGCGTAGTAACCTTCATCCAGACCAACCTCGTCTGCGTCGACGAGGAACTCGAAGGTGCCCATGCCCTGGTAGCGCAGCTCCGACGCCATCTTCAGTGCAGCCTCGAGCAGGCGGCCACGCAACGCCGTCGCCAGCCCAGGCGAGGGGGCGACCTCAACGAGTTTCTGGTGTCGCCGCTGCAGACTGCACTCGCGTTCTCCGAGGTGGGCGGCGGCCCCCGTGCCATCGCCCACGATCTGCACCTCAATGTGACGCGCTTTCGGGAGAAAGCGCTCGACATAAAGTTCATCCGAGCCAAAGGCCTTCTCGGCCTCGGACCTGCACCTCGCGAATGCCTCGCCAGGTCGTCTCCGCTTTTCACCAGCCGCATGCCACGGCCACCGCCGCCCGCGATGGCCTTGACCATGAGTGGCGCGCCCAGCGTTTCGAGGAGGGCGCGGGCTTCCTCCACGGTCGTCGCGCCCGGCGTGCCGGGCAGCACCGGCACGTCGCAGCGCTGCGCGAATGCCCGGGCCTGGACCTTGTCGCCAAGCAGGGCGAGGGTCGCTGGTCGAGGCCCCACGAACGTGACGCCCTCCTCCTCGCAGCGCCGCGCGAACGAGGCATTCTCGCTAAGGAAGCCGTACCCCGGGTGGATGGCGTCGCAGCCGCTGCTGCGGGCAGTGGCCAGGATTTGCTCGACGTCCAGGTAAGCGGCAGCGCCCGTCCCCGCCAGGCCGCGAGCCTCGTCCGCCCGTCTCACGTGCAGAGATTGCGCGTCATCCTCGCTGTAGACCGCCACCGTCCGCAGGCCACATTCCGCCGCCGCCCGCATGACGCGGATCGCTACCTCGCCGCGGTTGGCAACCAGCAATGCCGACCAGCCCAGTCCCGTCATCTCAAGCCGTCCACGCTGGCCCAGGCCAGCCGGCAAGGACACCAGATCACACCCACCCTCCGCTCGATCAATACAGGCGTCACTATCTCGCACGCGCAAACCGAACGCAATTTCCCCAACAGTAGGCTTAGGGTCACGGGGGCGGGTTTGAGTAACACGGGGCGCCAATCAGGCGATGCGCACTGAAGGCCGCAGGTCTCTAGAGCACTCTGCCCGTTACGAAGGCCTGTACTGAGGCCGACGTGCGCGTCAAAGACAGCAGGGGCGGCCAAGCCGCCCCTGCTTCCTGGCTGTAGCTACTTGGAAGCTAGACCGTTATCGTCCGCGCCTCGACCTCCGCCCGGTCGAAGTCCCAGATCTCAGCGAGAAGACTGTTGTCGACGATCAGGCTAATGTCCAGCGGCTCGGTGAACGTCAGCGGGTCGTCCGGGGAGCCCGTACCGCCCGCTATGAGCAGCTGCTGGAACTCGTTCCAGCCATCCACCCAGATCTCACCCTCCTCGATCCCGGCGGACTCCGGCGGCAGGGCACGGTTGATGTGGAGGAGGTCAACGAAGCTCGACACCTCCTCGACCGAGCCCGTCTCCGGGGCAATGCTGAGAGCGAGCTCGATCGCCGCGTCCACGTTCGCAAACGCCCATACCTTTGCCTTGGCCAGCCCACGACAGAAGCGGACGACCTGCTCGCGGTTCTCCGCGAGGTAGTCCGTGCGCACCCCGATGGCGTTGTCACCCGAAGCGTCCAGCACTGCCTGGGGCGTGATGTCGCGAAGTTCCAGCCCGGCAACCTCGATTGCGGCCTGGTCCAGGATGCTGCCACAGAAGACCTGGATACGGTCGGTGTTGAAGGCGTCGACCGTGATCGCCTGGCTCGCCCCACTCGTTGGGTAGAACTCAACGTCCAAGCCTTCCTCCAGGTCGATCAGGGACAGCGCCGCCCGCAGGATTGGTACCTCGCCGCCCGCGAGCTCCGTGATACCGATTGCTGTCCCCTCGAGTTGTTCGGCCGTCCATTCCGTGATCTCGCTGTCCACGGGGACGCGCATGGCGAACTGCTGACCGTATGTCGGCTGGTAGACCGCCAGCAGCTCCTGCCCGGCAGCGATCGCGTTCAGCAACTCGTCGCACGAGACCTCGGCGTACTCGACGGTCCCACCGGCGAGCAGAGGAACGCCTGCGGTTTGGAGGAGGAACTCTATCTCGAGTCCCTCTTCTTCCCAGAATCCGCCGTGCGCCGCGGCGTAGTGGGTGAAGAGGATCCCGGCGTGCGGCGCCGGAAATCCGTAGGCAAAGCTAACGTTCTCGACCTCTCCGCTGCCTCCTCCGTCGTCCTCGCCTTCTTCCTCGGTTTCGGCTCCCGCAGCGGGCGTGGAGTCGTCTCCGCCGGCCGCCGGTGTGCTTGCACCCCCGTCGCCGTCCCCGGGCGCGTCGTCGTCATCATCGTCATCGTCGTCGTCGTCGCCACAGCCCACGAACGCGGCGGCTGCGAGCCCTGCTCCGCCGAGCGCTGTGCCTCGTAACAGCGAGCGGCGGCTAAGGCGCCTTTTGCGAAGCGCCGAGTAAGCCGGCAGGTATTGTTTGTTCACTTGATCAGTCCCCCTTATCCACGAGGCGGGCATCTACCCAACCTGACCTGTGAATAGTTCGAAATCCTACAGCCACCTTTGGTGAGGGTCAATCCCTGAAACCGGGATCGCGACCATTCGGGAGGGACGGGGGGCTGTCCCACGTGCAGGAACGTCCCCGCTGTCTATCGAGGACAGCATGGGAATTGTTCGTACCTGGTCATCGGAATAGCGGCCTATGTCAGGGCTTGGGACGTTGGGAGAGGAAAGAACGCGCGCGGTCGCGTGGCGGGTCCGAGCGTCTTGTTGAGCGCCTCGGTCTGGCATGTGTGGTCCATGGTGGAGACGGGGGGGAATTGAACCCCCCGTCCAGAAAAGGCCACCCCTGAGCGTCTACAGAACGTATC
>WHTO01000087.1 GCA_009377665.1 Dehalococcoidia bacterium
GGCGTGCGTCGGTCTCAGTCGAGGGCAAACAGGTTGGCGCCATCGGCAGGGGCCTGGCGGTACTGCTCGGCGTGGCCGAGGGCGACGGCGGTGACGACGCGGCATGGATGGCGCGCAAGATCCCGGAGCTGCGCATCTTCAACGACGCCGAAGGGAAGTTCAACCTTTCGCTCGCCGATGTCGGCGGGAGCGTGCTCCTGGTCAGCCAGTTCACGCTGCTCGGAGACGCCCGCAAAGGCCGCCGCCCGAGCTTCGTCAGCGCCGCCCGGCCCGAGGTGGCCGGGCCGCTGGTCGATGAAGTGGCGCGACTGTTGGGCGAGGCCGGCCACCTCGTGGCGCTCGGTCGCTTCGGCGCCCAAATGCTGGTGGCAACCGAGAACGACGGCCCGGTAACGATCATCCTCGACTCAGGAGACCGACAACAGGGCGGGTAGCCCCCACGCAGGGAGAGTCCAGAGAGGGCGCACCATCTCTGGCGGGGTTTCAAAGGGGTGCCCCCTTTGAATTACCAAATCTTTCAACTCCCCTCTGGAAAGTGGTCGGCGGTGAGGCCCAGCAACCGGAAGTCATATCAGATCCCGCGCAGCCGATCCTGGTCGGTGGAATGACCCAACGACGCTGAACTGAAGCAATCGGAATGTCAGGATATACGTGTGCACAAGCCTGATTCGCCCGGCGACTACATCGAGTTCGAGCGAGCCGCCTTCAACGCCGTCGCCCACACCTACGACCTGTGGGCCGGGACGGCCCGGCCCTTCCGCCAGCGCCTGCTGGAGCTGTCCGGTATCGGAGACGGCGGCCGCCTGCTAGACGTCGCCTGCGCCAGCGGCGAGCTGGCGCTGGATGCGGCGGAGATGGTCGGACGCGATGGCCGCGTCGTCGGCATCGACCTTTCGGACAAGATGGTGGAGGTCGCGCGCCGCAAGGCAGCGCAACGACGGGCCATCAACGTCGAGTTCAGGAGGATGGACGCGAACACGCTGGACTTCCCCGACGAGACCTTCGACGCGGTGACCTGCGGGATCGCCCTGCATCACTTCCCCGACCCGGGCGTGGTCCTGCGCGAGATTCACCGGGTGCTCAAGCCAGGTGCCTGCCTGGCCGCTTCGGCCTGGAAGGCCTCCTACCACAGCCTGATCCAGCACTACGGCAACGAGCTGGCGGTGGCGGGCGCGGCTCCCGGCGTCTCACCCCCCATCCCCATGGGTCCACGCGGGCTATCCGAGGCTGTTGCCCAGGCGGGGTTCCACGATCCCTCGGAGGAGAGCGTCAGCACGATCGCTGAGTTTCGGGACTTCGACGACTACGCCGCCCAGATGCTTGGCTTCGCCGGGCGCTCGACCGCGCGCTTCCGCGGCCTTCCTGTCGAGACTCAAGAAGAGGCCATGATCATGGCCTACGACCGTCTCGAGCGGGACTTCAAGGGTGGTGGAGGCTATCGCGTCCCGCTGGAGCACTCGATGGCCAGGGGCTGCAAATGAGCGGCACCGAGATCGTAGTCCATGAGCGGACCGACGAAAGCGTCGACCTCGAGCCGCGCTGGCACGTCGTCCTGCTCAATGACGACGACCACTCGTACGAGTACGTGATCGTCATGCTTGGCAAGATCTTCGGCTACGGTCCGGAGAAGTCGTTCGCACTCGCGCGGTTGGTCGACATCCAGGGCCAGGTGGTCGTCGCGACCACGACCCACGAACGCGCGCTCGATTTCCAATCAAAGATTCACGCCTTTGGCGCGGACCCCCTCATCCCGCACTGCAAAGGCTCGATGTCGGCTCTCGTCGAGCCTGCCCAGTAGCGCCGTCCGACTGGAGCGACAGGGACTGTCGCCGACCTGAAATAGCCTCCAGCCTACCGCCGCCCGCGCTTGGAGCGGCCGGCTAGCGATGGAGGGTTCTTGACTCACCACCAGTGGGATGACGGCGAGGTGCGCTGGCACGTTATCGCCCTCGACGACTCGCGATCCAGCCAGCAGATCATGGAGGCCCTTGCCCATGTCCTGGGATCGCTGGGCAGCAGCGTCGACGTGGGCAGAGCGCTCAAGGCCGAGGGGAGGGCCATCGTGCGCACGTCGGCACGCCGCGATTGGTGCGAGCAGATTGCCCGCAGCCTGCGAGCCGTGGGCTTCGCGGCCGGCGTCTACAGGTGTGACTACGGGTATGCCTGCCGCGGCGTCGAGAGCCACAACGTGCCCGCCGACAACGGAGAAGCCGGCGCTTAGGAGGCGTGGACCAAGGGCTCCACAATCCAGGCGTTGAAGCTGAGCCGGTGCTCGATGTAGGTCTGGGCGTGTAGATCCTTCAGTCGGTCGAGGTCGGCGCGGTTGATGCGCACCATGACGCGAGCGTCCTTGTGCCGACGCGCTGTCAGTTCCACCCGAGCCGGGACGTGGATGAGGCGCTCCGCGCCACCGCTCTCGCTCTCGTAGTCGTCCTCCAGTTGACCCATGATGGCCGCTTCCTCTTCTGTGGTCAGGATGCGTCTTGCCAAAGCTGTGCCTCCTTCGGCTTGCTCGGCCAGCCTGTGACCGATAGCTAGAAGATCAGCTCGAGGCTGATGTCGAGGGCCTTCACAGAATGGGTCAGCGAGCCCATCGAGATGAAGTCGACGCCGGTCTCCGCTACCGCCCGCACGTTGTCGAGCGTGATGCCGCCCGACGCTTCCGTCGTCGCGCGGCCACGCGCCAGCTCGACGACGGTCGCCATCTCCGAGGGCGACATATTGTCGAGAAGGAGGCGCGTGGCGCCGGCGGCCAGCGCCTCTTCGGCCTCCGTGATCCGCGTCACCTCGACCTCCACCGAGAGGCCATTGGCGTCGGCGGCCGCCCGCCTGACCATATCGCCGAGCGACAGACCCTGCAGCTTCGTGGCCACCAGGTGGTTGTCCTTGAGCAATATGGCGTCGCTCAGGTCCATCCGGTGGCTCTGCGCGCCCCCACACCGCACGGCGTACTTCTCGAGCGCGCGCAGGCCGGGCGTCGTCTTCCGCGTGTCGAGGATGACGGCGTTCGTCCCCTCGACGGCCCTGACGGCCCGCGCTGCCGTCGTCGCGACGCCGGAGAGGCGCTGCAGGAAGTTTATCGCCACCCGCTCGGCGCTCAGGATCGGGGCCAGCCGGCCCCGCACCGTCGCGATCGCCTGGCCGCGCCCGATGCGCCCGCCGTCGGCGATCTGCTGGCGAAAGACGAGCGTGTTGTCCATCTCGGCGAAGGCCGCGGCCGCCACCCCCAGCCCGGCGATCACGCCGTCGTCCTTGGCCAGCACCATCGCCGCCCCCTGCATCTCGGGCGGCACCGCGGCGGCTGTAGTAGCGTCGTTCCACGCCCGGTCCTCCTCCAGGGCCAGGCGGACCGGCGGGACGATCGCTTCGGGTGGAAGGGCGCCTGTGATCATCTGCGGAACACCAATCTGTGCCGCCAGCTGTCGGCCGGCTCCGGATAGTCCGTCCTGAAGTGAGCGCCGCGGCTTTCCTGCCGCGCCAGCGCCGCCTCGGTGACGAGGCGGGCACAGAGGAGCAGATTAGCCAGCTCCTGCGATGGTCGGTCCGACGGCTCGACCATCCCCTGCCACGCCGCCAGGACGCCGCGTGCCCGGCTCAAGGACTCGCCGCTGCGGACGATTCCGACGTCGCGCCACATAAGCTCCTGCAGCCCACTCAAGGATGGATGTGGGCCCTCCGCGCCGCCCTCTGCCGGCGGGATCGCGACGCTCCCGGGCCACGGCCGCGCCGGGGAGCGCTCGGCCTCCAGGGAACGCTGCACGGCGCGCCGCGCGAAGACAACGGTTTCCAGGAGCGAGTTGCTGGCCAGCCGGTTTGCCCCGTGGACACCCGTATTGGCGCACTCGCCGCAGGCGTAGAGCCCGGGCAGGGTTGTTTCACCCCAGGTTGTCGTGCGCACGCCGCCCATCATGTAGTGGGCCGCCGGCGACACCGGGATCGCGCTTGCCGTGATGTCGAGGCCATTGTCCATGCAATGCTTGTAGATCTGAGGGAACCGGGCGCGTACCCGGGCAGCGTCGAGGTGCGTGACGTCCAGGTAGACGTGGTCGCCATTGGCTTCGCTCAGCTCGTTCAGGATCGCCCGCGCGACGATGTCCCGCGGCGCCAGGTCCTCCATCTCGTGGTAGCGGGCCATGAAGGACTCGCCCTCGGCGTTCCGCAGCACCCCGCCCTCACCCCTCACGGCCTCGGAGATCAGGAAGACCGGCACGCCGGGCAGGCGCAGCGCCGTGGGATGGAACTGCACGAACTCCATGTCCGACACCTCCGCTCCGGCGCGGTAGGCGATTGCGACCCCATCGCCCGTGGCCACCGTCGGGTTGGTGCTGACGCGATAAAGCTGCCCCAGTCCGCCGCTGGCCAGGATGGTCTGTGTTCCGCGGAACGACTCTACGCGATTGCTGCGCGTGTCCAGCGCTTTCAGGCCAACGACGGCGCCGTCCTCGACGACCAGGTCGAGGACCTGCACGTACTCGAGGATCGTGACGCCCGAGAGCCGGGCGAGCTGCGACAGCGAGAACTCGATGTGCGCGCCGGTGGCGTCGCCGCCCGCGTGGATCACGCGGTTCACACTGTGCGCGCCCTCCCGTCCCAGCAGCATCTCACCGTCAGCGGTATCGAAGGGGACTCCGAAGCGGACGAGGTCGGCGATGGCGTCCGCGGCGTTGTCGACCAGCACGCGGGCGGCGTCCTCGTCGACCAGCCCGGCGCCGGCCCGCAGCGTGTCCTGCAGGTGCAGCTCGGGAGAGTCACCCTCGCCGATGGCGGCCGCTATGCCGCCCTGGGCCCAGCGCGTGTTGCTCTCTTCGATTGAGCCCTTGGTGAGGATCAGGACGCGTCCATGCTCGCGAGCCAGCAACGCGGCGTAGAGGCCGGCGATTCCCGACCCGACGATGATGTAGCCATAGGACGCCATGTGCGTACTTAGTGTACTAAGTACACTAAGTCGTGTCGCGGACGGGTCGTGGGCGACAGTGGCACGGGCGCAGGGGTTATATACTGGCCTGCGATGCCCCGTCTACGCTTTGATCCTTGGGAGCCGGATTACGGGACTTCGGACCTGCTGGACGCCGAGGACGCGCCAGCCCCGACCGTCGATGCCAGCGTCGAGGCCTCGGAGTGGGAGGCCCTCACGCCGGCGAGCTCGGAAAGGCGTGAGGTCTGCTTCATCGACGGCGTACGCCGCGTCGAAATGCACCTGGTGGCGGAGGATGATGAGCGGACCGCTCCCGCGATCTTCGGTTCGCTGGCCGTGGCCGCCGTGCGCTGCGGCGAGCGCAGCGAGATTGGTGAGCCGCGCATCGCACGGCGCCTGATCATCGGCGGCGGGATCGCTGGAAGCGCCGTCAGCGTTAATGTCGGGTCCGCCCGCCTTGACTACGAGCCGCTTTCGGTTGCCACGAGCGGCCCGCGCGACGCCGTCAACCGCCTGCAGCAGGAGATGCTCACGACCGAGGCCGAGCTCGCCCGCTACATGGCAGGCGAGCCAAACCTGGTCGTGATGCGCGACGGCCCGCTCACCTACTACCATCAGGTCGGCGACGAACCCGTCCTCGGCGTCGTCAAGCGCCATCTGACGACATATCTTGACGCCTCGCGGATGAAGACTGTCTACGGTATGACATCCGGTCAGCGCACTCCCATCTTCGCCTTCGGTAACCAGGCCCTCGAACGTTACGCCTGGTACGTCCGCATCGCCCAGCCCCAGCCGCTGGAGCAGGCGCTCGTCGGCGTCGTCCGTTGCGAAGTCCGCTGCGAGATGGGCCTCGACCGCGCGGTGGCGCTCGCCGACATGACGGCGAGCACGCTGCCACGCTACGCCAGCGATAGCTCGCGCGACCCGCGCGCCCCGCAGAATCTCTATCCAGTCGGGGCACTGGAGAACACCCTCCGCCATCGTCTCGGCCACGGCGCGCTGGTCAGGCGCGCGCTGACCAGCCACCTTCACGCCACCGGAGGCCTGAACTGAGCGCCGCCAACGAGCCGGTTGGCTTCGTCATCGGCACCGAGGACTCGACCCCGCTTTCCTTCTGGGTGGGCATCTCCAGCGACGCCTACCTCCAGCTCGACGACGTGGTCGTCGTCGAGACCAACGTCCCGCAACGCGGGCCGCTCAAGATCTACGGCCTGGTCCAGGAGGTGCGGGCGCGCCACGACGGACCAGCGTTCGACTCCGACATCTTCTTGGTCAGCGATGGACGCCTGCCGGCCGAGCTGTCCAAAGCGGCAAAGGTCGTGGCCACGCGCTTCGAACCGGAGATCTACGTGCCGCCCGAGCCGGGTGACGTGGCCAGCCGGGCGCGCGGCGAAGACCGCGACCAGGCAATGTACTTCGACCAGATGAAGAAGGGCAAGGTTGCTGCCGGCCTCTCGCGGGATGGCGAACCGGTCTACCTCGACCTCGAGTTCCTCGACGGCAGCCGTGGCGCCCACGTCAACATCTCCGGCATCTCGGGGGTCGCCACCAAGACCACCTACGCGACCTTCCTGCTCTATTCGCTGTTCAAATCGGACGTGCTCAAGGAGAACCGCGCGAGCACCAGGGCGCTCTTCTTCAACGTCAAGGGCGAGGATCTGCTCTATCTCGACAAGCGCAACCGCGAGATTGAGGGCAACGCCGAGGCCCTCGATGACTACCGTCGCGTGGGACTGAGCCCCGGGGCGTTCTCTGACTCGATCGGCCTGTGGGCGCCGGTGCAGCGACAGGGTGCGGCGCAGGGCGCAGCCATCGCCGACTGCGAGCGCAAGGATGGGGTCAGGCCCTACTACTGGACCGTCCGCGAGTTCGTGAAGGATGGTTTCCTGCGCTTTCTCTTCGCCGAAGCCGACGACGAACGCAGCCTGCTCGCGGACCTTGTCGGCAGGGTCGAGCACTACCTGGCGCGCGATGCGCAGCCCGACGTTCACCCGGCCTGCGTCATGATGGACAACGACCGCATCACGAGTTTCGATGACCTCGTCGACGCCATCCGTCTGCGCGTCGAGCCGCCCAACGGCGCCTGGCTGGGAGGTTCGGCTGCCGCGGCCGGCACCGCCGGGGCGTTCATCCGCAGGCTCGAAGCGGCACGCCTGCAGCTCGGCCATTTGATCTGGGGCAGTAACGCCGAGCACCCGGACCAGCACCGCATCGACTGGCAGGCCAACCAGGTGTCCGTGATCGACATCCACACGCTCTCTGAGCGCGCCAAGCGCTTTGTGACCGGCGTCGTCGTCAAGCGCATGTTCGAGGACAAGGAGCGCGCCGGACGGCGCTATCCCCTCGCCTTCCTGGTCCTCGACGAGCTGAACAAGTACGCGCCGCGCGACGGCTCCAGCCCGATCAAGGACGTGCTGCTGGACATTGCCGAGCGCGGGCGCAGTCTCGGCGTGATCCTGATCGGCGCCGAGCAAACGGCGTCCGAGGTCGAGCGGCGGATCATCGGCAACTCCGCTTTCCGCGTCGTCGGCCGGCTCGACAGCGCCGAAGCGGAGCGGGCCGAGTATGGCTACCTGCCCGCCGTGACGCGGGCGCGCGCCGCCATCCTCAAGCCCGGCTCGATGATCTTGCAGCAGCCGCACGTGCCGATACCGATCCAGGTGCGCTTCCCATTCCCCTCGTGGGCCACGCGCCCAGAGGAAGCCGTTACCGACAGCGTCGACGCCGAGGCCATCCTGAGGCGCCTCTAGTGCGGCTACTTCATACCTCCGACTGGCACGTCGGAAAGATGATCCGCAGCCGCTCGCGGATGGAGGAGTTTGCCCAGGTCCTGGACGAGATCGTCGACATCGCGGTTGACCGCCAGGTCGACGCCGTCCTTGTCGCCGGCGACGTCTTCGACAGTAAGGTACCGCCGCCCGAGGCGGAACAACTGGTTTACGAGACCCTGCTACGCCTGCACTTCGAGGGCATCCGTGTCGTCGTCACGGCGGGTAATCACGACAGCGAGAAGCGGCTGGAGTCGGTGCGTGGGCTGCTCGAAGCGCTGGGCGTGGTTCTCGTGGCGGAGCCCAACCACAAGACCTTCGCCGAGTTGGTCGACGTGCCGTCGCGCGACGGTTCGGAGGCCGCGCTCGTCGCCGCCCTCCCCTTCATGTCGGAGCGCTTCCTGATCCAGTCCGCCGACGTGATGGCCGAGGCGGGAGCAAAGTACAGCCGCTACAGCACCGGGATGAAGGCCATTATCGACGCAATAACGCCGCACTTCCGTGCCGACACCTTCAATGTGCTCGCGGCGCACTTCATGGTGAGCGGCGCCCGTGTTGGCGGCGGCGAGCAGGAGATAACGATCGGTATGTCCTACGCCGTCGAGCCCGCGTCGCTGCCCCAGTCCGCGGTCCAGTACATGGCGTTTGGCCACGTGCACCGCCCCCAGGAGATACCAGGATCGCTAATGACGGGCCGCTACAGCGGCTCGCTCCTCCAGCTCGACTTTGGCGAGACCGAGCAGGACAAGAGCGTGGTCATCGTCGATGGCCATCCTGGGCAGATGGCGAAGACGGAGGTCGTCCCGCTGAGCAGCGGCCGCCGCCTCGTCGACCTCCACGACACGCTGGAGGGCCTGGAGGGTCGCGCGGCCGAGGTCGGCGATGCTCACCTGCGCGTTTTCGTCCACCTGGACGCGCCAATGCCCGGGCTCAGCGACCGCGTGCGTGAGGTCCTGCCCAACGCCGTCGACGTCAAGGCCGTGTATCCCGCGGCGCCCGACGAGGAGCCGCGCGAGGTGCGTTCGCTAAGACCCGACCAGCAGTTCCGGCTCTATCACGAGCGTGTACGCAAGTCGCCGGCCTCGCCGGTGTTGATGGCCGCCTTCGAAGAAGTCCACGCCGAGGCGGCACTCGGGGAGAAGGTTGATGCGGCCCCTCCGGCTTGAAGTCAGCGGCTTCACCGCCTTCCGCACCACCCAGGTCATCGAGTTCAGCGACAACCTGTTCGTGATCGCCGGCCCCACCGGCGCCGGAAAGAGCTCGCTGCTCGACGCCATCTGCTTTGCCCTCTATGGCGAGGCGGCTCGCCCCGGAGTCCGCCCGCGCGATCTGATCTCGCTCGGCGCGCCCAGCCTCAAGGTCTGCATGGACTTTTCGGTCGGCGCCGAGAAGTATCGCGTGACACGCAGCGCCCTGAGAAAAGTCTCCGGCGAGGCGCTCCTTGAGAACCTGGACAGCGATAAGCCGCTGGCGGCCAACATCAACCAGGTAAACGCCGAGATCGCCCGGATCGTCGGGTTTGAGCATGACGTCTTCACGCGCTCGGTATTGCTGCCGCAGGGTCAGTTCGCCCGCTTCCTGAGCGGCACGCCGACCGAGAAGCAGAAGGTGCTGGGCGACCTGATCGGCCTCGAGGTCTACGGACGGATGTCGGTCCTGGCCGGCAACAAGGCCAGCTACTGCCTCGGGCAGGTCCAGGCCAGCGAACAACGCGCGAGCTCGATCACCTGGACCGACGAGGACGCGACAGGTCTGGAGGCAAAGGCGGTCGAGGCCGACCGGTCCGCGGCCGCCGGGGAGGCTCTCCTCGACCCCGTCCGCGAACGCGTCGTCGAGTGGACGGATCTGAATCGCCTGGCGGCGAAGCTGGGCGGGGACGCCGACGAGCTGCAGCGCCTGGCGGCTGGCCTGGTAGACGAGATTAACGGTCTCGCCGCCGTCCAGGATCAGATCGCGCGCGCCAGTGCCGCGCGGGACGAAGCCCGCGCGGCGCTCGAGACCGCCTCGGTCTCCGCCATAAAAGCGCGGGACGACCTTGAGGGCGCCGAGCCGGAGCTGGGCGGCCAGGCCCAAATGCAGGCCGCGCTGCACGCCATCTCGGCCCGCGAGGCGCTGGACTCGGAAATCGAGAAAGCTCGCGGCGAGATTGCAGAGCTGGATCGGTCCACAACCGCCGAAGACGAGCAGGCACGTACCCTCGCGGCCGCACTGGAGGCTGCCGAGGCCGAGTCGCAGAGCGTCCTCAAGCTCTACCAGGCCGCTGCGATCACAGCCGGCATGGTGGTCGGCGATCCCTGCCCCGTGTGTGGCATGCAGCTGGACGCCGTCCCCGAGGCCCACGGGCGTGAGGAGGTTGAGCGCGCCAGGTCGGTCGTGCAGGAGGCACGCACGAACTCGAGCGCGGCTGAGAAGTCCCTCGCCGCCGGCAGGGGGAATCTAGAAGCCCGTCGCTCTGCCCTGGGCGAGAAGGAAGCGCAGGCCGTTCAGTTGGCCGCGGCGCTGGCTGAGAGCCATCCGGGCCTCGCCCTTGCTGACCTCAAGTCACGGCTTGAAGGCGGGTTGAAGAAGCTTGAGGGGCTCACGGTCGCAGCGAGGAAGGCTCAGCGACAGCGCGAGCTCGCCGACCAGCAGTACAAGCAGGCCGACGATGCGTGGTCGGCGCTGGAGGAGCAGCGCGCCAGGGCTCGCGAGAGCATGGTGGCGCTCACCACCCTCGCGAATCAGCACGCCACACCCGAAGGCACGCCCGATCAGTCCCCACCGGACGACCTCTCCCCCTGGGCAGCGGAATGGCGCCGATGGACCGAGCAGAGGGCCGGCGCTGTCGGCGCCCAGGTCGTCGAGGCGTCGTCGCGAGCTGAGCGCGTCGCCGCCGACCTGCGCCAGCTCGTCGCAGACTGGGTGTCGCCCGATGAGGCGACAGATCGTGTTGAGTTGCGGTTGAATCAGCGGGTGAGCGAGAAGCGCGCCGAGGCAATGCGCGTGAAGGCCGACGCCGCCCGTCTGCGCGAGGAGATCGCCGAGCGCGAGCGCCTGCGCCAGGAGATGCAGGGAATGAAGGAGCGCGGCGAAGTCTACGAGACCCTTCGCTCCGAGATGCTGCCGGGAAGATTTCCAAAGTTTGTGCTCGCGCAAGCCCTCGAGGCCCTCTGCCTGCACGCCTCCGAGCGGCTGTGGTCGATCACGGGGCGCTATCGGATGAAGGCCGACAACGCCGAGTTCTTCGTCATCGACACCTGGGCGGCCGACGAAGAGCGCTCGGTCAAGACGCTGAGCGGGGGCGAGACGTTCCTGGCTTCGCTCGCCCTCTCGCTGGCTTTGTCCGAGGAGCTGCTCAGCATCTCCGCTGACCAGAAGATCAGGTTGGAGAGCTTGTTCATTGATGAGGGCTTCGGCAGCCTCGACCGCGACAGCCTCGACGGGGCAATCAACGCCCTCGAGGTCCTGCAGAGCCAGGGAGACCGCATGATTGGCCTGATCTCACACGTCGGCGAGCTGGCCGAGCGCCTGCCTCACATCGACGTGGTTAAGTCGCAGGAGGGGAGCTACGTCGGAGTGCAGAGCGGTCTGGGAGAGTTGCCGCCACCGGTCGTCATGGCGGCGGCAGAACCAAAAGCAAAACCGCGTCCGCGGCAGGAGCCGGAGAAGGCCGAAGCCACCCCCCGCCTCTTCGAGTAGCTCAGGGGATCTGGAGCATGCGGTCGAGGGCGAGCCGCGCCCTGTCCGCCGTGTCGCCAGGGACCTGGATCTGGTTCACGACGTTGCCCTCGACGAGCTCCTCGAGCACCCACGCCAGGTAGGCCGGGTGCACCCTGTACATCGTCGAGCAGGGGCAAACCACGGGGTCCA
>WHTO01000088.1 GCA_009377665.1 Dehalococcoidia bacterium
CTGGCGCCGACACGTCATTGTGAGGCCGGCCGCCGTTGGAGTAAGACGCTCGGTTGCTGCGGCGGTCGACAGCCGACACGGCGATCACGCCGTTGGTCTCGGCCGGGATCGTGTCGCAGTTCGGGCCACTGGGCGGTTTAGCCAGGTCAACGTTGGTGTTGCCGAGGGCGGCGATCGGCACAACCCCCTGCCCGCGCGCGTAGTTGACCGCGCTGGACCAGGCGTCGGTACCGCGCCTGCTGTGGGTCGTCCAAACATTTAAACTCGGTCGATCCGCCAGGCGGGGCGTCGTCAACAAAGAAGCTCATGTTGATCACGTCGAGGCCGATGTCCCCGGCGTAGGTGATGCCCTGCACAACGGCGGCCGCAAAGCAGAAATCGTTGCAGACGGTGATGGGTACAAGCGTGACGTTGGGGGCGACGCCGACGACACCGATGTCGTTGATCTGCGCGGCAACGATGCCGGCGACGTGGGTGCCGTGGTAAGAGCTATCGCGCGAAGGGTCGTTGAAGGCCGTGTAGTCGCGCCCAAGCCGGACGTTGACGTTCCTGCCCCGCGGGCCGTTGAAGTCCGGATGCCGCGAGTCGATGCCGGAGTCCAGGATGCCGACGCGCACGAGCCGCCTTCCGATCTGGATGGCATGCGCAGCCGGGGCGCGGATCTGCCGCATCGACCATTGCTGGCGCTGCATCGGGTCGGGCTGTGGCGCCGCGCCAGCCGCCGCCCCGACTTCGTTCTGCACGGTTATCAGGCCGGCGGCGCGTGCCGAATCGAATCCGAGGACGTGCGGCCAGGTAAAGTCCTCGATCACGTCGCCGACTAACGCCGACCTGCCCAGGCGATCACCAAAGGAGGGATCGTCCGAGGTGGCGATGACCGCGCCCACCTGCCGCAACAGGTCAGCTTGCACGTCGCCGCCCGCCTGCCGCACGCTCTCCAGCGCCGGGCGCTGATTGTCGCGGTAGTTGCCGCCGATCTCGAACGCCCCGGCGCGGTTGGTGGTCCCGTCGAAGACGACGATATACGTCCGCGGGCTGTCCGCGCCAACGCCCCTGGCGTTGCCGGTGTCAGCAGTGGAGGCGGCCAGCCAGCAGGCCACGGCCACCGCCGCTATCCAGGGGGATATCCGCAAGAGAGGCCTGCCTGTCGCGCGCTTCACATCGAGCCTTCCAGGGCCGGGCTAGTTCCGACGGTAGCGGACGGGCGTTGGCCGGTAAAGCGCGTCGCTAGGGAAGGGCGGCGATGTCAGAGTCCGGCTCACCGAGAGCCGGGCGATGCCCTGACAGGTCCGTCGATTCGCGGATCCAGCGCTGGACGGCGTCGCGCTCCTCGTCGGGCCGCTTCATCACGAACGCCGCCACCATCCGCCCACGCCTCAGCCAGAACACGGCGATTGAACCGCCGTCCCAGTCGGCACGGTGGATGACCTCGTCGGCGCCCTGCTGGTCGCCCCAGTACTCGTAGGAGAGGTCGAATATGTCAGAGAAGAAGTACGGCACGTGGACGAACGGCTGGCGGTCGCCGTTCATCACGCGCGCGGCGTGCTTGCCCTGCTCGACAGCGTTGTCCCAGTGCTCGATGCGGCGTCGCCGTGAGAAGAGGGTGTCCTGGTAATTGGCGACATCGCCGGCGGCCCAAACATCAGGCGCGCCGGTTTCGAGGTACTCGTTGACCACGACCCCGTTGTCGATGGACAGTCCGCTGCCCTCGAGAAAATCGGTCACCGGGACGACGCCGATGCCGGCGACTGCTGCGTCGGCCTCCAGTGTCTCGCCGCTCACGGTGCGGACGGCGGTCAGTTTCGTGTCGCCCGCGAAGGATTGGGGCGAGTCGTTGGCGCGGATGAGCACTCCGCGTTCCTCGTAGTAGCGCGCGAAGTACGCGGACAGCTCGGGTGTCATGAAGCTGTCCCACAGCCGCTCTCCTTGAAACAACAGCGTCGTCTCGGCGTCCTTCTGAGCGAACGCCGAGGCCACCTCCATGCCGATAAAGCCGGACCCGATGACGACCGCCCGCTTAGCCGTGTCAACGGCCTGGCGCAGGCTCCTCGCGTCGTCCAGCGAGCGCAGGTAGTGGACGCCCGGCAGCTCGGATCCAGGAATGTCGAGTGTGCGCGGCGTCGCGCCCGTGGCGACCAGCAGGCGTTCGTATGAGAACTCCTGATCGCCGGCCGCCAGGGTCTTTGCCCTAATGTCGAGGCCCTGGACGGTTGTGCGGATATGGAGGCCAACCCCACCCTTCCCGTAGGTATCCGGCGGGTTGATGTAGATGTCCTGCTCCTCGTCGATGCCCAGCAGCAGGCCCTTGGACAGGGGCGGCCTCTCGTACGGAGGTACGTCGTCGGCGGAGACGATGCCGATGTCGGTCGCCGGCACGCCGTCTTCGAGTAGTTGCCTGGCCGCGTAACCGGCCACCATGCCGCCGCCGAGGATCAAGAACCTGTAGGATTCCATGCCTGCCCCTCCTGCGCTGCTAGGCCACTCAACTCCGATCCTAGACGCACCCCTCGCGCGTCGGACCGATAGCTGCTGGAACCGAGACCCGCCGGCGTTCGTTTATTTTGAAGACGTGCTCTGGTTGAACTATCTGCTGATTGGGACGCTGGCGAGCGCCGCCGGTGTCGTCGCGGCGCTCGCGATAGGACCGCTGGGAGGAGATGGGCGCACCGCGCTGCTGGTCGAGGCCGACTGGCCCCAGGTTGAGGTCGAAGCCACCGCGACGCCCGATCCGACGCCGCGTGAAGAAGAGGATCCCCGGCCATCACGAGACGAGGACGAAGAAGAGCGCGACGACGAAGAAGAGCGCGAGGACGATGAGGATCGCCCCAATCCGGATCCTCCGGAGTTCGAGCGCGACGACCCGCTCATCCAGGACCGGCTGTCTGACGCCTGGGACGACATCATGCAGTCGATAGAGGATGTCCTCACCGATTGACGGTATCGCCCCGCCGGGCCTACTCGGTTAGACGGCGGTAGAGCGCGGGCAGGCGGCTCGGCAGCGACTCGATGTCGGAGACCACCTCGTAGCCGATGTCCTGGCACATCACGCGCAGGTAGTCGTGCCCCGAGCGGTCCACGGTCAGGCAGAAGGGGATGACGCCCTGGCGCTTGGCCTCGAGCAGCGCCGCCTTGGTGTCGTGGATGGCGTACTCCTTCTCCGTCCGGTCGCGCCCATAGCCGTGGTCCTGCGGACGCCCGTCGGAGAGAAGGAAGAGGATCTTCACCCTGGCGTCGTGGGCGTCGAGCTTGGCCACGGCGTGGCGGATCGCCGGCCCCATGCGCGTTGAGCGGATCGGCGTGATCTTGTCTAGCCGCCTCTTGATGCGGTCGGAGAAGGTCTCCTCCAGGCCCTTGATCACGTAGAACTCGACGTTGTCTCGACCATATCCCGAGAAGCCGTAGATGCCGTAGGCGTCGCCGATCGTCTCCAGCGCCTTGATCAGGAGGACGATGCTCTCCTTTTCCAGGTCGATGATCCGCTTGACCGTCGGGCCGTGGTGGGACTGTGCCTGCGCCTGCCGCCTGATCCACCAGGTGACGTACTTGCGCGGGTCGTCGTCGAAGTCGACGTCATCGGCTGCGCTGGGACGTCGCTTCTCGATCTCTTCATCCGTCGAGGCGCTCATGTCGAGCAGGAAGGCCACGGCGACATCGCGTTCGATCTTGTTCCGTCGCCAGTAGATCTTGTCCGAGGCGGCCTGGCCCTGCTTCCTGTCGATCAGGAACTCGATCGCGGCGTCGAGGTCTATGTCTTCGCCGTCGGGGAGCTGTTTGATCTTGCGGAACATCTCGGGCTTCATCAGCTCGAACTGCTTGCGCGTCTGGTAGACGAGGCCTGCGTGCTCGATCAGCGCGTTCTCGAAGAAGTCCGGCTCGCCCTCCTCGATCAGCCGCTCCAGGAGGCGGCACCAGCGCGGGCGATAGTCTCCCGCCCTGAAGTCCCACTCGTCGTAGAAGAACATCGCCGGCTCGTCGATCAGCGATTCGGCGCCTGGCTCCTCGCCGGTGCTGTCGCCGTCCGTGGAAGAGCCGGGCGGCATTTCCTTCCTCGCCTGTTCGGCCTGGGCCTCCTTCATCAGGTTCTCGACGAACATCCCGACCGTCGAAGAGAGGTCGCCCTCGGAGGTACTGACGTTGATCTCGACGCTCTTCTCCAGCAGCTCCTTCAGCTGCTCCGGCGTCAGCTGGCCCTGGCCGGCGTCGCCGGCGTCCTGCCCGCTGTCGCGCAGTCGCGCCAGCAGCTGCACGAGCTCGGGCTTGAACTCGCCGCGGAAGCCGACGGCCTGTGGGCTCTCGTAGGGCGCCTCGTCGCCGTCGGAGTCAGCGGGAGACAGTCCCTGCACGGCCTCACCCTCGTCCTCGGTCGGTACCGGCGTACCGTCGGGCGGGCTCTCCATTTCCAGGCCTTCCCAGTCGAGCTCGTCGGCGCTCCCCGGGGTGACGTTGCGCACCGAGGTGAACACCTTGTAGATGCGCAGCGTCGCCTCGGCCGAATCCTCGACGCGCGCCTCCGGCCGCTTGACCATGTCCAGCCATTCGAGGGCCTGGTGCATGATCGCGCGGTGTTTGTGCGGGAACGAGATTTGGTCGTAGCCAGAAAGGCTGGCCCTGATCAGGTTCTCCACCAGCGACTGCAGCATTGGCATCTCGTTGATGGGCGGACGCACATCGAGCTCGTCGCCCTGCATCGCCCGATAGGGAGGGAGGATGCCGCCGTACTCGCGTGCCACGGCGGCGTCCACGCGCGTATCTTCAACGGCCGTGAAGATATCCGACGCCAGCTTGCGGTTCGCGAAAAGGTCGAACAGCAGCTCCATATCTGTGAGGGCGCCATCAGCCCCGTCGTCGCCGGCAGCCGCGGGTGGCCGTCGCCTCGACGCCGCCGGCCTCTCGCGCGTCGTCTCGAAGACGCCGCCGGGGCGGTCGAAAGCGAAGTCGAAGCTCCCGAACTCGAGGTGCGCTGCCTGGTGGGTCGCGAAGACCTTGTAGACGATGAAGTTGCTGTCCTTGTCCTGGTGGCGCTCGACGCTGCCGGGCAGAAAGATCGCGGTCCCCTCCGTCGATGGCAGGCTCTCCGAAACCCAGCCCACCCCCTTTTCAGCGAGCGTTGAGGAAGGCTGGATGGACACGCGGACCCCGGTCAGGGCCTTGCAGTAGAGACGCAGCACCTCCGACACCCGCGTCAGGTCAAGGCGGGCGGAGAGCGACTCGATCATGTCCTCGCCCCTGCCGGACTCCAGCTTGAAGTAGGCCTCTCCGCCCTCGGGCGAAGCCTCGAGGATACGTCGGCCCTCGGCGTGCCAGGCGCTCAAGTCCTGGTGGCGGATAACGTCGAGGACCTCGGGCGTGGACTTCAGGAACTCGAGCGCTGCTGCGGGCGAGTGCGGCGCCAACTCCTCTGCCATCTCGAGCAGCGTCGAGTGATGTTCGTCGGTTGAGCGGCCCATGGCGGCCGCGCTCTCGGCAAAGTATGGGAACATCTGGCGGTCGCCGGCGCGCGCCATGTTCGAGGTGAGCTTTAAGAACCGGCCGCGGTCGGCCGGGCTGATCTGGTTGAGCAACGCAGGACCGCCTTCGAAGAAGAGGCGCGCGTCGGCCCAGTTGGACTCGGCTATCACGCTGGCGAAGCTCAAGAACGGCCCCCTGTCGGCGCGCTCGAGCGTGGACATCGTCGCCGGCGCCGCTTCGAGGACAGCCGCAGCCATGTCGTACGAACGTTCCGAAAGCCGGTCCAGCAGGTCGACCAGGTAGCGGAGCTCTTCCAGCGAGAGGCTGCCGAGCAGGGCAGGGCTGGTCTGGTAATACTGCGAGGCGAGCGATATCGACTTCCAGGTTGACTTGTAGAGACGCTGCCCGAGGGCGGTCCAGTCAGCAATCTGCCAGCCCGCCAGGTAGCGGACTACTCCTGGGCTGGCCCGGAAGAACGAGGAGGCGATGACGGACGACTGCTCGACAAGCTCGCGCCCACACCGCGACCAGTTCTGGAAGGCCGCGAAGTTCAGGACCTGCACGACGAGCGGTGAGACCCGGAAGTACTCGCCGGCGGCCTCCCACGAGCGCAGAGAATGGCGCGCCAGGGTGAGCCCCTCGCCGAACCAGGAGTCGAACTGCTCGTGCGGCAGGATACCGATCAGGTCGGCGACGGCTTTACGAAAGTCCTCCAGCACGGGCGCCGGCAGGGCGCCCGCCAACTCTCCTTCATGCTGGTCGATGAACTCCCGGGCATTGCGTGTCACGGTAGTCTCAGGATAGCCACGCGGCCGCGGGCCGCGCTTCTCGGCGCGGGTTCCGGTGGCGCGCGCCGTCTAACCGGCGCCCGCGAGCGCCTCTTCCAGCTCCTCCACGGTGAATGGTCCTTCGAAGCTGGCGCTCACGATCCCGTTGCCGTCGATGACGAAGACCCAGGGTTCGTTTGGCAGGTTCCACTCGGCGGCGAAGGGGGAGTCCCGCAGATTCGCCGGGTCGGTCAGGTTTTCAAACGGCTCAATGTGGACGAAGCCAGCCTCGGCATGCGACGCCATGACCTGCTTCACGGCTTCGAGGACCGGCGCGCAGACGCGCGAGTGACAGAACGCCGGCGTCGCGAACGCCACCACCAGCGGACGGTCCGACGCCAGGACATCGGCGACGGTCTCGTGATAGAGGCCGGCGTCGGGTTGCGGATCGCTTGTCAATTCCTCGAGCGGCAGGTCGGTGAGGGTATGGTTCTCGGTGCGCGGGGCGGGGTCGCCGGGGCCGGGCGTGGCGCCATCCTCCAGCACGGTCACTACGAGCGGGACACGCTCGCGGTCGCCGCGGTAGCCGATTTCAAGCTCGACTCCCCATTCGCCGGCGCGGTCGAACTCCAGCGGCACGGAGTAGAGGCCCGACGCGAACGGTGTTGAGTGGACGTGTAGCGAGCCGTCGGGGTGCCGGTGGTCCACCACAGTTTCCAGCGCCTCCAGTTCCAGCACCAGGTACGAGGCTTCCTGCGGCGGACCGAGCTCGTCGTCACCGTCGCCGAGGTACGCCTTGCGCACGCCGACCTCGGCGTCCGGAATGTTCTGTGATTCGGCGTCGAGCACCTGGAAGGTAAAGCGATTGGCGCCCACGACCAGCTCCGTCGTCATGACGATCGGCAGCAGGCTGTGCTCACCGGCGTCCTCGGGTCGCTGGAACGCGTCGCTCCTGTCCCCGCCGCAGGCGTGAAAGACGAAACCTGCGCTCGCGAGGAGACATAACGCGTAGGCGATGCCGCGACCCATCGTCGACCCTCAGGCGCCGACGAGCGCCAGCCGAGAGGCCCTGGTCCGCGTGACCGGCCAGAGGAGGGCGCCGAGGCAAATCAGGATGATCGCGGTGTCTGGCAGGAGACCGACGTACCCATCGCTGTCCGATGAATAGACAATGAGGTGAAGCATGTCGATTGGGTAGGTCAGGGGGTTCAGGTAGGCGAGCACTTTCAGCCAGATGGGCAGGTCGTCCAGAGGGAAGAACGCACCGGAGAGGAAGAGCAGGGGGAAGAGCACCAGGTTCATCACCAGGTGGAAGCCCTGCATCGTCCGGATGCGGGTGGCGAGGAGCAGCGACAGCGCACAGACCAGGACGTTGATGAGCACGATGCCCGCGACGGCCAGCACGATGCCGGCGGCCGCACCGTACTGCCAGGCGAGGTCGATGCCCGGTATCACGGCGCCGACGAGCAGGATGGTCAGCGCCTGCAGCGAGCCGATGATCACCGCGGCCATGACCTTGCCGCCGAGCACTACCAGGGACGGCGCCGGCGAAACCAGCATCTGCCTGAGCATGCCGTTGTTGCGGTCCTGGTAGAACGACGCGCTGGCGAAGGTCGACGAGAAGAGCGCAGCCATCACGATCATCCCCGGCACCAGGAAGCTCGTGTAGTCGCCGTCCTCCAGCGCCGAAGGTTCGAGACCGTCGCTTACGCCGGTACCGAGCAACGCGAGGAGCATCAGCGGCAGAAGCAGCGACGAATAAAGCTGAGACCTCGAGCGCAGCACGGCGACCAGGTCGCGCCGCACGATGGCCGTGAACCCACTCAATTCAGAAGCCCGCCTGTCAGGCTGAAGTAGGCGTCTTCGAGGGATGATTCGCTGATCTCTATCGATCCCAGTTGCCCGCTTTTAAGCGTAAGGATCGGCGGCAGGAGAGAGCGGGCGTCGGCCGTGGTGAGCCTGATAAGGTCCCCCGATCGTGCCGCCGACGAAACCCCGTCGAGCGTGCTCAGCGAGCTGAAATCCGCCGGGCTGAGACCCGGCCAGCGCAGGTGCAGCGACTCGGGGCGTAGGTCCCGGCGAAGCTCTCGGGGCGTACCGGCGGCGGCGCATGCGCCTTCGCGCAGGAACGCGACCAGGGTGCAGTACTCCTCGGCCTCGCGCACGTCGTTGGTCGCGATCAGGACCGTGAGTCCCGTCTCGTTCAGCCCGGCGATGTGTCGCCAGAACGCCGTTCGTGAGTCGACGTCGAGCCCCAGTGTGGGCTCGTCCATTATCAGCAGATCGGGCCGGTGGAGGATTGCGCGGGCGAGCTCCAGCCGCCTTTTCATCCCCCCCGATAGCGTCCCAACGCGGTCGTCCAGCCGGTCGGCCAGCCCAACGACGGCCGCGGCCTCGTCAAGGGGCCGGTGGCCTCGGGGGCGATAGAGGCTGGCGCTGAGCGAAAGCGTCTCGCGCGCGGTCAGCAGGGGGTCAAGCGTGTGCTCCTGGAAAACCCAGCCACAGCGACCGGCGACGGCGCGGCCGGGTTCGCTGCCCAGGATCAGCAGCTCACCTGCCTGGGGCTGCAGGAGACCTGCAAGGAGATTGAGGAGCGTCGACTTCCCCGAGCCGTTGGCGCCCAGCAGACCGTAGATCGAGCCGGCGGGGACTTCGAGGGTCAGGTCGCGAATCCCCCTGTCTTCCCGGAACAGATGGCGCAATCCCCGCGCCGCTAAGGCGGGCGGGCCCGTTTCGCCGGCCGCCCCAGGCTTCCCCTCCACCGCGACCAGCGTCAAAGTCGTTGCTCCAGGGGCCGCCACTCCCGCGGCGGTGGGCCGATGTAGTGTGCGCGCGGCCGGATCAGGCGGTTGTTGACGTGCTGTTCCATGACGTGGGCGGCCCATCCGACGACGCGGCCGATGGCGAAGACCGGGGCGAAGATCTCGCGCGGTATCCCAAGAAGGTGATAACAGGGCGCAGAGTAGAAGTCGACGTTGGCGCGCAGGCCGCTGCGCGCCAGCATCAGCTGTTCGACCCGTGCGGCCGTCGCCAGCACGCCATCATCATCACCCTGCTCAGCCACCAACGCGTGACACATCTCCTTCAGGATCGCAGCCCGCGGGTCGCCCTGCCTGTAGACGGCGTGCCCGAACCCCGGGACAGGCTTGCCGGCATCGGCCATCGTGTCCAGCCAGCGCTCGGCGACTCCTGGCTTCCCGATCTCGCGGAGCATCACCAGCACGCCCTCCGCTGCCGCCCCGTGCAGCGGCCCCTTGAGGGCCCCGAGGGCCGAGGTCACAGCCGAGTACATGTCTGAGAGCGTCGCCGCGGTAACGCGGGCGGCAAACGTCGATGCGTTCAGCTCGTGGTCGGCGTGCACAATCAGCGCTGCCTCGATGGCTCGCGCTTCGACCGGCGACGGCCGCGCCCCGCGCAGCATCCACAGGAAGTTTTCCGCAATCCCCGATTGCGGGTCCCTGGCTCGCGTCGACATCCCGCGCCGGTGAGCACTTGCCACCACAACGGGTAGCCCCACGGCCAGGATCCGCGCGGCCTCCCGGTCGGATGTCTCCAGGTCTTGCTCGATAGCCGGCGCCGAGAGCAACGAGGCAGCGCTGCGCAGGACCTCCATCGGCGCCTGCTTCGCCGTCGCAGCCAGGATCCCATCCACCTGCTCGGGCGTCGGGCAGGCCGCCGTTAGCTCCGGCCTGAGCGACCGCAGGTCCGAGTCGGATGGCAGGTCGCCGTTCCAAAGCAGGTAGGCGACCTCTTCGAAGGTGGCGTTGGCTGCCAGGTCCTCAATGCGATAGCCGCGGTAACGGAGCACGCCGCTCTCAATCGAGGTGATGGCGGTCACGCCGGCGACCACTCCATCGAGGGCGCCTCCGGGCGGCTTGCCGGTCAAGGGACTCTGGTCAGTGCTCGACGCTTTCGATCTTCAGCGTCAGCATGCCCGAAGGGGCTTGCACCTGGACTTCGTCTCCGGGCGCCCGGCCGAGAAGGGCTTTCCCCACCGGAGACTCGAGCGAGATTCTTCCGGCGGCGGGGTTAACCTCGCGCGGGTGGACTAGCGTGAAGCGCTGCTCCCGCTCGCTCTTTAGATTGCGGACGACAATCGTCGAACCGATGCTGATGCCGTTGCCGTGGTCGCCCTCGCCGACAATCTGTGCGTGCTTAAGAAGGGATTCGATCTCGCTGATGCGGGACTCATTGAGCGCCTGCTTCTCGCGCGCGGCATCCAGCGGTGCGTTCTCGCGGAAGTCCTTGTCGGCGCGCGCGTCGCTCAGAGACTCGGCGATCAGCCCTCGCTGGCCCTTGAGGTTCTCAAGCTCGGTCACCAGGTTGGCGTGGCCCTCGGCGGTCAGCTTGTGCACGACGACCTCCGCCGAAGCGCCCGACGACCTCCGCGACGCCCGTCCGCGCGGGGCGCGGGCGTGACTCTTCAGGTTTGTTTCAGTCAACTCGGACTTGGCCAGGAACTCCAGGAAGTTGCGCAGGCCTTCGACGCGCTCTGCCGCGTCCGAGGAATTGCCGCTGATCGTATTCACATACGATTCAACGTCGTAGGGCTTGAGGTCTGAGGTCGGCCGCTCCTCGCCGTACCACTTGCTGAAGCGCCCGGCCTGTGTCTCGGCTGAGCGGCGCTTCGCTGCACTGAGTTTGAGCTTGGCGCCACCTTCGGTCGTGAATTGCTCTACGGCCTCGGCAAGCGTAGCTCGGATTGTCATAACGTCACCATCTAACGATTCTATCGGGATGTTGTCTTGTCGCCACCGGCGATGGTGGTGTTACACGTGCCAGATCATTATCAAGGATGATGGCGAACCCGTCGTACCGACTGCCTCCGGATCGCGCCGAAGTCATGGGCCGCTATCTGGACGCGCTTGCCGCCGACGCCCGGGCGCTCGACCTGACTGGAATCTACGAGAGGCCTGACCTCGAACGCAGGGCGGTAGTAGAGTCTCTCGAACTCCTCCGCCTGCTGGAGGACCGTCGCCTGGCGCCGGCCAACGCGTCGATGCTCGACGTGGGTAGTGGTGGAGGCGTCCCTGGGATCCCGATCGCCGTCGCCCGCCCCGACATATTTGTGACCCTACTGGAAGGAAGCACCCGGAAGGCGGCGTGGCTTGCAAGTTTGTCCGAGGGTCTCGGCCTGGGCTGCCGGGTGCTATCGTCGCGTGCTGAGGTTGCGGGAAGGATTCCGAAACATCGCGGCCAATATGACCTGGTTATCG
>WHTO01000003.1:0-25846 GCA_009377665.1 Dehalococcoidia bacterium
CAGGAGCTGACGAAGCCGCCCGCTCGATAGAACGGTGGTTGGGGGGCGCCCAACCCCGCGTGCCGCGGCGGGCCCGCGAGGCTGCACTGGGGTTCGTGCGGGGAATGACCTTGTTCAGGACGCCCGTAGCCGCGACGCTGGCCTTCGTCCTTTCGCTGGCGGCGTGGTTGTCCGAGGCGGCGGCCTACTTTCTGATTGGACGGGCCTTCGGCCTCGACCTCAGCGCGGCGGACTCGGTGGCAATCATGATCGCGGCCAATCTGCTGACCGCGCTGCCGCTAACGCCCTTCGGGCTGGGCGTATACGAGCTGGGCCTGCAGGAGGTCGTCGCCGCTCTCGGCGCGGAGCGCGATCGTGCCCTGGCTTACTCCCTCGGGTCGCACGCCCTGCTCAGCGTCTGGATCATCGCCGCCGGCGCCACGGCCGCTGTCCTCATGAGGATCCGGGCCGGCGACCTCCTCTACCTTTCGCGCAGCCCGCAGCCTCCCCGCTCTGCCCCAAGTCCGGACGGCGTTGTAGGCTCACAACGCAATGGAAGCCCGGACCCGTAACCTCCCGCAGTCCTCGGCGCTCGACGTGTACCGCACGATGGTCACGATCCGGGAGTTCGAGGAGGCCGCCGGCAAGCTGATGGCGCGCGCCCAGATCCCCGGCGCCGTCCACCTCTACGTAGGGCAGGAAGCCATCGCAGCCGGAGTCTGCACACAGCTGAACGACGACGATTACATCACGAGCACCCATCGCGGCCACGGCCATCTGATCGCCAAGGCCGGTGACATCCGCCTCATGTACGCCGAGCTCTTCGGCAAGGCGACCGGCTACTGCCACGGCAAGGGCGGGTCGATGCACGTCGCCGACATCGGCATCGGCATGCTGGGCGCCAACGGCATCGTCGGCGGCGGCGCGCCGATCGCGGTCGGAGCCGCCTACACGGCGATGGTCAAGGGCAACGGCCAGGTCGCCATTTGCTTCATGGGCGACGGCGCCAGCAACCACGGCACCTTCCACGAAGCCGCCAACCTTGCGGCCAGCCGCCGCCTGCCCTGCATCTTCGTCTTCGAGAACAACCTTTACGGCGAGTGGACACCCCAGAACAAGCACCAGGCCATCGAGGACATCGCTACCCGCGCTGCCGGCTATGGGATGCCGGGCGAGATCGCCGACGGGCAGGACGTTACCTCCGTCTACGCCGCCGCGGCCACCGCCATCCAGAGGGCGCGGCGCGGCGACGGTCCCACCCTCCTCGAGTTCAAGACCTACCGCTATTACGACCACGTCGGCATCGACTCGGGCAGCAAGTCACGGCCCGCCGAGGAGATCGAGCACTGGCGCTCCCGTGACCCCCTGCTTCTCTTCAGCGAGAAGATGAGGACGGCCGGCCTGATCGACCGCGACCGAGAGCAGCTGATCGAGGCCGAAGTGCGCGAAAGCATCGAAGAGGCGATCCGCTTCGCCGAGGAGAGCCCGGACCCCGAACCCACCGACCTCCTCGTCGACGTCTATTCCTGAGCCAGCTCGCGACCAGCAACGGGGTCCAAACCACCCTCGCTCACTGTACTGGCAGGCCTCAGGCCTGCTCGAAGGCCCTCGCCTGGGACTTCATCACCGCCTTCCCACCCAGCTCGATACCATCCTGGCAAGTCGGCCTCAGGCGCCGACTTCACGCGGCAAAGCCGCCCCGTGAATCACGAAATCGCGGCTCGCTGTGAGAAGGGCCCCGACCGTTCGGCGACCTCATTCGCCGGACAGCCCCTCGACCAGCAGGACCTTCCGCCGCGAGGCACTTCCCGACCCAACGGTTATGTCTCGCCTGCGAACCGCCAGCGCCTCGGCTACGAGGCTAACCACCGCCTCGTTGGCGCCGCCGTCGACCGGCGGCGCCTTCACCCGGATCAGCAGGACGCCCTCGCGCCAGCCCTCGATACTGTCACGCCGCGCGCGGGGCGTGACCCGGACCGCAAGCCGCGCCGTCACTGCAACCCGATCGACGGCAGCAGCGCCCTCATGCCCGCGTCGACCTCGCCCTGGCCCCCGCCGTAGAGCCCCCAGTGAACGCGACGCAGCGGCGCCAGCCAGCGATAGAACTCCATCCGCTTCTCGAAGCCGTCAGCTTCGCCCTCGTACGCCGCCAGCGTCCGCTGGCGCAGTGGCTCCGGGAGCATAGCGAAGTCGAGCGCCGGGTCGCCAACGGTTGCGTCCCACCAGTTGACCACGCCACTGACATCGTCGCCTTCCGGCGCGACGAGGATGTGCTCCGGCGAG
This sequence comes from Dehalococcoidia bacterium, assembly GCA_009377665.1. Classification (GTDB taxonomy): domain Bacteria; phylum Chloroflexota; class Dehalococcoidia; order WHTO01; family WHTO01; genus WHTO01. Next base: position 2,263 of record WHTO01000003.1, read on the forward strand.
AGACCGCCATGCACGAGGCAGAGTCGGTGCGGGAGATCCATCTCGCCCATGAACTGGTCCCAGCGGTCTTCGATAGCTACGCGCTCTTCGGCGTCGAAGATCGGGAAGACATCCACGCGCCAGCTATCGCGCAGCCGCCAGGGCGTACCGGCATAGGGGTGGTCGTCGTCGTACTCGCCGATCAGCTCCTGCGCGGCGACCACCGGGAACTCGTGGAGGGTGGTCAGGAAGTGCCCCAGGGCGTAGGCCGCGCGCTCGAGAGCCGGCCCCGCGAGGCCGCCCGCATCGATTGGCTGGCCGGGCACCAGGTCATGTCCGACGAAGCTGTATTCGCGGCCCCTATCGTCGGTCGCCACGTAGCGCGGGCGCGGGATCGGCAGCGAGACCGCGTCCTGGAGGTCGGGCAGGAGCCTTGCCTCCTTGCGCACCTCGTTGTGGCCGTTGGGCCGAAGATTGAAGCGGAATACCAGCGTGCCATTGACGAGGAAGCTCTCGCTGCCGCGGCCTCCGTCGAGCGCCTCGACGCCATCCACCGAGAGCTCGGGAAAGGAAGCCAGGATCCGCGCTCGGGCCTCAGCCGGCTCCATTCACAGCCCGTGGGGCCGCGGGCGAGCACCGGGCAGCCGCTCGTAGATGGCGTCGCGCAGCTCCTTGATCAGGGGGTCGCGCCGCGCCTGCGCCCGCGAGAAGATAACGTCGTCGCCCAGCGCGACCTCGAAGACCCCGCCCGACCCGGGCACGATCAACACGCCGCCGACCTGGTCGTGGAAGGTGTGCAGCAGCTCCTGCGCCACCCACGTAGCCCGCGCCGTGAAGCTGCACGCCGTGCAGTAAGTAATCCGGATCGTAGGCCGCCCGTCACCCGCCACCCCCCGAGTCTAAGGCCCCGTGCGGCGGCGCTTGCCGTCCCTCTAACCCGTCTCCCATTCGACGGCGATGTTCAACTGGTCCAGCCCCTCTACGATCCGCTTCTCCAGGACCTCTTCGGGCATACCAGCCTCGCACGACACATCAATGGCGAGGTCCACTGTCGTGCCGGGGTCCACCTCCTGCAGGACCTTGAACAGATAAGGCTGCAGATTCTGCGACTTCGCCACGGGCAGTCCGGATACCCTGATCCTCACCCGAGCGTGCCGCTTCGGGACTTCTGGCCCCGCCGTCTCGACCGAGACATGTTCGGCCGGCGCCTCCGCTGCCGCGTCGGACTCCACCACTTCAGACGGCGCCTCCCGGTCCCTGGCAACGGTGAGGTCCTGGCGAATCAGGTCCCTCAACTCACCCCGCACCAGCGACACCGATCCGTCGAACAGCGTGGTCAGCTCGTCGAGAGTCCCCGGCTCCTCGATCAGCCGCTGATAGCTCGACCGCTCTTCATCGCCAATGACCAGCGCCCACTGCCCCAGCTTCATCCCCTCGCGGATCGCCTCTCGCAGCGTCTCCTCGCGCGCCGGCAGCAGCGGCAGGAAGCGCCGTGAGAACTCCCGGGACAGCTCCGCCAGGTTAACCTCCTTGCCCTCGTCCGCCGAGAACCGCGATAGCACCCGTGACTGGAAATAGTTGGCGCTCATCGCGTGCAGGACCTTTGGCGCCCCGTAGTTCAGGTCGCTGAGACGCTCCACCGCACGGTTGACGATCCTCTCGTTCTTGGTCGCCGAGCCGAGATCTACCGACGCGAGCTCGCCCGAATCAGAGGCGAAGAACACCCAGCGGTAGGCCGTCGCCAGGCTCGTGCGCAGGCTGTCTTCCTTCTCTTTCTGGCGCGCCTGGAGGTCCTGCCGCTCTACCTGCGACAGCCCCTGCCCACGAGCCTTCGTACCTGCCCCGAGCACAACGCCATAGGCCAGCACCTCCCTGGCCGCATCCTCGGCGCGTCTCCACTGGTCCTGGTCCGGCGCGATCAACATCAAGGGATTCCGATACTCCCGAAATCCCGAACCGGCTCGCGACCACAGACCCTCGATGTCGGCAAGGCCGCGCCCTGCCGGCTTCCCATCATCGGCTGCCACCATAAAGCGCGGCGCCAGCACGGCGATTGTCAGCTCCGGGCGATCCGCGATCGCCTCCTCGCCCGCCCACTCGAGAACCCTGAACCCCGGCGCCGATCCGATCGCCTGGCTCAGCGCCGCCCTCAGCTTCTCGTTGACCGCCGCCTCGGGCTGCTTCCGCGCCGTGTCAGCAATCCGCCGCTCGATGTTCTCGTTTTTGTCGAAACGAAGGACCTGCCCCTCGCGATGCAGGTACCAGAACGGCGCCGGCAGCGTCTCCAGCACGGGGTCGATGTACTCCGGCCCCAGCCGGTGATCGACGCTGCCCATCCTGATCTCACTCGGCAGCGCGCCCGCGCTCGCCTGCCCGCCGAACGAGTGCACCAGGATCGTCGTCGCGATCCCACGCACGATCCGCCGGCTGACGTACTCGCCGCCCCGCGCCGCGTCCTCGGGGTCCGCATGGGCATCGCCGCCGATGATGTCCGCGGCGACCACGGGGTCCCACCCCGCCTGGCCGCCCGCCGTCACCACGCGGCTTCGGATGCTCTGGTTCTCCAGGTTGAGGTGCGATGACTGGATCGCGTATGTCGGCGGCCTGCGCACCCACTGGTCGGCGACGACGTCGGCCAGCAGTTGAAGCACGGCCCGCGTCCGGGGGAAGTCCTCCTGCGTACCCCACTTCTTGTACAGCACGTCGATCAGCTCGGGATGGAACGGGTAGGCCGACAGCATCTGCGAGCGATACTCAGCCGACCCCACGTTCTGGTCGAACAGCTCGGGCCGGGGGCCGTACACGCCGTAATAGGCATCCACCGCCCTCTCAGCTACCGCCCGGTCCACCGATTTGAACAGGCGTCTGCTCATCAGCGTGTAGACCTCGGCGTCCTCGACGGGCGTCCGCTTGGCCACCACCGCCTCGGCCCGCGGCCGGATCTCATCCAGGATCCCCAGCTCCCGCTGCAGCCCGGCAGGATCGATGCCGCCCCACTCCGTCTTGCTCTTCGGCAGCGTCAGCAGCAAGCAGACGCCCGGTATGTTCCCAACCTGCCGCAGCAGGTCGTGCAGGAACTGCACCGTCTGCGCATAGAGGTTCACCACCCGCTTCTGATTCGAGAACTTCAGCTTGACCAGGTAGCTGACGATCTCGTCGACCAGGATCAGGCAGGGCGACGCCCCGTTCAGCACCTCGCGAAAGGCGGCATTGCCCGGCGCCTCGCCCTTCCCGTCCGACGATTGGACACGCTCGCGGTAGAGCATCGGGTCGAGCTGGTAGGCTATCTCCCCCCACAGCGACGACACCGTCGTCCCGTCCTCCTTCAGGATCACGTCGCTGCCGTACTCCTGCCCATCGAAGACCGCGATCCGCGCCCCCTCGGGAATGACAACGTCGCCCAGCGCCTCGCGCACACCCGGTACGGCCAGCGACTCCCTCGGGCTCTTGACCAGGTGGTACAGCGCCAGCAGCGCGTGCGTCTTTCCTCCGCCGAATGGCGTCTGTAGCTCCGTTGCGGCCGCCCCCGGCCCACCCTGCATCCGGCTCGCCACGTCGGCTATCGTCCGCACCAGGTTCTCGGTGAAGTACGTGCCGGCGAAGAACACGCTTGGGTTGCTGTACTCCTCGCGCGCCGCCCCCGCCGCCACGCTCCCCAGCGAGGCCGCGAACAGCGAGGTATCGATCTTCGCCGGGTCCTTGAACCCGTCGTGGGGCTCCGCCGCCTGCCACCAGTAGGGCACCTCACCGGGCGGCGCCGGTTTCGCCTCGACGGCGGCCGGCGCCTTCGTCTCCCGCCCCTGGCCCAGGAGGAGCACACGAAGGTCGGCTACCTCCTTCGCCTCGGGCAGCCGCGGTCCTTCCAGGATGCCCACCATCGCGCGCAGCACCTCCGCGACCTCGTCAGTCGAGAAGTCCCGCGTGTACTCGTGAGACACATCCAACCGTGCGTTCGCTACCTGGCGCAGCCGCGTGCTCGTCACGTTGTAGTCGCGCCAGACGCCATCGAAGCTGCGGTTGAACTGTTTCTCGATCAGCCGCTGTAAGTGCTTGGGCTCCAGCACGTCGACCCTGTCGGATCCCCTCTTTTTCGCCTCGGCCTCGATCTGCCGCTGCTGGTCGCCCGGCAGGCTGTTCATCAGACCCTGCTGGAACCAGCTGTCGCCATGCTTCGCCATCAGCCGCTCCTTGATGAAGCGGCGCATTGCCCCCACGTACAGGTCCATCGCCCGGCGCAGGATGTCCTTGTTCGTCAGCGTGACCTCAGCCAAGATCCATGCTCTCCTGCGCGCTGCCCTTCGCCACCGCCGGCCGCGCCGTGCCCATGACGTTCGAGCCGAGCAGGCCCCTCACCAGCCGCCGGTCGTCGTCGCCCTCGGGCAGGCACTCGGCCACCGCCTGGCCCAGCGTCTTCAGCACCCGCCAGCGCTCCTCGCCCAGTCCGTTGCGATACTCCGCCAGCTCGCCGCCCCTGTTGGCGCCCCACAGGTAAGCCGCCCACTGCAGCTCGTCGATCAGCGCCGTCGACTTGCCCCCGTTGACCCGTCCCAGGTGCTCCTCGTCCCGCGCGCGCCCGGCGATTGACTTCAGTCGAACCAGCTTCTTGCTCCCCTCCTTCTTCATTTCGGCAACCGCGTCCCGGCGCGTCACCACGTCGATGTCCGCCCCCGTTGCCAGGCATAGCGCGTGCGCCTCGCCCGCATCGAGCGGCGCCTTGCCATAGCTCCACGTCCAGGTCAGGTACGTCTGTGTTGCGCTATCGATCTTTCCCAGGTCCGCCCCCTGCAGCACCTGGCGCAGGGCGACAGCCGTCGATTCGCGCCGCACGAGTTCGAGGAAGTCCTCGACGGTCACGACGCTCCCGTCCGGCCTTTCTACTGTCTCATAGCGCCCATAAACCGAGAGCGCCGGCCCGATCGCGCTGATGAAGAAATCCGCCCCGCGGACTCCGCGCTGCCAAAATTCGAGAAGCTTCCCCTGGATTTCGCGGCCCATCTCTTCTTGAACCTCATCCGCAAATGCCCTCTTCCCCTTCATCGGGGAACGTCTGCACGACATCCAAACAGAGGTGCTTAGGCGTGCTTGTCCCTGATTTGAGACCTTGCTCTGTCGCTCCGTATCAATAGGCCAGGAAGAGTCGGGAGCGAGCTCGGCTGCGAGTAATCCCTCGATCAACGTCGCCCATGCCGACGGATCGGTATGAGCAAAAACAACACCTGCCGATCCTTGGGCGGTGACAGCCCCCGAAATAGCGGAGAAGGAATTGTTCATCGCTTCGACATAACGCGTCCGGGCATCTAGGCGTCTGCCACGACCATCGGCCGTCCCCAAGTAGACGTTCATTACTGCCTGTTCCTTCTTGGGTGTGAGAGGCAGCGCGAGCAGTTCTGGGTGAATGCTCCCCAGAGAGCGCTTCAGCCACGCGTAGAAGAAGTCTGACAGGTCCGCATAATTGATGGCGTCGTAGTAAGGGGGGTCGGTCACAGCGGTAGTGAACTTGGCCGCCGAACTCTCGCGCGCATCTCGCCTGTGAATGGATACCGATGCTCCCTTAAAGTTGAACGTGTCCAAGAGCCCTGCAACTCCTACAAACGCAGAGGTTGCTCCGCCGGCCCCCGGTGTCAATACATTGACCTCAGCGAAGTCCCAGACCATCGGAAGAGCCTGTCTGCTAAATGTGTCCAAAGGGTGTTCATGATTGGTGGCCCAGCGGCAAAGGGTTGACGAGCGGTTGGCTAACCGATCGACGGCCAGCCCCAGGTACGTCGCCACCGCACGCGCGTACTCCTCGCCCAGCCCCGCCGCCGCCATCTCCCGGTGCGCCTCCCCAACCAGCCGAGCAAACGTCGTCAGCGCCAGCAACTGCCGCGCGTTGAACAGCTTGCCAAACGTGTCGAAGCCAAACGTCGTTATGACTCCGCCGGTCAGCCGAGTGGGCATTGGCTCATCGGGCACAAGCGGCAGGTCGCCGACATGCTCCCTCTCCAGCTCCGCCAGCCTCGCTGCCGCCCGTTCGAAGACCGCGAAGTCCCGCAGGCTGTCGACGCGATAGCGCTTACCTCCCGCCCCCTTCGCCTCCAGCACCACCGTCGTCAGCGCCGCGCCCATCTTCCCGTCCCGCCCCGCCTGCCGTACGTACTCGGCCTTCAGGACCTGGTTGCAGACCAGGCAGATCGTGTCGCCGCGCTTCGTCAGTGCCTCGCCCGGGTCGCCCGTGACATTCGGCCCCTCGACCACCTCGAAGTCGACCCGCTTCTCCTCGCGCAGGATCACGGGCTGCAGCGCGACCTTCTTCTTCTCCTTGCGCGCCAGCCAGTACTGGCGGATCAGCGGCATCGTCGCCTCGCAGCTCGGGCAGGGCACCGTCCGGCTCCACAGGTAGGCCACCGGCACGCTCCCGTCCTCATCGGGCGGATAGAACTCGGCCAGCTCCTCGCGCGCCCGCTCCAGCATCCAGTTGCCCCAGTAGCGCACGTCCGCCGCCAGCGGGTTCTTTTCGTAGGCCGCGACGATCTCACTCTCGGCAAAGCTGCTCTGCGCCCCCTCACCCATCTCCCGGATGTAGCCAGGCACCCCGCCACCCACCCCCGCCACCGAGAAACCTTCAGTTTCCCCCTCGCCGGGTGCGGAGAGGTCTCCGTGGGCGACTCGCCGTGGCGAGGGGCCAGGTGGTGAGGTCTCCCCCAGGGTCCGCGCCCGCTGCTCCGCCAGCGGCCGCCCGTACTTCTGCGGGTACTCCACCGTCCCCTTCAGGATCAGCACTGCCACGGGGTTCAGGTCACTTGCCTCGACCTCGCAGCCAAGCCGCAGCGCCTCCAGCGGTATCGCACCACCCCCGGCAAAGGGGTCCAGCAGCCGCGGCGCCTTGCCGTCGTTGTCCCGCAGGATGCGCGCCCGCGCCCGCTCCAGCAGCTCCGCCCCGGTCCGCCCGCTTCCCTCCGGCTTCGCCCGCACGACCTGCTCCGGCTTGCGCACAGCGTCCCAGCTCGCCAGGTCGGCGACCTCCTTGAGCAGCTCCTCGCGCTCCGCCGCGGTCTCCGGGTCGTCGACAAGCGAGGCGTGGATGAACGCCCGGCACGCCGCAAGCGGCCGCCGCGCCCACCAAGGATGGAGCGTATTTGGATGAGCATGCTTGGAATTTGTCTCCGTTCTTGAGTGCGCCGAGACCTCCTCCAGCGGAAACGCCACCTCGACCAGCCGCCGCCGGCGCTCAGCCATCGCCACCCTCCTCCACTCCCCCCTCTCCGGGTGCGGAGAGGTCTCCGCCGGCGACTCGCCGTGGCGAGGGGCCAGGGGGCGAGGTCTCCCCGCGTTCCGACACGAGGCCAGGGGGCGCCGCATGTGCCGCCAGCGCCGCCGCCCCGATCCGGTACTCCACCACCTTTACCTCGGGCTCGATGCCCTTGCCGACCGGGTCCTGGACGATCCGCAGGCGCGGCGCCCCCAGCGCGTCCGCCACCTCATAGATGAAGAACTCCTCGCCCAGCCGATGCGCCATCTGCCACTCCGTGTAATAAAGCGTCACGTCGCCGTGGTCGCCCTGGTGCGCCTTCGCCTCGATATAGCGCGCCTCGCCGTCTCCGCCCGTGCTGCGGATGTCGTAACCGGCGTGCTGCCGCGAGACATCCTCGGGCACCCGTCCCCGCGCCCGCTCGTATTCCATCGCGACCCGCATTCCGGCCAGCTCTATCTCCTGCTTGTTCCCACCGGCAACGCCCACCGCCGGCACAGGGCCCGTGATCACCGCCGCCACTCCCGCCACCCGCGGCGCCACCAGCGACGTCACCCGCCGGCGCTCCAGGTCCGCCTGCCGGTGAGACCGCTCGGCCAGGATCGCGTCGATCTTCTGGTTCGTCGTGCGGATGGCCAGGTCCATGTCGCGCCCGCGCCCACTCTCGCGGTCGGCCTGCTGTCGCTCCAGCTCGGTCCGCAGCAGCTCAAGCGAGTCCGCCGTCGAGCGGTCGAGCGCGCTCCAGACGATGTCGCACTCGCGCTCCTGGCGCGCCGTCACCTCCGCCAGGTACTCGTCGGCGTAGAGGCTGGCCGCGACGGCGGCCGCCCGGTCGCCGTCAGCAACGGCAACCAGGGACTGCGGGATTGCCGGCGCCGTCTCATCGGGCGGCAGGTCCAGCACCAGCCCCGGCGACACAGCTTCGAAGCTCTCGCCCTCCTGCTTCAGCGCCAGCAGCCGCACATGCACCGTGTCGTCGGCCCCATTCACTACGGCCGCCTCCAGCAGCCAGACCAGGTACGGGCTCGTGGCCTCCCGGTCGACGAACACCGTCCCCTTCGCCAGGGCAGTCTTGCCTTCCGCCATGATCGCCTCGGCGACGGCGTCAAACAGCGGATGGTCCGGGGCCACGAATTCGGCTGGCACGGCCGCGTTCAGCCGCTCCTTGTGAAACGTTATCAGCCGGTTCTCCTCGCCCTGTTCCCCCGTGTTGGCCGCGCGCGCCGCCTTTCTCAGGGACACGGGGACGTGTTCCAGCCTCCAGTCGCGATCCCGCCCCCGGCTCAGGCGCCCCCGCAGGTACTCGAACGCCCTGGCAAAGAAGTCCTCCACGAACTCCGGCGTCAGCCGCCGCTCCCTGGATTCGCGCTCCTCGCCCTGCAGAAAGGCCATGTCGATGTAGCGGGTCGCCAGTGCCTCGCCCAGCGCCTCCCGCGCCTTCGCCACCGCGGTTTCCGTCTCCAGCGCGTCGAACGTCGCCAGCACGTCGTCCATCGAGCGCCGCCCCAGGATCGCCTCCTTCATCAGGACGTCGAGCCTGATCGACCCGATCTCCAGCACATCCTGGATCACGTCGAACACCTGGTCGTGGCCCAGCGCCCGCCGCATCCTGTCCAGCTTCTCCATCAGCCGCGCCAGCACCGACCCCTCGCGCGTGTTCTCCGCCACCAGGTTGACGATCTGGACGTCGTACTGCTGACCGTAGCGATGGATGCGCCCCATGCGCTGCTCGAGCCGGTTGGGATTCCACGGCAGGTCCCAGTTCACCATCACCCGGCAGAACTGGAGGTTGATGCCCTCCCCCGCCGCGTCGGTGGCCACCAGGAACTGCTTGCTTCCTCGGAATTCCTTCTCCGCCGCCACCCGGTCCTGCAGGCTCATGCCGCCGTGAATCTGTGTGCTGCTCAGGCCCCACTCACGCAGCTTGCGCGCCAGGTAGTCCAGCGTGTCCTTGTGTTCGGTAAAGATCAGGATCTTCTCATCGCTCTTCGCGACCGTCTCTTCGCCGATCAGCCGCTGCAGCTCCTCGACCTTGCGCTCCGGCCCGCCGCTCATCGCGCTCCGCGCGTGGGCGATCAGCCTCTCCAGCTCGCCGATCTCCGCTCGCAACTCCTCTGGCGTCCGCGCCGCGGACGCCCCCGCGACCATTTCCTCGGCCTGTTCGCTGTCGTCATAGTCCTCGTCGTAGTCGGCCGGGTCCTGCCCCGGAAGACCGGAAGTCCGCGATCCTTTGCCGATCTCCTTCAGCGCCTCGGTCAGCCTGTCCCGTCGTCGCTCGAGGCTGCGCGTCACGGCATAGAGGCTCGACGTCAACCGTCGCTGCAGGATCGTCAGCGCCAGCCCGACGTTGCGCTGCACCCGCGCCTCGGCTCGCTCCGCCTTTCCCCACTCCCTCTGCACGTAGGAGGTCACGTCCTCGTAAAGCGCCAGCTCGTGCGGCGCCAGCTGATAGCGCGGGGTTGACACCCGCCGGTCCAGGAACAGCGGCTTGCCATCCCAGTCCCGCATCGTCTCCTTCATTCGCCGCAAGAAGTAAGGCGAGTCGTCGCCCTCTATCGCCCGTTGAGCGCCTTCCTGGGATGCGAACACCTGCTCATCGAGCAGCGACAGCAGCAGGCGGAAGTTCTCCGGGTCGCCCTTGTGTGGAGTCGCCGTCATCAACAGCAGATGGCGAGTCTTTGGACCGAGCTTCTCGGCCAGCTGATAGCGGCGGGTCTTTTCGATCTTCCTGCCGTAGCGATAAGCGGATAGCTTGTGCGCCTCGTCGAAGATGACCAGGTCCCACTCGGCCTGCTCCAGGCCCGGCTGGATGTGCTCCTCGGTCGCCAGGTCAATCGAAGCGACGACCAGGTCGTGCTCCACCCAGACGTTTTGCCCGAAGGCAGACCTGACCGTCTCGCCCGTCAGCAACGTGAAGCGCTCCTTGAAGCGGTCCCACATCTCCCGCCGCCACTGATCGGTGACGCCCTTGGGGCACAGGACGAGCACCCGCTTCACGTCGTGCCGCTGCATCAGTTCCCTCATCAGCAGCCCGGCCATGATTGTCTTCCCGGCTCCCGGGTCGTCGGCCAACAGAAAGCGAATGCGCGGCAACGGCAGGATGTGCTTGTACACCGCCTCGATCTGATGGGGCAGAGGGTCGACCTGCGATACCGATACCGCGAACTGCGGGTCGAAGGAATGCGCGAGCTGCGTCCGCAGTGCTTCGGTGGCGAGGCGGAACAGCTTTGGGCTTGCGTCGAAGCTGTGAATCCCGGACTGCAGCTCCCGTACCTGCGATCGGTACTGGTCGAGCGGGATCATCCTGTCCCAGAACTGGCCATCGGTCACCGACACCGCCTGCACCCGCACGCTGTTCCCGGTCAGCACAGCCCGCACGACACGGACCGGCGCGGGCCAGAGGCCCTCCAGCACGGTGTCCGGCGGGGGAGGTACGAATACGTCGGTCGTCATCTCGGTATAGGGGGATTGTCTCCCAGCCGCCGCCGTTAGGCCACTGCTGGATCTGCCCACCACCCACGGCTCGCGACACGTTCTGACCAGCCAGCCTGATAGGAATCATCCATGACAGGCGCGCGGGCGTGCAGGCAAGCAGAGCATCGACCCGGGGACCGACAAACAAACGAACAAACCAATCAAACGAACTAACGAAGAAACCAACGAACGAAGACCACGCCCGCCCTCCAGCGCCGGACCAACACCCGAACGGCAACCACCCCTCCCCGTCCGCCTAGGACACCACCCTCGGGCCACACTGACGGACGTGAGGCTGACGCCGCACTCCGATACCCTGCCAGTAGGACACCCGAAAGGAGCGCCGACCTGGACGCCACCGAGCAGGCCAAACTCCGAGCCACTGCCGCCGTCGACGCAGCACGCGAAACGCTGGTAAGGATCAGCCTCGACATCCACGCCGACAACGAGCTCGGCTTCGCGGAGTTCAAGAGCTCGGCACGCCTCGCCGAGCTCCTTGCCGCGGTCGGGTTCGCCGTCGAGAAGCCCGCGTACGGCATGGAGACCGCCTTTCGCGCCGAGTGGGGCAGCGGGCCGCTGACCGTCGCCTACTTCTGCGAATACGACGCCCTGCCTGAGATCGGCCACGCCTGCGGCCACAACCTGATCGCGACCTGCGCCGCGGGCGGCGCCATCGGCCTGAAGGCGGCCGCGGAGCCCGACCAGGTCCGGATCGTCGTCTTCGGTTCGCCCGCCGAGGAGTCGGGAAGCGGCAAGGTCCGCATGATCGATGAAGGCTGCCTCGAAGGCGTCGACGTAGCGCTGATGGCCCACCCCAGCCTGCTCGACATCGACACGCCGGCGATGTACGGAGTATCGAGGCTGGACGTCGAGTACAGCGGCCGGGCCGCCCACGCCAGCGCCTCGCCCGAGGCCGGCATCAACGCCCTCGACGCCCTCGTCATCGCCTACCAGGCGACCGCCCAGCTACGCCAGCACATCCGCCGCGACGCCCGCATCCACGGCATCATCACCGACGGCGGCGCCGCCCCCAACGTCGTCCCCGACCACACCGCCGGCAAGTTCTACGTCCGCGCTCTCGATCCCGGCTACCTCGAGGACCTCAAGGTGCGCGTGCTCAAGTGTTTCGAGGCTGGCGCCCTGGCCACCGGAGCCACGCTCAGCTACTCCTGGGCCGACGACGCCTGCGACCCCGTCCGCCACAACCGGGTGCTGGCCGGCGTCTACCGGAATAACGCCGAGCGCTTTGGCCGCGTCTTCATCGACAGGGCCCGCGATGTCAGCGGCGGCTCTACCGACATGGGCAACGTCAGCCAGCTCGTGCCGTCCATTCACCCCATGTTTGGGATGGGCGGCAAGGCCATGAACCACACCCACGGCTTCACCGCCGAGGCCGCAGCTCCCGCCGCGCAGGAGTCGATGCTCCAGGTCGCCCAGGCGCTGGCGATGACAGGCGTCGACCTTATCCACCGGCCCGAGCTGGTGGAACAGGCCGTCGAGGAGTTCAGGGCCGGTTGATGGACCATCTCGAAGTCGCGCTCCGCCTGTTCCGGGCCTGGTGGGAGACGCAGCAGGATGTCCCACTCGGCGACATCGAGCGCGACGGCGATGTCTTCACCGCCTCGGCCGGCGACCGGAAGGTCGCCGTCAGCCTCAAATCCCTGTTCGAGCCGGCCACCGGGCAGTGGCAGCAGGCAAAGGCCGAAGCAGAGCAGCAGCTATCGTCTGCGCTGGAGAACGGCACCTACGTCCTCTGGGTACCCCCCGAGGCCGACCTGCCCCTCGAGGAGCCCGGGCGCTCAGACTTCATCTTCAGGGCCAAGATGCTGGCCGCGCGACTGCAGGCGGGCGAGCGGGCCGACCTCAAGATGCCCGTGCGCCTCGGCGTCAGGAAGCAGGACGACGGGGGCTCCTACGTCTCAGTCCTCGGCGGCCTGCAGGCCGTCTGGGCCTGGTTCACGAACGAGGTCAGCGGCGTCTACACGCTGGACGCGACAGCCCTCAAGCGCCTCCCCGAGGCCCGCGAGGAGCGCGAGCAGATCGTGAAATCTCTCGTCGAGGAGCTAAAGACCATGGAGTCCGGCCAGCGCCTCGTGCTCGACGCCGAGGACTCGTGGACGCTCCAACGCCTATCGGGGAGCGACGGCTTTAACATCATGGCCACGCCTCAGTCCGAGCCGTTCGTCGAGCGCGAGGTGAGAAGGCGGCTACGCTCCTTCCTCACCGAAGCCGCGAGCGAGCTCTCCGCGACGGGCACCGAGGTCAATATCCTTCTCATCCTCGGCCTCTACCTGTACGCCTCGGAGGAGAACGTCACCGTCGGCGTCCGCGGCTTCGACCCGGCGCTCTACGCGCCGTTCGACACCGTCGCGCTGGTCGCCGATGGGACTCTCAAGCCCATCGTCTCCCGTCTCTCCTGAGCATCGTGTCCACGCCAGTTCAGTCCCGGGCGGATGCCGGCCACCAGACCATTGGGTTGAAAGGGGGCGGGAGGAATCAGGCCAGGGAGCGGATGGCGAGGTCCAGGACCCGCAGAGGGCTGAGTTCCACGTCCTCGACTTCGCCGGCCGCGCCTCCAAGCACTTCCGCGTTGGCGTCGAGGTCCTGCTTCAGCGTCCCCATCACCTTCAGGGCGCAGTCAACCGGCTCGGCCGGTAGCGGGCCCGCGACGCGCATCGTGTAGCCCAGGATCGCTTCGTCGATCACAGGGATCAGCGATGGACGCTTCTTGTGCAGGATCTTGGTCGCCCGTGCCAGTCCTATCTCGCGGCCGATCGCCGCCCTCAGGAGGTCCGCCAACGCGTCCCACTGGATCGATCCGGGAGGCCCGGCGAGGCTGGCGTGGGGCGGGATCCGGGATAGCGCCGCCGATACTTCTGCCTCGCGGTCGTACAGCGCCTCCAGGACCTTCGGTGAGTACCCGGCGATTATCGGCGCGGCGGCTTCGACGTCAGCTGGACGCAGCGGAGCGCCCTCATCGACCGCCGCCAGGTCGTAGGCTGCCAGCCCGGGGTCTCGCTCGTAAACGCGCCGCAGCGCTTCGGTGATGTTCTCGACCTCGAGGCCGCCCTGCAGCTGCAGAGTCACCAGCCGGTCGTCACCTACGCCGCTCCGCCCGTCGCCTGGCATCGCTGCCCCGGCGAACTCGGGCGGGCGCTCATCCTCGGGCGGCACGGTCGGTTCAATGTCGGGCTCGGCTGGCCCAGAGAGATCATCAGCGGCCTCGCTGTCGTCCGGAGCCCCGGCCGTCGAGGCCTGCGCAGCCTCAGCAGATGGCAGGGGGATAACCGAGGGGACCGGAAGCGCCGATCCCTCCGGTGAGTCCTCGACAACGGGAAGGTGCCCCGGCGCCACGTAGTCACCCGAGCGTCCGCCGGACTTCGCAAGTAGGTGGATGTCCGAGATCCGAATCGCTCGGTCGGCGGCCTTGAGCATGTCGTAGACGGTGAGGGCTGCGACCGACACCGCCGTCATGGCCTCCATCTCGACGCCGGTCGGGCCGGTGGTGGTGACGCTGGCTTCGATCTCTATGGTCGAGTCCTCGACACGGGGGGTGAGCTGCACATCGATCGCCGACACGTTTAGTGGATGGCAAAGAGGAATCAGGTCGGAGGTCTTCTTGGCCGCCATGATCCCCGCTATCCGAGCGGCGGTGAGAACATCCCCCTTGGGGGCGGCGCCCGAGGTGACCAGATGGAGAGTCTCGGCGTTGGTGTGAACGCGGCCGGAAGCCCGTGCCTTCCGCAGCGTCTCCGGCTTCTCCGATACGTCGACCATTCGCAGAGCACCCGACTCGTCGAGGTGGGAAAGCTCGGGCATCAATCGATTATAGGCTCGGCCCTGTCAGGACACCGGCTCAGCCTGGCCACGGGAGACCATGAGCGGCTCGCCGAGATCCCCGAGTACCTGCCGCAACTCGGTAATGCGGCGGATCTCGAAGTCGGGCGGCGGCCCCTCGTAGTCCGGCTGGTCGACGGTGTGCAACCAGACGGCAATCATCCCGGCGCGCTTGGCCCCTTCAATGTCAGCGTCCAGGCGATCACCGACAAACATCGTGTGAGCCGGTTCTACCCCGAGGACGGCAGCGACGTGGAGGAAGATCGTGGGATCCGGCTTCGGATGTCCGAAGTCATCACCGATGGCGACGGCGCCGCCAAAGTGGCCAAGCAGCTTGAAACGCTCGATCTTCGGGGTCTGGGTGCGGCCGGGTCCGTTCGTCACCAGGCCCAGCTTGTAGTTCGTGGCCAGCTCAAGCAGGAGGTCCTCGGCGCCGTCGTGGAGTTCCATCAGCGACGCGTCGAAGATGACCTCATAAGCCTGCCGCCCGTAGTCACAATCGGCGTGGCCGAGCTCCCCGAGCAGGATCTTCAACCGGTCGGTATACACCGGAAGCTCCTCGGCCCTGACCAGGGCGCCTTCTATGTCGCAGTCGGCCCCGGTCAGCTCGTTCAGCTTCTCGAGGGCACGGCGCAGGCGCATCGGACGGGTGGCTGTGAGGTTGATCAGCGTTTCGTCCATATCGAAAAGCACGGCGTCTACTCGCATGAAGAAAGGCTAGCAAAGCACCGCTTAGCCGAGGTTTATCTGGTTTTTGCTACCCTTACTGCGTAAACGGGGCAGCACTTTTGCAACCAACACGGCAAGAAATTCTCGACTACCTGCACAGGCAGGGGCGGGTCAAGGTCAAAGAGCTCGGCCGCGTCCTCTCGCTGACACCAACCGGCATCAGGCAGCACCTGACGGTGCTCGAGCGCGACGGTTTGATCCGCTCGTACGAGGAGCGCGGTACCGTCGGCCGGCCGGCGCTGGTCTATACCCTCACACCCAGGGTCGAAAGCCTCTTCCCGAAGAACTACGACCAGCTCGCCGTCGCTCTCATGGACGAGACCCGGAGGCAGTCGGGCGGCGACGGCCTCCACACGCTGCTCAAGCGGGTCGCCAACAAGCTGGCGCGCCCCCACATGGAGCGGGTAGAGGGCAGGCCGCTGGCGGAGAGGGCAGAGATTACCTCCGAGATCCTCCGCGAGCAGGGCTGCCTGGCCGACACCATGGTCGACGGCGACGACATCCTGATCCGCGAATACACCTGCCCGTATGACAGCGTCGCCCGCCAGAACAGCGCGGTCTGCGTACTGCACGTCGACTTCGTCAGCCGGATCAGCGGGGGAGACGTCAAGCTAACCACCAGCCTGCTGCGCGGCGATCGCGCGTGCACCTACCGAATACGACCGAAGGCCACGGCCGCTCCCGAGACCAGCGAAGTGGCAGGGAGCCCTAGGCCGGCCGAGGGGTAACGACGCCCTCGGCCACCAACACCGCGACCTCGCTGTCCCCCAGTCCCAGCAACGTACGCAGGACGTAGTCGTCGTGTTCACCGGGCGCGGGGGCCGGCAGCCTCACATGCGCCGGCGTCCGCGACATAGCCCAGGAGATCCCGTCCATCATCGAAACCCCCGCCCCAGGTCGCGCCACCGGCTCGAAAAAGGCACGCGCTTTGAGATCCTCGTCCTCCAGGAGCGCGGCGGGATCCGGCGGGAGCGCGGTGGCGGCTTGCTCGGGGCCTGCCTCTCTCCGGGCAGCCGACAACGACAGCAGCGCCCCTGCCGCAGAAACGGTGACCTGGGCGCCCTCGCCGGTCATCCGCCGGCGCTGCAGGGCCATCCCCGCAGCGGCTACGGCGAACATGCCGACGATGGATGCGGGCTGTAGCGACGACCAGTCGCGAGCGGCCTCGTGGACCGCCAGTCCCAGGTCGTGGTCGCCTGGCATCACAAGGACGATGGAATCGTCGTTTCTCCCGACGATCTCATCGCGGCCGATCCCTGGCTGATCGTCATCGATTACCACGAGATTGGAGAGAGCGGTCAGCCTCAGCACCAGTTCGCGGCTCGCAGCCGGTCGTGGGTCCAGCGAGCAGCCGTACTTGTTGCGATGAACCTGCGCGTTGAGCCCCTCCGGCTCAAGCTCGCCGCGCCCGCCCAGCTGGATAACCTCGGCGCCAACGTCGGCGAGCTGCCGAGTCGCATAGGCCGCCGCCAGGCCGCGCCCGAGCTCGAGGATGCGGTGACCCGAAAGAGGCAGCCGGTTCATATCACCCCTCGGTCGCGGAGGCCCGCGATTTCGTCCCCGCGCAGCCCGATGTCGGCCAGGATCTCCTCGGTGTGCTCGCCCGGCACAGGGGCCCCGGCCTGGTCAGGCTCGACATCAGAAAAGCGGATTGACGACCCCGGCTCTGCGGTGGGGCGGCGCCCCTCGGCGGTCACTGGGAACGGGATCTCAATCAGGCGTGAGCCACCCCAGTCCACCGCGAGCGACGCAACCAGGCACGCCTGGACCGATATGTCGATCCACTGGCCGACCTCCTGGTAGTTACACGCGTAAAGCCCCACCGATGTGGCGGCGAAGGCCTGGATGCCAGCAATGTACTCGGCATCGGGGTGGCCGACCCGATCGCCCGGCGTGCCAGCGCCTCTTGATTCAGCCTCAGCATCGCCGCTGTGCACAATGCCCTGGCCGAACGGAGTGATCGAAGTCATCAGCAGGCGGGGCTTGCGCCGGCGCAAGTCCTCGAAAGGCAGGCCAATCGAGGCCAGGTAGCCGGCCTCGAAGTTCTCGACAAGCGCCTCGGCCCGCAGCACGAGGCGACGGATGACTTCGCGGCCGTCGTCAGTCTCGATGTCGATGGCGATGCTGCGCTTTCCGGAGTGGAGGTACTCGTAAAGGCCCTCGTCAGTCGCGGAGCCACGGGCAATGGGGTCGACCTTCATGACCTCCGCGCCGTGCGCGGCGAGGAGCTTCGAGCAGAATGCGGCGCTCACCCCCTCACCCATCTCGAGCACGGTGAGGCCATCCAGGGGCAGAGAGGACATGGGGTCGATTCTAGGGTGAGGCGATGTTAAGGGGCCGTATCCCTGGGCCAGAGCTGCTCGCGGTCAGGCTTCGACGATCTCGATAGAGGCTATCTCGTCGCCCTCGGGAGCATTGGGGTTGGCCTGTGGATCGCGTGGCGTGAGGGCTTCGAGGGCGTCGAGCCCTTCGATGACCCGCCCGAACGCCACGTGTTCGTCCGCGGGGAGGTTCAACGACTCGCTCAGTACGATGAAAAACTGGCTGCCGTTGATCAGCCCGGTCCTGTTGTCGAAAGCCATCGCCATCACTCCGCGCAGGAGTTCAGGCTGACCCTCTCGGCCTTCATTGGAGAATGGCGTCGGTTCGGTCGTCGGGGTGGGCTCGGCCGTTGGACTCGCCGTCGGCTCCTCGGTGGGTGAAGCATCGGGATCGGGTGTGGGGGTCGGTGTGGCCGCCAGGTCGAGGCTGTAGCCCGGCCCCCCGGTGCCGATGCCTGTCGGGTCGCCCGCCTGGGCCAGGAAGCCGGGCAGCACCCTCGAGAACGAGAGCCCGTCGTAGAAGCCCTCGCGGGCAAGAAAGACGAAGTTGTTCACGGCGATCGGCGCCTCGTCTTCGAGCAGGTCGATTGTGACCTCTCCGTGCGCCGTCGTGATCACTGCCTGGTAGTCAACCGCGGGGTCGAGCGCTAACGGCGGGGGCGCCGGGTACTGAATAAGCTCCTCGACTTCCGGCGTCGCCGTGGCGTCCGGATCGTCCGGGTTGACCACCTCGTCCTGCTCCGGTATGTCGATAACGTCGCCATCGCCGATTGGGTCATCCTCAAAGAACGCGGCTCCCCCGAAGAAGAAGATCGACCCAACGATGGCGAACAGGCCAATGACGTAGAACGTCACCTGGCTGCTCAGCAGATTGAGAGGAAACGGCGGCTTGTAGCTCTTAACCTTGCTGACTGGTGCAGCACCAGCGCGCTCGCGGCGTCGTTGTCGTCGGGAGGTCAAGTCAGGTTCCTGTCTTGAAGGCTGCGGCGCGGGGAGTCATGGTTGCGCCGGCCGCTGTGGAGGTCAAGGGGAATATAACAGTGGCCCTGGATAGCGGCAAAAGCGGGGCCGCGCGCCCCGACCCGTATCCGATAGCCCATCCTGGCGTTGTGATTGATGACGGTCCTAGCAGTGGATCGTCCACCCGACGCGGCTGTGCCTTACCCCCTCAGTGATCCACCGCCAGCGGGCACAGCACGTCAAGCACCGGATAGGGACGGGTCGCCTCACCCGTCCCTATCACTTTCTCCGGGACCACCGCTCCAGCGCCCGCGGCTAGGGCGGGAGCGACCGGACAAACCCAAACAGGCGCCGGTGCCAGTACTCGTAGGCCGCCCGGTCATTGAGGTCTGCAAGCACCAATGGATCATCGAACTCCACCCGGACGGGGGGATGGAGATCCATCAGGCGGTGCAGCCCCCTGCTTTCTTCGTCCACCGCGCGCAGGTCATCGAGCAGCACGCCCGGCACGACGGGGGGATGCCCCCGCCGGCCGGCATACGCAGGGACGTGGGGCACTTCGGGTCCCGAGGCCAGGGCGCCCAGCAGCCTCCCAGTGATATCTCGACTGCGTGGTTGATCGACTTTGAGCAAGACGATCGCGTCCCTGATCGGCGCAGCCGCTGCTCCCCGGCGCAGAGAACTGGCGGGCCCGCTCCGCCAATCCTCGTTGTGGGCTGTGATCGCCCCGGCAGCCTCCGCCTCGCGGCTGACGGCGTCTGAGCCCGAGCCCGTGACCACAATGACCTCATCGCACCCCGCGGCCTGCAATTCAGCGACCTGGTAGGCGAGGAGCGTGGCGCCGTCCGGGCCCCAGGGCAGCAGCGGCTTGGGAAACCCCATTCGCGACGATTCGCCGGCTGCGGGGACGATGGCCACGGCCTTCATCACATGGTGTCGAATACCGCGATGCGCCTGGCCAGGGCCTTATCCCCGTCCACGGCCATACCGCTGCCCGGAGGCCGCGGGGCGTCCCTCCCACCCATGAGGAAGTCGAAGACCGCCGGCGCCTTGCCGCTGATCCGCCCGCTCTGGCCGCCATCGCAGCCCGGCTGCGCGAGCACTCTCCCGGTCTGCTCCAGCGAGAGCGTCCAGACGCTTCTTACCGGATGGGTTACCTCCAGGCAAACGCGGCCGCCAACGGGTCCATCGATGCTGGGAGCGATCAGCGGGTCTACGAGGCTGACAGCCCTGGCGAAGAGGTCGTGCACGACTTCGGGCATCCACGCCTGGAACCAGTGCTGCAGCCATGGTGGACCAGCGCGATCGCGTATGTCCTGGTAGCTCGCGACCAGCTGCACATAGAACTGGTTGAACAGCTGGCCGAGCGTGCCATCACGATTCCACGACGGTACACGCGCCGGAATCCGCAGGACGTCATCATCGGCCACGCTCAGGAGCAGGCCAAGGTGCTCGCCCGTTTCACTCCGCAGCTTGTTGAGAAGCGCCTCGGGCGATTCTGACACCAGGTCGGATAGCGACGTCTCGTCGGGGGTGGGATCGCCATCACCAGGTACCAGCCTGGCGCGCCCGGCCAGCGCGGCCCGTGCCAGTTCGCTGCCGTTTGAACTGGCCACGACGAGGCGCGCGAGAGCATGTTGCGGCGGCCTTTGCCCCCCAACGACGCGTTTCCAGCGCTCCTCGGAGAGCGCGGAGACCAGCCGCATGAAGCGATCGACGCCGCGGCCATAGACGCGGTGCAGCAGCTCGATCTCCCGCTTCTCGGCGGTCGTCTCTCGACCCAGTACCCTCAATGAACTCTCACTCTCACTCCCACAGTGTCGACCGCCTCTCGGGTGCCGTTGCGCGGAACTGGCGCAGCGTTCGGTCCGTCCATCCACCGCCGAGCTTAGGCTAACCTCGGGCCATGCAACCGCGACAGCTTGGCCGAACGACCCTCCGCGTGTCGCCGCTCTGCCTGGGCACGATGCAGTGGGGCTGGACGGCCAGCGAACAGGATGCCCGGGCGACGATGGACGCTTTCGTGGAAGCAGGTGGTAACTTCCTGGACAGCGCCGATATCTACTCGCGCTGGGTCAAGGGCAACCAGGGCGGCGTAGCCGAGGAGATCATCGGCCGCTGGATGGCCGACCGACGCAACCGTGCCCAGATCGTGGTAGCGACCAAAGTCCGCGGACCGATGTGGCGCGGCAAAGACGACGAGGGACTGTCAGCGGCCCACATCAAGCGCGCAGCCGAGGACAGCCTCAGGCGGCTGCAGGTCGAAACGATTGACCTGTACCAGTGCCACTGGCCGGACGAGTCCACGCCGATAGAGGAAAGCCTGCGCGCCTTCGACGAGTTGATCCAGTCCGGTAAGGTGCGCTACATCGGCGCGTCGAACTACACAGCGCCGCTTCTGCGCGAGGCACTTGGGGTTAGCGTCGAACGTGGCCTACCCCGCTTCGAGACCCTGCAACCCCGCTACAATCTCGTACACCGCGCCGAGTTCGAAGCCGAGCTCATGGCCGGCTGTGCCGAGGCGGCCGTCGCGGTGATCCCTTACAGTCCGCTCGCCTCAGGGTTCCTGACCGGGAAATATCGGCCGGGCATTCACATCGACAGCGCCCGCCGCTCGCGAGTCTCCCAGCATACGAACGACGCCGGATACACCGTCCTGGCGGCGGTCGACCGGGTTGCTAAAGCCCATTCGACATCCCCCGCGGCGGTGGCGCTGGCCTGGCTGCTGGCGAACCCCATCGTGGCTGCACCGATAGTCGGCGCCAACACGCCGGCGCAGCTCGCCGACCAGCTTGCAGCTCCAACGCTGGCGCTCGCCAGGGAGGAGATCGACGAGCTCGAAAGCGCAAGCCGGGGCCTCTGACGTGTGCCGTGCGATCCGTTCGTGCGTGTGACCGCACGTGACCGACTGCCTTATGCTTTCCGGGATCGGCAGCGAACAAGGAGGGCCGAATGAAAAAGGACAACTTCATCAGCGCGGCGCTGGGCGGGATGTTGGTCGTGGTCTTCCTCACGGCCACCAGCGTCCTCGCCGGCAACGGTATCGGTGCTGTCTTCAACCTGGGCCAGTTCAACCGTGTCAACGCCACAAGCGTCCTTACCGGAAGCCCGCCACCTGGGCGCGAGCTCCTGAGGATCGACAACAACGGCCAGGCCGCCGCGATGCGCCTGGAGGTGCCATTCCGCCGCCCGCCCTTTACCACCAACTCGCGGATCAGGGTCCCAAACCTGAACGCCGACATGGTGGATGGCGCCCACGGTCCGTTCCTGCGCGAAGCGGGCTACCGCAACATCGTGCAGACCACGGGCAACGGGGGCGCCAACCAGACCGTCAGCGTCTCGGTTGCCTGCGATCCCGGCGACCAGCTGCTGAGTGGCGGATACTACGGAGTCGAGCCGGCAACGCGGGTGCTCGCCAGCTTCCCCGAGGTCGGTGAGCAGTGGGTCGTTAGCTGGCGAAACGGGCCCACCCCCGACTTCGTTGGCGTCGTCGCCAACTGCACCGACCTGCGTTAGCTCGCGGTTAGCCTGGAGATAGCGTCGGCGACCGGCAGGGATTCTTGCGACCTCGTCGTGAGGTCGCGCAGCGTTACCTCTCCGCTCTCGAGCTCGCGTTCGCCGATCAGCGCTACGTACCGCGCGCCGCTGGAGTCGGCCTGCCGCATCTGAGCCTTCAAGCTGCGCCCGCCGGTAGCCATCAACGCTGAAATTCCTTCGCCTCGAGCACGCATCAGGATGTCCAGCGCGGCTTCAATTGTGCCGTCGCCCATGTGGGCAACGAAGAGCTCCGGAGACGCCCCTCCCGGGACAGCGACCTCCGTGCGCTTGAGGTTCAAGATGATTCGCTCGATGCCAGTACCAAACCCGACACCAGGCGTGGGCTTGCCTCCCAGCAGCTCGATCAATCCGTCATAGCGCCCGCCGCCTCCGAGAGCGCTTTGCGACCCTTCGACGAGGGGTTGGAACTCGAAGACCGTGCGTGTGTAGTAGTCGAGGCCGCGAACGAGGCGCGGATTGAGGTCGTGTGAGACCCCAAGACGCTCCAGGCAACGACGGACGGTCGCGAAGTGATCCCTGCACGGCTCGCAGAGGTGATCGACAAGGACCGGGGCGGCGTCGATGATGGGTTGGCACCCGGCATTCTTGCAGTCGAGCAGGCGCAGGGGGTTATTCTCCAGCCGCTCGCGGCAGTCACGGTCCAACAGATCCAGCTTGTCCGCGTAGTACGCCCGCAGCCTTTCAAGATACGCGGGCCGACACATCACATCGCCGATGCTGTTGAGTTGCAACCTGAAGTCGTCGAGGCCGAGACGGCGATAGAACGTGTGCAGAAGGTCGATAACCTCGGCGTCGAGCGCCGGGTCGGCGTCGCCCAGGGCCTCGACGCCAAACTGGTGGTGCTGGCGATAGCGTCCCGCCTGCGGCCGGTCGTAGCGAAAGACCGGGGCAATATAGAAGAGGCGCACCGGCTGGACTAGGTTGCTCATGCCGTGCTCAAGGTAGGCGCGGCAGACGCCGGCCGTCCCTTCCGGACGCAACGCAAGTTTCTCACCGCCCCGATCCTCGAAGATGTACATCTCCTTGCGCACGACATCCGTGGAGTCCCCGGTCGTTCGCAGGTAGACCCCGGCGTCTTCAAACACCGGGGTGTCAATGCGCTGGTAGCCGTACAAACGGCAAACCTCTTCGGCTGTGCTAATCACGTGTTCCCAGGAGGGCTGTTCTTCGGGAAGCCTATCGCTGGTACCGCGCGGCGCGGTGGGGATTCGTTCGCCAGGCATAGTGGAAGGATAGCCGCGGCGCAGGTTCGAATCCGTGGCATCGGGCCGGAACCAGACGGTCACAACTGCGTCACAGTCGGAGCGGCACCCACCAGCTCTCGGTAGCGCCAGTTGATCTGTTGTCGCCGTCGCCGTATCCTGATGCTCCGATGGTCTAATCCGCCGAAAACGGCGGAGCGGGGGAACCAGTTTCAGGGGTGTACGGCCTACGCGGCCGAGGGCAGCTTCCTTTCAGCCCGAACCCGTCAGCTAACCTCGCCGACCACTGAAAG
>WHTO01000003.1:25856-52530 GCA_009377665.1 Dehalococcoidia bacterium
AAGGAGTGCGCCGTCCCCCCGGGCGCAGCGTCCTCCTTGGCGGGAGGATTCGTCATGAGCAACGCCATCCAGCCGTTCTTAATCGGCCTGTTTCTGCCCGTGCTGCTCGCGGTAGCGATGACCTCGAGCCAGTGGGAGCGTCTCCAGGTCGCGCTTTTCGACAGCTACCCCGACCTGTATGTCGGCAACGCTCCGGATACCTTGCTGCCAGCTCGCGATGTCGATGGCCTTGCCCACAACGCGGGGCGCGACCCTGCCGCCATGTCGCGCGCCCTCAGCCACGGCGCATCGATGGTCGAGTTCGACGTCCTGTACGCGGACGGCGCCCTGCGCGTGGAGCACAGCCTTCGCTACCCGCCTATCCCCCGGCTGAACCCGGGACGTACCCTGGCGCAGGCCTGGCGCGAACTGGACGGCAGAGCCGACGCTTTCATCGAGCTGAAGGCCAACGACCGGGCAACTATCGAGGCGCTTGGCCGCTTCCTCGAAGGCGTGAACCAGAACTCGATTTATGTCGGCAGTCGCAATCTGCGCGTGCTATCCAGGTTGGTCCAGGTACACCCCGAGCTGAAGACGATCTACCTCCTGCGCTCCAGTGACTTTGCACGCTTCTGGCGAGCCGAAGACACCGGCTTCCTTGCTGGAGTATCGATCGGGCCCGGCCTCTTCAACGAAGAGGCGGTCGCCGGCCTCAAACATCGCGGTTGGCTGGTCTTCGCCGGGCCCGTCAATGATGTCCACCGGGTCGTCGACCTGCTCGATTGGGATGTCGACGTCGTGAACACCGACGACCTGTCGATCCTCGAGGCCCTGCGTCGCTCAAGGCCCCCGTTCAGGCTGGGGCCCAACGGCAACGTGGGCCGGACTTAAAGCCGCGCCCGCGCACGGGGCTGGCTGTTACGATCTAGGCTGCCCACAACACGAACAAGCATTGGGTAGGTGCGCCGGGAAGTCTGGTCGGCAATAGCCGGCCTTTTTGTTGCCGTTGTCGTCGGGGGTTTGATGCAAACGCAGCCAGATCGCCGGAGGCCCGCGCGCCCGCCAGCACGCTGGTTCAGGGAGCGCTGGTTCATCCGGCCGGTCCAGGACTTCTTACGTACCGAGGTCGCCGGTGGCGCGATGCTGCTGGGGGCTGCCCTGTTGGCCCTCGCTGTCGCCAACTCCGAGCTCGCCTCAGAATATCGCGAATTCTGGGGAACCGAGCTGACGCTCGGTCTGTCCGGCCTATCGATCAGCCTCAATCTTCAGCACTGGGTCAACGACCTGCTGATGGCGATCTTCTTCTTCGTCGTCGCCATGGAGATCAAGCGCGAGCTGGTCGTTGGAGAACTGCGGCATCCGCGGCTGGCCGCCCTCCCCGTCATGGCGGCGCTCGGCGGCATGGTGGTGCCCGCCGGCATTTACCTTCTGTTCAACGCCGGGACCGATGTCGGCAGGGGCTGGGGAATACCCATGGCAACCGACATTGCTTTCGCCGCTGGAATGATGGCGCTCTTCTCAAAGCGCATCCCGGCCGCGCTCAAGACGTTTCTGCTGACGCTGGCCGTGGTCGACGACCTCGGGGCGATCGCGGTCATTGCCGTCTACTACTCCGAAGGCGTGGATCTTACGGCCCTTGCACTCGCCGGGGCCGTATTCGCCATTGGCGCCGTCATGCTCCTTGCCGGCGTCAGCCGCGCGTGGCCCTTCTTGTTGCTGGCACCCTTCCTTTGGGTGGCAACCTTCGAGTCCGGTGTGCACGCAACGATCGCTGGCGTCGCCCTGGCGACCCTCATCCCGGCACGCTTGCGCGATCCGGGGGATTACGATGAGCGCCCCACGCCGCTGTCCGCCCTGGAACACCGGCTTCACCCGTTGACAAGCTTCGTAATTGTGCCGGTCTTCGCGTTCGCGAACGCGGGTGTGAGCCTTGACGTCGGCGACCTGGGCGAAGCCTTCAGCGACCGGCTCGGCCTTGGTATCATCGGCGGCCTTGTCGTCGGCAAGTTGCTCGGCATCACCGCATTCGCATGGTTTGCCCAGCGCACAGGGATCGGCCAACTGCACCCATCCCTGAGGATTCGTCACATCGCGCTGGCTGCGGCGGTGGCGGGCATAGGGTTCACCGTCTCGCTATTCATCACCGAGCTGGCCTTCGATTCCGTCGAGGTCATCGACGCCGCGCGCGTGGCTGTATTGTTGGCGTCGCTCGCTGCCGCCTGCGTCGGAGCCCTTCTCCTCCTGGTGTTCGGTGAGAGTAGGGGGAGAAGCCCGATCCGCTGCGGCCGGCCAGCCGCGGCCACCCCGAGCCCGAGTGATAGACTCTGCGGTAGGCGCGGATCAGCCACGCGCAGGCCTCCTCCCGGGGCCACGACGGCTAAGCGCGCTCCCTCCCCGGGGGCACGAAAGGAGGACGTGTGAAGTTCTGGCGATGGTTAGTTTTTGGTCTGGTGGCGGCGTCTCTGACACTGGCGGCATCGTGTGGCGACGATGACGACGATGATGATGACGACGACGATGACGCGACCGTAGAAGAGACGGAGACAGAAGCGGAAGAAACCGAGGTGGCGGGCACGCCGACGCCCGGCGTCGAGGACGATGACAACGGCGAGGAAGAACCCACCGAAGACCTCAGCGGCGAAAGTGTCGACGCTCTCGGCCTCTGGGGCGCTGAGGAGATCGACGACTTTGAAGCCATGTACTCGCCATGGCAGGAAGACACAGGCGCGAGCGTCCAGTTCACGGGCGACCGCGACATCAACACCATCCTGACGACCCGGGTCGAAGGTGGGGACCCGCCCGACATGGCGCTCCCGGCATCGGTTGGCATCTTCCGTGACCTTGCGCAGGCGGGCGAGCTTACACCCTTGGACGATTGCTTCGACACCAGCGTCCTGGCTGACATTTACCCACAGTCCGTGATTGACCTGGGCACGGTGGACGGCCAGCTGTACGGCATCTTCATGAAGGCCGGGAACAAGGCCACTGTGTGGTACAACCCGACCGCGTTCGACGCAGCGGGCTATGAAATACCGGCAACTTTCGACGACATGCTGGCACTGGCCGACCAGATCGTCGCTGACGGCGGAACGCCGTTCTCCGATGCTGAAGAGGCGGGAGCGGGCACTGGTTTCCCCGCTTCTGACTGGATCCAGCAAATCTTCCTGCACATGCATGGACCCGACCTCTACGACCAGTGGGTCGACGGCAGCCTGCCTTACTCCGCGCCCGAGGTCCGGGAAGCCTGGGAGCTGTTCGGACGGACCCTCCTCACCGAGGGCTATCTGCTCGGTGGCGCCGAGACCGCGCTGGCCACTGCCTTCTCAGAGGGCAGCGTCCCGCTGTTCAGCGATCCCCCCGAGGCTTACATGCGCTACCTCGGAAGCTTCAACGCCGGGTTTATCACTGATACAAGCCTCGGCTTCCCCGAGGGCCTGGAGCCGGGGACCGACTTCAACTACTTCCCGTTCCCGTCGATCAACGAAGAGTTTTCGGGCGGCGTCACCGGCGACGCCAACGTGATGATGATCTTCAACTCGGACCCGGCGACGTGCTCATTCGCCGAGTACCTGGCCGGCGCCGAGGCGCAGCAGGTCTGGGTCGAGCGTGGCGGCTTCACCTCGTTTAACACCGAAGTTGACCTCGAGGCCTACCCCACCGACCTCGACCGCCAGGTGGCGGAGCAGCTGACCGCGGAGGACACGATCTTCCGCTTCGACGCTGACGACGCGATGCCGCCAGGCGTGGGCGCGGCGGTCTTCCAGGGCGTTATCGCTTACATGCAGGGTGGGAACCTGGACGACATCCTGCCTGACATCGAGGCGGCGTTCCCCGCGCAGTAGGGATTAATGGCCTCACCGCGGTGAGGCCGGGCATTGAGACCCGGCGGGAGGGTCAACCCGGTGCAGGGTTGGCTCTCCCGCGACACCGGGAGGTCTGGCGTGATCGGTCGCAACTGGTGGGTGCCCTGGCTGTGGATGTCCCCTGCCCTCGCGTTGGTCGCCGTCTTTCTCGTCTGGCCGGTAATCGATACCGTGCGGCGGAGCTTCTTCGACGGCGATTCCAGCAGCTTCGTTGGCTTCGAGAACTACCAGTTCATCATCGACAACCCTCAACCGATCTCCGCCGATACCCACACTGCGCTTCTCAACAACCTGCTCTGGCTGGTGGTGTTTCCTGCCGTAACCGTCGTCATCGGCTTGCTGATCGCGGTCCTCGCCGGGCGTGTCCGCTACGAATCGGTGGCCAAGTCCGCGATTTTCATACCGATGGCCATCTCGTTCGTGGCGGCCGCGGTCATCTGGCGCTTCATGTACGAGCTCGATCCCGACCAGGGGACGGTCAACGCCGTGCTGGCTCGCCTCGGTGGGGACCCCGTGCCGTGGCTCCAGGATCGTGGTGGGCCGCAGACCTGGTTCACAAGCATTGGACCGGAAACATGGACGGCGCCGTTCCAGATCAATAACTTCTCGCTGATCACCGTGGGTGTCTGGATGTGGACCGGCTTTGCCGTGGTGATCCTGTCAGCCGGCCTGAAGGGGATATCGACCGAGGTGCTTGAAGCCGCACGCGTCGATGGCGCCAACGAATGGCAGGTGTTTCGGCGCGTCATCCTGCCGATCATGATGCCAACGATCGTCGTCATCGCCGCCACGCTAATCATCCAGGCCCTGAAGAACTTCGACCTGATCTTCGTGCTGACCGGTGGTCGCTTCGGGACGGACATCGTCGCCACCCTGTTCTACAAGCAGGCGTTCGAGGTGCGTGACTTCGGGGTGGGCGCTGCGCTGGCCGTCGTGCTGCTCGCCTTTGTCGTCCCTGTGATGGTCCTGACGATACGACGCTTCCAGGCGCAGGAGGAGGCCCGATGACCGCCAACCAGGAAGCCCCCGCCGCCCTTTCACCAGAACGCACCGCCACAGGCGCCGTCCGCGACGAGGGCAAGACTGGAGGCGGACCTTTGGCTATGTTTGGACGGCTCTTCGAGCGCAGCGTGCTTCACCTGGTCCTGATCGGCATCGTCATCCTGTGGAGCATCCCGACGCTGGCCCTGCTGATCAGCTCGTTCCGCGAGCCTGCGGCTATCGCCAGTACCGGCTGGTGGACCGCGCTGACAGGGTCGTGGAACTTCACCCTGGACAACTACGACCAGGTGCTGTCCCAGCGCAACGTCGGGCGGGCGTTCCTGAACAGCCTGATCATCAGCGTCCCCGCCACCCTTCTCTCGATACTGGTGGCGGCGATGGCGGCGTACGCCTTCGCCTGGATGCGGTTCCCCGGCCGCAACGCCCTCTTCCTCGTGGTCGTCGGCCTTCTGGTGGTCCCCCTGCAGATGACGCTTATCCCCGTCCTGCGCATCCTCGGCAACGTCACGATAGAGACCGAGATGCCATTGATAGGTGGCAACCTCTTCGGCATCAACAGTTTTACTTCGATGTGGCTCGCTCACACGGCCTACGGGTTGCCCTTCGCTGTCTTCCTGCTGCGCAACTTCTTCGCCGCTTTGCCCAGGGAGCTTTTCGAGTCTGCGTACCTCGATGGAGCGTCGGACGCCAGGGTCTTTTTCCGCATCGTGTTGCCGCTTTCAGGCCCGGCGATCGCTGCCCTGGCGATCTTCCAGTTCCTCTGGGTCTGGAATGACCTCCTGATCGCGCTGATCTACCTCGGCGACCCGGAGCTGGCGCCGATGACGTTGACGATCCGCAACCTGGTCAGCTCGTTCGGGACGCAGTACCAGCTATTGACGGCGGCGGCGTTTGTCTCGATGGCGCTGCCGCTGCTAATTTTTTTCGCCCTGCAGCGCTACTTTGTGCAGGGCGTCCTCGCGGGATCAGTTAAGGGGTAAGCCATGGCCAGCGTGACCTTCGACGACGTCTCAAAGCACTTTCCGGGCGGGACGGCTGTGCGCGACTTCAGCCTCGAGATTGCTGACAGGGAGTTCCTGGTCCTGGTCGGTCCCTCCGGCTGCGGGAAGTCCACCACCCTGCGCATGCTGGCCGGCCTGGAGGAGATCAGTGAAGGGACGATCCGCATCGGCGAGCGGGCGGTCAATAACGTGCCCGCCCGTGACCGCGACATCGCGATGGTGTTCCAGTCCTACGCGCTCTATCCGCACATGACCGTCTACGACAACATGGCCTTCGGGTTGAGCCTCCGCAAGATGCCGAAGGCCGAGATCAGGCGCCGCGTCGACGGCGCCGCGCAGATCCTGGGGATCGAGCAACTGCTGGATCGCAAGCCCAAGGCGCTCTCGGGGGGACAGCGTCAACGCGTGGCGCTGGGCCGTGCGATCGTGCGCGAGCCCGCGGTCTTCCTTTTCGATGAACCCCTCTCCAACCTCGACGCCAAGCTGCGCGTGCAGACGAGGGCCGAGATCAGCAAGCTCCACCAGCGCCTCGGCACCACTTTCATCTACGTAACGCACGACCAGGTGGAGGCGATGACGATGGCCACCCGGATCGCCGTCATGAACCTGGGCGAGCTACAGCAGGTCGGCACGCCCCAGCAACTGTACGATCACCCCGCCAACCTCTTCGTCGCCGGGTTCATGGGCAGTCCAGCGATGAATTTCTTCCGCGTGACCACCACGGAGGACAACGGCCGGTTGCGCCTTGAAGCAGCCGGCCTGCGCCTGGACGTCCCGCGGGAGCAGGAGGGGCGGATGCGTGCTTACCTCGGCAAGGAGGTGATCCTGGGAGTGCGGCCGGAGGACATCCACCACTCGGAGTTCGTGCCCACGGGACTCGCCAACACGTCGACGGTGCGCGTGCGGGTCGAGATTACAGAGCTTATGGGGAACGAGATCTTCCTTTACCTGGCGGCCGGGGGCACGCAGTTCCTCGCCCGCGTCGACCCGCGTGCCGGCGTCAAGGCGGGGAGTGAGGTCGAAGTCGCGTTTCACATGTCGAGGATGCACGTCTTTGACACCGAGTCGGAGGAGGCCGTTGTCACGGCGGTGTCCGAGATCGCGGATGTCTCCGAGGCGCCCACGTCCGACCAATCGACCGTGCGCGCTGGGTGAGCGTCACGACGCTAGAACGCCATCTGGCGTCACCCTCGGTGCGGTTGAGCTTCCCTCCTGAACAGCCCGCCTGGTGACCAGGGCGCGCCGAGGGCCGGCAGCAGCCAGCGGTCAACACCGATGTGGCCAGCCGTCTTCCAGGCCCCCATCAGGAGCAGGGCCAGCACAAACAGCACCGGGTTGGTCGACGCGGAACCAGCCAGCAGAAAGTTGAAGTTCATGAACGCGCCAAAGAAAGCCGCAATGGCCGTAAACGCTCCCGCGATCAGCATCAGCCCGACGATCACCTCGCCCGTGGCGATCACCACGGCGAACCACTCGTACCATTCGTGGTCGAGCATGTACTGAAGGAAATCCCGGTACCAGTCGTAGGTAATAGTTGGCCTCCCTTCTTCAGGCACGCGCACGGCGGCTTCCCAGTAGCCCTGGAGCGCCACTCCACCCTGGTTTAGCCAACCGTCGCCGGTGACCTTGCTCCATCCTGAGTGCAGCCACTGCCAGCCCAGGTAGAGGCGCGCGAGCAGCCACAGCGGCGCCATTGCACGGTTTCCGAAAAGGAAGCGCAGGAAGGATGGATCCGAGACCTCACGGCTTCGAAAGGCTTTCGTGAAGATGGACACCTACCTGTCCTCCTCAGCCAGGAGCACTTTCTCGGTGACCCACTCGCCGATCGCCCACGCAGCCACGACAAGCACTAGCAGGACAAAGAATCCCCAGAACTGATCCCACTCCTGCAGCGCGATCGCCGCCCCGGCAACCGCAAGCCAGGCTACGACCCCGGCCAGCACCAGTCCCGTTCTCGTCACCCCGCGAACCTCCGATCCGATTGATGCCTGCTGTGCGTCCGAGAGCGCTTAGGATCCGCCCGGCTCGCCGGTGACCCCGATCAGGATGGCAGAGTCCTCGAGGGCTCTGACGTGGTGACGGACACGGCTGTCGAACACCACCATCTGGCCCTTGGATACACCGATCGTGCTGTTGTCCAGGCGCACTTCCACGGCTCCGTCGAGCACCTGAACGAAGGCTGGCCCAGCCACATCGTGCTCGCGCAGCTCGGTCCCCTTACGCATGGCGGTCAGGACCACGTTGAGGTTCCTCTGTTTGACCAGCGGCTTACCGCGCCGGTCCCTGTTGGAGGCGAGCTCGTTGCGGAGCTGCGTCACCTCTTCGTTGAGATCGAACATCAGCGCATCGGCGCTCAGGACGTGATCCTGGAGATACTCTCGCTTGCCTTCCACATTTGCCCTCCACTCGACACGTTGATCTGGCTGGCGGGGGAGTAGCTGGCCGGGATCTTCGCTCGGATTGTTCCCACCCAAGTCTAGACAGGAAACGATGGCCAGCGGTCGGGGGAATCCGACCCTGCCTTGCCGCCGCGGACGATTGGGATGAGCGTCGCGGACCCTCGATCCTCCTACCACAGCGCCTGCAATGTTGCTGCTCGGCCAGCGACAACGACCATCGAGCGGGGCGGCTACCGTTGTGCACATCGACCCCTTTTCCCGATTGCCAGCCAAGCCCGAGGCAGGGTGCAGGTAAAGATCATGCTCACCTGGGACAACGCCATTTGAACGCGCCGCAAACCCGAATTCGGGGCGAGCTGTAGTTGCGAAAGCGAGGGCCAGATAACCGGGTGTAGGATTGGTTCGAGCAAACTGCTGGTCGGATCGCGCACTCAAGCGTGGCCAGGCGCATCCCACGCCGCAAACATATCATCGAGGTGACCCTGCAGGAGTGGGCGGTCATCACCGACCGGGACTCCCCGGATAGCGGCGGCGTAGAGGTCGCGGGGATCATCGGCGCACATGATCGCCGGACTGGTCCTCGAATGATCGCCGTCCGTGCGGCAGGATCGATGCATCGCCAGTGAGATCGGGTGAAGGAGCTCCCAATGTATGAGACAGTCGTTGTACCCCTCGACGGATCTCCGCTCGCCGAGCAAGCGCTGCCACACGCGGTTGCTCTCGCGCGGGCGTTCGACGCTCCACTCCAGCTCGTCCGCGTCTTCGACCCAATGGCCTCGTTCGCTCCAGGCGCTGCATCCCACGCCGCCGGCGTGGCTAGCGGCAGCCTGATTGAGGAGACGGAAAGGGTCGAGCGGGAAGAGTGCGAGCGCTATCTCGCCGAGCAGGAGCGCGAACTTGCCGACAAGGGGCTAAGGGTCCTGACCACCGCCGCACGAGGCCCAGTCGTCCCGACCCTGGTCGACCTCATTCAAGGTATCGCCAGTCCAATCGTCGTCCTGACCACGCGAGGGCGTGGTGGATTCAAGCGCTTCGTCCTCGGGAGCGTCGCCGACTCGCTCCGCCACCAATTGGAGGTTCCAGTCACCGTCATACCCAACACTGCCGATTAGGACCGGGCCTCGACCCCTGCTTCCGGCCTCGGTGAGGGATCATCATGAAGGCCGGCCCGAGCGCAGGGGGACGTACTCCGCGGCCTGGAGGACGGCTATAGCCGCCGCCGGTGTTATCCCCCATCAGTTGGCGGCCCAGGGCCTGGTCCAGGCTCCGCGGGGTGGCCGAACAACATGGCGACCATCGCCAGCCACTCTGCTATGTGACGTGTAGGAAGGAAGCGGTCGATCACTGTCTGGCGGCCGGCGCGACCCAGCCTTTCTCTGAGAGTGGCATCGCCGAGGAGCAGGGTTAGCTTATCCACAAACTCCTGATGATCCGTCGGTCGCTCCAGGAGCAAACCGTTGACGCCGTCGCTGATCTGATCCTTTATGCCGCCAACGGCGCCGGCGATGACCGGCCGTGACTTCCACAGCGCCTCGGCCACCGTCAGACCGAATCCTTCCTCGACGCTCTTCTGGACAACCACGGTGGCATGTCGTTGAAGCGCATTGACGATCGCCGCGTTCTCCTCGAGGTCGGCGAGGGGCAAGCTCGCCAGGTGCACGTTCTGGCGCACCGAATGAGGGAGCTTTCGCCACTCAGCATGTACCTCCTTGAAGACGTCAGCACCCTCGGGATCATCGGCTACGCCGCTGACGTTGGGGCCGGCAAGGACGAGCTGCGGCGTTGACCTCGCGGCCGCCTCCGGCAGTAGCGCGAAACCCTGCATGACCCCCACCGGATCCTTGAGCCTGTCCCAGCGCGAAACCTGGACGATGAGTGGTGAGTCCGCTGACGGTGCGGGTCCGAGGCGAATAATGTCAGCCCGGCGATCGACGCGGCCGGGGGTGCCGTCACTTCGCGTGAATGCCGTCGACCCTGGCTGTGGGCCTTCGACCAGGCCGGTATACGCAAGGATCGAGCGCGTTGTGCTGGCATCCAATTCAGCGTTCTTG
Organism: Dehalococcoidia bacterium; assembly: GCA_009377665.1. GTDB lineage: Bacteria > Chloroflexota > Dehalococcoidia > WHTO01 > WHTO01 > WHTO01. The sequence continues at coordinate 36,152 of WHTO01000003.1, forward strand.
GTGGAGAACGGGTCGATTGATGGAGCGATGACGAAGCACCGCGAGCTGTCAAGCACCGTGGGGATGAAGGAGCGGCGTGAGAAGACGTAGGCCCTGGCCTCGGTGACGTACGGCAACAGGAACTGCCACGCCAGCGCGCTCTCCTCATTCGGCTTATCCGTCCCAATATGTGACCGCCAGATGACCAGTGCCCCAGCCCTGGACATGTGCGGAATCAAGCCCGCGGTCTGGGGGTCGTGGAGGATGACGACATCGCCCGCGCCGACGACAGCGGCCAGTTCCCGCGCGTTGTCGGCCAGGACGTCCTCGTAGATGCGCCGCTGTTGTGGTCCAAGAGGTGAACCATCGCCCGACCGGCCATGCAGCGCGTTGTGAATCCTCTTCGTGATCGCGAAGAACTCCGCTTCGCCCTCGATAACCACCCAGCGCGCATCGATGTCAAGCCCACGAACGTAGGGAAGCATGGACTCGAGCATCTCGGCGACACCGCCGCCTCGCATCGTCGAGTTCACGTTCCACAGTGACTGGCCGTGGGCGCGGCTCCCGACCTCGGCAGCAAGCCGGCGGAGGTGATCCACCGACTCAACCCCAAGGAGGGTTGTAAAGCGATCCAGCGGCTCGGGCGAGACGTGCGCTTCAGCGAGCTTCATCCAATCACCATTCTGCTTGCCGCTCGCGCTAAACGACTGCGTGGTGTCGCCACACCGCGAGGCTCCTATCGCACTGGCTGTCCCAACCACTCGAAGAATGGCTCCAACTCCCTCGCGTCATTAGTTAACCGCCCGGCGAGATCGTCTGCGTGCGCCAGGACGAATGATGCGTGATAGGTCCTTGAGACTTTCACCTCGGGCGATACCTCATCGGCTCTCCGTGCGAATGTTCCCTCCAGCAAGCTCAGTGTGGTGGCCTTCTCCAGGCAAGCGAGGGAGTTAAGTGAAAGGTCAAGGTCCGGGCAATCCAGGATCTCCCGCGGAAGCTTGCCCGGGATCCGGCGCAGCACCCGCAGGCGCCAGGGAGCAAGCAGCCTCTCACTCGTGTCCTGCCGGCCCAACCGTTCCAGGAAGTCGAGGCAGGCGCCGGGATCACGACGCCAGGCGCGCATGAGGCGGGAATGGGATCGCTGCGTCTCGATGTTCGCGAAAATCTCAACGCCCTCCGCGTCGATGGCGACCGACAGGTGCGGCAGGATCCCCTCGCCTTCGGGCCGGAGCGCCGCGAACGTGACGACGTTTCTCGCCTGGATGTTCCCCACGTCGGGCCGCCACGTCGTTCCCCAATCAGCCGCTATCGTCCCGATCAGCTCTGCAAGCGAGCGCCTTATGCCTTCCCTGGTCAAGGTCGCGCGCTTCTCACCGCTCAGCGCGAAGAACGCAAAATGCTCCTCTACGAAACCTCCGAAACCATTCATCCTCAGGTACTCCTCAAATTGCGAGAGAACGAACCTCGCCACACCGTTAGGGAGCGGGTCACGCAAGCCCGCCCGACTCGCCCTCGCCAGCTGCGACCAGGTCGTGACATGCCATGGCGACGAAGCGGGGATTCCCAGCGATACGCAGTGATTTCGAAGCTGCTCTTCAACGAGTTGACTGCCCAGCTTGCTCTCCACCGCAACCAGGAAACCACCGCCAATGAGTACGGCGTCGGCCCGTCCGCTACGCGCTGAGTAATCAGTCGCGGCGAATCCGTCGGGCGAGGTACCAGTGATGACGGCCAGCCGGCGCGTGGAAGGGTCTGGCCAATCTCTCTCCTGGTTCTTCACCTGAAGCCGACAGATCAGGTCGTCGCCCAGGCCTGGCTCGCTTACACCCAGAGTCCGCAGCAATCCCGTGCAGGCCTCAGACCCACGCGTATGGGAGAGTGTGATCGCCAGGGCTCGGGTGAGGTTGTCCTCAAGCTGCCGTTCCACAACCTCCTCGCCACGCCTCGACGAACCACGGTAGGCATTGAAGATGTTGAAGTAGGGATCAGCGGTATCGGTAGACATCGATTTCCTGCCCGGCAACGAATGTCCCCATCCTGACTGAGGCCCCGACCGGGCGCCAGCGCCACACCCGTTGCGAAGCCGACATCGGCCTATCCCGAGCAAGCGCCGAATAAGCCTGACAGAACCCCCCGGCGCGTGTCGCTTGCCGGGCTGCACAGCGAGATGCGAGGGTATTCGCATCTCCACGGGCATGCGCCCGCGTGGCTCGCGCTGCCGCCGTCATAATCGAGGAAGAAGATCACCCGATGCGCGAGTTGGGGAAAAACGATTGAAATCGACGCGTCCGCCGAGCGGGTATGGGCCGTCCTGGTGGACTTCGACTCCTATCCCCACTGGAATCCCTTCGTAACGGAGATAACCGGCGAAGCCCATGAAGGCGCGCGACTCAAGATTCGTATTCAGCCGCCGGGTCGGCGGGCTATGACCTTCAAGCCAACCGTCCGGCGGGTCGATCCCCCGAGTGAGCTCAGCTGGATCGGCCGGGTGCTGATACCCGGCATCTTCGATGGCGAGCACGCGCTCCGCGTCGAGCCGCTCGAAGACGGCCGCAGCCGGTTCATCCACCGCGAGCGCTTTACCGGCGTCCTGGTTCCCTTCCTGGGAGGAACCCTCGACAAAACCGAGCGCGGGTTCGAGCAGATGAACGCAGCGCTGAAGGCGCGCGTGGAAGAGTCCGCCGCCCAAACCTGACCCGAACGAGCCAGGCCTGCCGACCTTCGACCGCTGGACGAGTTGGTACCCCCGACAGGACTCGAACCTGTGCTTCCGGCTCCGGAGGCCGGCGCTCTATCCACTGAGCTACGGGGGCGCACTGAAATCTTATCAGGATGCAGTCTCCGGCTCGGCAGCACGCCCACCCTTCTCGAAGCTACTGCGCGATGCTACCTCGGCGCGACTATGCGCCTCCGTGCCTAGCTGCGGCCCGACTGGCGTCAGCTTCGCGGCAGGCCCAGGCCCCGCGTCGCCATGATGTTGCGTTGAATCTCCGACGTCCCGCCGTAGACCGTTTCCGCCATCGTCCACATGTAATCGCGGGCGATTGCTCCCGACATCCTGGCGTGGGCCGATCCGTTCCGCAGCTGACCGGCGAGCCCCAGCAGCTTGACGCCGAAGTTCGAGATCCTCTGTCGCAGCTCGGTCCCGAAAACCTTCACCATCGAGGCCTCGTGGTTCGGGACAACGCCCCGCTCCTGGAGCCACGTCACGCGATAGCTCAGGAGGCCGGCAACCTCGACCGCCGTGAACAGGTCGGCTAGCTCATCGCGGACGACTGGATCCTCGATCAAGGGCCGCCCTCGATACTCCGTGTCGCTGGCGTGGCGGGCGAGCTGCTCCAGCGTCCGCCGCGATTGGGTCGTGAAGCCGATGGACGAACGCTCAAAGTCGAGCGTGGTCGCCGCCGCGTACCAGCCCCGATCTACCTCGCCCAGGATGTTCGCGCGGGGCACGCGTACATCCTCGAAGGTTGTCTCGGCAAAGCCGGCGCTCTCGTTCATCATGTTGACGATCGGGGTGACCGAGATGCCCGGCGTCTTCATGTCGACCAGGAAATAGGTGATGCCCTTGTGCTTCGGTGCCTCGGGATCCGTCCGGGAGAGCAGGTGCATCCAATCGGCATAGCGAGCGTAGCTCGTCCAGACCTTCTGGCCGTTGACAACGAAGTCGTCGCCGTCGGCCACGGCACGACACTGGAGAGAGGCGAGGTCGGACCCGGAGTTCGGCTCCGAGAATCCCTGACACCAGACGACATCGCCGTTGGCTATGTCGGGCAGGAAGCGCTGCCTCTGCTCCTCGGTGCCATGGATCATCAGATTCGGCCCGACCATGTTCACGCCCTGGCCGTCCAGGTACATGGCGCCGGCTGCCGCCATCTCTTCGCGCATGATCACCTGCTGCATACGCCCGGCGTTGCGCCCGCCGTATTCTTCCGGCCAGTGCATAGTCAGGTAGCCGCGGGCGACCATCTTCTTCTCGAAGTCCTTGCGGCGGAGGACGACATCCATCTCGTCCTCGGGCCCGTTATCCGCCGGGGGCTGCCAGGCGTCCTTGACGAACGCGCGGACCTCGGCCCGAAAAGCCTTGTCCTGCGGGCTAAAATCAAAGTCCATGGCGCCTCCGCTCGTCCTAGTTCGACTGTGTTACCTAGGCTGACGAATCTGCCGCCGGCGCGCCACAACATCGGCTGGCGTGCCGGCGCGTTCCGGGCGTTCTCTCGTGCGTTTAGCCTGACCTTGTCCATCTGATTGCAGGTTCCACGGGGCGCCTTTACCATTGAGTGCGAGCGGCTTGTGACAAAAATCCCAAAGTCTGAGAAGCCGCTCGCCAGGCATATCCAGGGGTACATACCTGCCCTCAAACTGATCGGCATCGGGTGGTACTTCGCGACAGCGGTGCTGCTCGGAGTTGGAGGCGGTTACTGGCTCGACCAGGTCACTGGCTGGAGTCCAATTTTCACCTTGTTGGGAGTGGTTCTGGCGCTTGCGTCTGCCTTCTATGGTGCCTACAAGATGATCGCCGGCGTCATTGCTCGCCCCCCGGTGGAGGGCGGTAAAGGTCAAGAATGACTCGTTTGAAGCTGATCGCCGCCACGGTCGCGGTCATCGTCGTGATCGGTGCCGGCATGTTCCTGCTGCGGGCCCCCCAGCCGCACATCGTGCTCGCCCCCGAGGCGATCTTCGAAATCGGCGGCCTCACTGTCGTGAACACAATGATCACCGCCTGGGTGATCACGATATTCCTGGTCTCTGTCTCGCTGCTCGCCACGCGCAACATGAAGTTGGTCCCCGGCGGGCTCCAGAACGCTGTCGAAGCTGGCGTCGATGCCTTCTACGGGCTGGTCAAGGGCGTCGCCGGCGATAGCAAGGCACGGCTGTTCCTTCCCGTCGCCGGGACCATATTCTTCTTCATCGCCCTCTCCAACTGGGCCGGGCTCCTGCCGGTGTTCGGGTCAATCGGAAAGTTCGAAGACGCCGAGCACGTGCTCGACCACCAGATACACAACGAGGAAGAAGCGGGCCACGTCAACCTGGTCAAGTTCCAGGCGAGCGGTCTGAATCTGATCGGTATCAATCCCGACACGGTCGAAGTCGATTACACGGAGACAGACGCCACGTTCGAGGGTTCTGACGGCGAAGAGCACGTGGTCACCTTCGCTGCCGACGCAGACTCGCACGACAAGGCGGTGGCCATCGAGCAGGCTCTTGAGGAGGCGGGGCACGATCCCGGTGAGTTGGGCCACCTGCTGCCGCTGTTTCGCTCAGCCAACACAGATCTGACGGTGCCCCTCGCGATGGCGCTGGTGTCGTTCGTCTTTATCGAGTTCTGCGCCTTCCGGGCGCTTGGATTCCGCTACCTCGGGAAGTTCTTCAACTTCAAGAGCCCGATCTCCCTGCTCGTCGGGCTCCTGGAGTTTTTTGGGGAGTTCATCCGCATCATATCCCTCACCTTCAGGCTCTTCGGCAACACTGTGGCCGGGGAGGTCTTGCTGATCATGGTTGTCTTCCTGGCGCCGTTGCTGGTTGTCCAGATCTTCTATGGGCTGGAGTTGATGTTCGCACTGATCCAGGCCTTCATCTTCTCCATCCTCACGGTGGTCTTCGCGTCGATGGCGATGGAAAGCCATGACGCCCACGCCGCCGGGCACGGACAAGCCGATGGGGACAACGCTGAACCAGGCCACGAGGCCGCCGGCGCACACGGTGGTCACAGGTAACATACGGTAGCCACGGAAGCGAAAACGTAGGAGGAAACATGCTGCTCGCCCTGTTCACACTCTTGGAAGTCACATTCACCGACGACGGCCTCAGGTTCGTCGCGGCGGGTCTTGTCATGGGTCTTGGCGCCCTGGCCACGCCAATAGGCATCGGCCGACTGGTCGCCAGCGCCATGGACGCCCTGGGCCGAAACCCGGAGGCTCTGCCCGCGATCCAGACGAACATGATCCTTGGTGTCGCGTTCTGCGAAGCAATCGCTATCTACTCGCTGATCGTCGCCATCATGATCGGTTTCGTCTTCTAGCAAAAACATCCGTCGCCAACCGGCGACGACTGACTCCACCCTGGAGCGCTAATGGACCAACTTGGACTGAATATCCCGACCCTGATTGCACAGCTCGCCAACTTCGTGGTGCTGCTGCTACTACTGCGTTTCTTCCTGTGGAAGCCGATTACACGGATGCTCGACGAGCGACAACACCGCATCCGCGAGAGCCTGGAAACCGCCGACCGCGTCCGCGAGGAGGCCCAGGCCAGCGAACGGGCGATCCAGGGTCAGATTGAAGAGGCCCGCCGCGAAGGGCAGAAGATCGTTGCCAATTCGCAGCAGATCGCAAGCCGCATCCAGGAGGAGGGCCGCCAGCAGGCGCAGGTAGAGTCCGAGGCTCTGCTCGCGCGCGCTCGCAGCGAGATCCAGCTGGAGCGCGATGACGCCATCGCCGGGCTCCGCAAGGAGTTCGCCGACATCACGGTGAGCGCCGCCGAGAAGATCATCGGACAGTCGCTCGACCGCTCGGCGCACCAGCGGCTGATCGACGAAGCGCTGGCGCAGTCCACCCTGCAGGAGACGAAGAGCTAAGCCGTGGTGCTGGAAAGCGGCGCCCGCCGTTACGCGGCGGCAGCCTTCGAGGTAGCACTCCGGGACGACCGGCTGGATCACTGGGTGGAGGGTGTCCGCGACATGTCCGTGCTGTTCACCGATCCGTCGGCCCAGCGCTACTTTGAGAACAGCCGTATCCCTCTCCAGCAGAGGTACGGCGTGCTAGACCGCGCTCTCCCAGCTTTGGATGAGAAGGTCCGTAATCTCGGCAGGCTGCTGATCCAAAAAGAACGTACGGCGCTGGCCCCGGCCATCGCTCGCGAACTTGAAGCCAGCGTGGATGAACACAACGGAATCGTCCACGCGCGCGTCACCACGGCGGTTGATCTCGGCGACGAGGGCCGGCGCTCACTCCAAAAGAGGCTGGAGGAGATGACCGGTAAGGACGTAAAGATGGAGGCCCTGGTCGACGAGTCGATCATCGGCGGTATCGTCACTCGTATCGGCGATCAGCTCATCGACGGCAGTACGCGCGGCCGCCTTGTCGCCCTGCGCAAGAGGCTCGAGGGTCAGCCGAGTTGAGCTCCGCGAGCAAAGAGGACGCCATCGCCGCGATGAAACACGGCCTCCAAGAGGTCGAACGGCTGGCCACCGCCGTCCAGGGCGGGGACCGCCCGGCCAGGGAGTCGAGCGCCAGGGACATCCTCGCGCACATGGCTTTTTGGGAAGCACGCGTGCTCGATGTCATGCGCCTGGTCCCTGAAGGCAGGGAGGACGAGCTGCTTCATCCCGAGGACGAGGCAGAAATCGACGCCTGGAACGAGCGGGTACAGCGCGAGAACCAGGGCACAAGCTGGGGCATGGCCCTCCGCTACTGGAGCGACCTCAGGCGCACGACCATCAAGGAGCTCGCGGCGATGGAGCCGTCGGTCCTGTCCCGCGGCTATCGTGGACGCGACTTCACGGTGATCGAGCAGATCGCCGCAGACACCTATGAACACGACGAGGAACACCTTCCGCAGCTACGAGCCCTCGCGGGCGAAGTCGCCCGCGGTTAGAAGGAAAAGGCAATGGCAGTACGCCCAGAAGAGATTACCTCCATCCTGCGCCAGCAGATCGACGAGTTCGGCGCCGAAGTTCAGGCCGTGGACGTCGGCACGGTCGTCGAGGCCGGCGATGGCATCGCCCGCATTCACGGCCTCGCCAAGGTCCAGGCCGGTGAGCTCGTTGAGTTTCCAAGCGGGGTCATGGGCATCGCGCTCAACCTCGAAGAGGAGAGTGTCGGCGTCATCGTCCTCGGCGACCACACCGAGATCAAAGAAGGCGACGAGGCCCGCGCGACCGGGCGTATCGTCCAGGTACCGGTCGGCGATGCATTGATCGGCCGCGTGGTCGACGCCCTCGGCAACCCGGTCGACGGCAAGGGACCAATCGCGTCCACCAGCTTCCGCGACATCGAGCGCACGGCCCCCGACGTGACCCGGCGCCAGCCGGTCAACGTCCCGGTGCAGACCGGGATCAAGTCCATCGACGCCATGATTCCCGTGGGCCGCGGACAGCGAGAGCTGATCATCGGCGACCGCTCGACCGGCAAGACCGCGATCGCGCTCGACACAATCATCAACCAGAAGGGCGGAGACCTCGTCTGCATCTACGTGGCTGTGGGCCAGAAGGCCGCCAAGGTCGCGCAGGTGGTGGGCGAGCTCGAGCAGGCCGGGGCGATGGATCACACCATCGTGGTCACGGCCAACGCTTCGGAATCGGCGGCCCTCCAGTACATCGCGCCGTATTCTGGTTGCGCCATCGGCGAAGAGTTCATGGAGAACGGCAGGGACGCGCTCATCATCTACGATGACCTGTCCAAGCACGCCTGGGCCTATCGCCAGATATCTTTGCTGCTGCGCCGCCCTCCCGGCCGCGAGGCCTACCCCGGCGACGTCTTCTATCTCCACTCGCGTCTTTTGGAGCGTGCCGCGCGCCTCGACGACGCCAGCGGCGGGGGTTCGCTTACAGCCCTGCCGATCATCGAGACCCAGGCCAATGACGTGTCAGCCTACATCCCAACCAACGTCATCTCAATCACCGACGGCCAGATTTACCTGGAGGCCGACCTCTTCAACGCGGGCATCAGGCCTGCCGTGAACGCCGGTATCTCCGTGTCGCGTGTCGGTGGTAATGCCCAGCGCCGCGCGATGCGGCAGGTCGCGGGCCAGCTTCGCCTTGACCTCGCCCAGTTCCGCGAGCTGCAGGCATTCGCCCAGTTCGGGACGTCCGACCTCGACCGCGCGACCAGGCAACAGCTGGAACGTGGACTCCGGGCTCAGGAAGTACTCAAGCAGCCCCAGTACCAGCCGCTGAATCTCGCGCAGGAGGTCCAGGTCCTTTTCGCCCTCTCGAACGGCTTCATCGACGACGTACCGGTCGAGAAGGTCCGCGATTTCGAGAAGGCCCTGCTCGACTTCATGGCCAGCAATCATCCCGCATCGGGTGAGGAGATCGGCACCAGCTTCACCGTCTCCGAAGAGCTTGATAAGAAGCTGCGTGACGCCATCGGCGAATTCAAGCAGGCGGTGCCGTTCTAGGCGATGGCTAACCTTCGCATAATCCGCAGGCGCATCCGCTCCGTTCAGAGCACGGCCAAGATCACCAAGGCCATGGAGCTCGTCGCAGCCTCGAAGATGCGCAAGGCGCAGGTCTCCGCGCTGGCGGCGCGGCCCTACGCAGAGCGCATGCGCTGGGTGCTCTCCGATCTCTCCGAGAGCAGCTCGAGCATGGGCGACGAGGTGGCGCATCCCTTCCTGGAGAGGCGCCCAATCAAGTCGACTCTGATCCTCCACTTGACCCCCGATCGGGGGCTCGCCGGGGCGCTCAACTCGAACCTGAACAGGGCTGCTTTCACGCATGCATTCGAGGAGCGCGAAGAGGGCCACGACATCAGCCTCGTGGTCGTCGGACGCAAGGGTCGCGACGCCTTCCGGCGCAATCGTCAGCCCTTCCTGGCCGAGTTCACCGCGCTCGGCGACTATCCCACGTACGAGGACACGCGGCCGATCTCACGAATCGTCATGGAGGAGTATGCCTCGGGCAGGGTGGACCAGGTCGTCGTCCTCTTTCCCCACTTCCTGAACACAGTTACGCAACGCCCCGAGGCGAGGCAGCTCCTGCCGATAACACCTCAGCCCGACCACGCCACGGAGGCCGTTGACTACATCTATGAACCCTCGCGACAGAAGGTCCTGGACGAGCTCCTGCCCCGATACATCGAGATCCAGGTCTACGAAACCGTGCTTGAGTTGATTGCGAGCGAGCAATCCGCCCGCATGGTGGCAATGCGCAACGCCACCGACAGCGCCGACGAGCTTATCGAGGAGCTGACACTCACCTACAACAAGGCCCGCCAGGAGCAGATCACGCGCGAGCTGCTGGAGATCGTCGGCGGCGCCGAGGTGATGAAGGCCAGCTAGACTTCCTCGCACGCTCGCGTGAAGCACTCGATCCGTCGAGAACGAGACACGCGGCTCCTCATGGGCAACCTGGCCGCACCGATGCCTGCCAGGTCGATCGCCCGTCTGTTACGGTCCGCGCGTATCACTCACGGCCTACAATTTGTGAATGGCAGCAGAGCCGAGCACAAAGGATGCCATCCGTCGGATTATCGACGGTATGAGCAACGAGGAGGCCGAGAGGCTGCTCGATTACCTCAACATGCTCGCCGATCCCCACGAGTTGAGCGAAGACGAGCGGGCGCGTGTCGAAGCGGCAGAGGAGAGGATGGGGCGGGGCGAATATAGCACCCTGCGGGAGCTCCAGGGCGAGCTTGGGGTATGAGCTTCGGATCGATTCGCAGGCCGCGAAGTACCTTCGCCGCCTTGATCGCAAAACGCAACAGCGGATAGTTCAGCGACTGGGCGAACTGGGGGAGAATCCTCATGACCCGGCGTTCTCGAAGCCCCTCAGGGGCCCGGGCGGTAGACGTTCCGCCCGTGTCGGAGGCTACCGTATCATCTTCTCGGTCGACGACGAGGCAGCGATTGTATCCGCTGCGTTAATCGGCCCGCGGCGACGAGCCTACCGGGACAGAAACTAGTCGACTTGAAGGCCAACCCGTGGGCAGACCGAACGTTGCTGAAGGCCGTCATCTTCGACATGGACGGCGTGCTCACCGACACCGAGCCTGTCCACTTCCGAGCCACTAATGTGGTCCTCGCGACCGTCGGCCGGGCGATGACCTGGGAGCAGTACGCCCCGTTCATCGGCCGGGCCGAACCGGAAATGTGGGATTACATGCGCGATCACTTCGGCCTCGATAACAGCGAGAACGCCCAGGGCAACGCCTATAGCCGCGCCGTGCTGGAGCTCCTCGAAGAGGGCACAGAGGCCATTCCCGGGGCCCAGCGGGCCGTGCTCTCCGCAAAGGAGGCAGGCCTGCTCACGGCGGTCGCCTCGTCGTCCCGCGAGTCCTGGGTCCTGGCAACGTTGCGTGGCGCCGGCCTGTTGGGCGAGTTCGACGCGATCGTCGCCGGCGACATGGTCAAGCGTGGCAAGCCCGACCCCGAGATCTTCCTTGCCGCTGCCGGGATGCTGATGGTTCAGCCGTCCGCGTGCCTCGTGGTTGAAGATTCACCGCATGGAATCGCTGCTGCCGCCGCCGCCGGCATGTTCGCGATCGGTGTACGCTCGCGCTTCGAGCTTGACCTTGCCGCCGCGGATGACGTTATCGACTCGATAGCCGACTTCCGGGCACGGGATTACCTGCCGCAGCCCTGATCGGCGCGACAGCAGAGAGGGGAGTGAATAGAATCAGACGGGTTGTGCTTTCGTTCACAAACCTCCTAAATCTCACACTATCGGCCCGCCCCATCGCGGCGGGCGACGAAGAGGATCGCTAATGGTAGCCACACCTGAGGCCCCACGCACCAGCGAAGCCACGGGCAGCGTTGCCCAGGTTATCGGTACGGTTGTAGACGTCGAATTCCCGCCGCAGGCGCTGCCAGGCATCTACAACGCCATCGAGATCCAGAGCGGCCAGGGAAACATCATCGCCGAGGTGCAGCAGCACCTGGGCAACAACTGGGTGCGCGCCCTGTCGATGAGCGGCACCGAGGGCCTGCGTCGGGGCGACCCGGTGCGCGATACCGGCGGTGGCATCACGGTGCCCGTCGGGGAGGACACCCTGGGCAGGATCTTCAACGTGCTCGGCGTACCCCTCGACGACAAGGGACCGTTGGGCGACACCGAGCGCTGGGAGATCCACCGGCCCGCGCCATCGCTCGAGGAACAGGAATCGACCGCCCAGGTCCTCGAAACGGGGATCAAGGTCATCGACCTGATAGCCCCCTTCACCAGGGGCGGCAAGGTCGGCGCCTACGGCGGCGCCGGCACGGGCAAGACTGTCATCATCCAGGAGCTGATCCGCAACATCGCCACCCAGCACGGTGGCTTCTCCGTTTTCGCCGGCGTCGGCGAGCGCTCGCGCGAGGGCAACGACCTCTGGCGAGAGATGTCCGAATCAGGCGTTATCGACAAGACGGTCCTCGTCTTCGGTCAGATGAACGAGCCCCCCGGCGTACGCCTGCGCGTCGCCCTTTCGGGGCTGACGATGGCCGAGTACTTCCGCGACGAGAAGGGCACCGACGTCCTCCTCTTCATCGACAACATCTACCGTTACACGCTGGCCGGGATGGAGGTCTCGGCGCTCCTTGGGCGGATGCCTTCGGCCGTGGGTTACCAGCCCACGCTCGCCACCGAGATCGGCGAGCTGGAAGAACGGATCACGACGACCAAGCGGGGATCGATCACCTCGTTCCAGGCAATTTACGTCCCCGCCGACGACTACACCGACCCCGGCGTGGCCACGACCTTCGGTCACCTCGACGCATCTGTGTCCCTCGACCGCGGACTGGTCGAGCAGGGCCTCTACCCGGCGGTGGACCCGCTATCATCCCAGTCCCGCATCCTCGAGCCGCGCATCGTTGGCCAGGAGCACTACGACGTCGCACGCGGCGTGCAGCAGGTCCTGCAGCGCTACAAGGACCTGCAGGACATCATCGCCATCCTTGGCATCGACGAGCTTTCCGATGATGACAAGCAGACGGTCGCTCGCGCCCGCAAGATTCAGCGCTTCCTGACCCAGCCCTTCTTCGTCGCCGAGCCCTTCACCGGGCGCCCGGGCCAGTACGTGCCGGTACGAGAAACGGTGCGCGGCTTTACCGAGATCCTTGAGGGCAAGCACGACGCCATCGGCGAGCAGGACTTTTACATGGCCGGGACCATCGACCAGGTCGTCGAACGGTCTCAGCAACGGACAGAGGACTGATTCCCACCAACGCCACGTGGGTCAGGCCCAGTTTCTCAATCGCAGCTCGCGTCGCGATTGAGCCGGAGATTGAATGGCTACAGCACCGAAGCTAAAGGTCGAAATCATCACGGCAGAACGGATCGTCTACAGCGCTGAGCAGGTGGACGAGGTCATCGTGCCCGGCGCCGAGGGCGAGCTTGCCATCCTGCCGCGGCATGCCGCCCTGATCAGCGGGTTGGGGACCGGCGAGCTCGTGGTCATGAAGGGCAACGACGAAGAGCACATAGCCCTGGCCGGTGGGTTCATGGAGGTCCTGAACAACACCGTGACCATCCTATCGGACGTGGCCGAACGCGAGGAGGAAATCGACCTCGCCGCGGCGCAGGCAGCCCGCGACAAGGCTCGCGAGGCGCTGGAAACAGCTTCGGCAGAAGACTACTCCGGGCTCCAGGCCGCCCTCGCGGCGTCCCTCGCCCGCCTGCGCGTGGCCGAGCGCCGCCGCCGCCGCGGTGGCCGGGGCGGCGTTCCCGGCGCCAACCGCTAGTCGCCCGGCGGCGCCTCCGGCAAACTCCACGCCGGGCGGTATTCCTGCCCCTCCGCTTTGTCGGCGGCTATGCTCTGCTGGAGTGCTGGAGGATACGGGACAGCGAACGGGCGTGGCGGGCTTGCCTGAACGGATCAGGGTCGAGGGGGGCCATCGCCTCAAGGGCACGGTCCTCGTGGGGGGCGCCAAGAACGCCGCGCTGCCCTGCGTGGCTGCGGCCCTGCTCAGCCCCGAGCCGGTAACCCTTCACAATGTCCCCGAGATCGCTGACATCGAGACGATGTTCGCCGTGCTCGAGTTCCTGGGGGCGAGCGCGGAGCGTGTTGCCGCCAATTCCATCACCGTCAAAGCCCCCGAGATCACCGGCTTCAGCCCGCCCACCGACCTCGTCGTAAAGAACCGCGCCAACTTCCTGATCATGGGCGCGCTGCTCGGGAGGTTTGGCAAGGCCGCCTGCTCGCCTCCCGGCGGAGACGTGATCGGCCAGCGGCCGGTTGACGTGCACCTCGCCGGGTTCAGCGCGCTGGGAGCGACCATCGGTCGCGAGGGTGAGAAGTTCACGGCCCAGACGGACCGCTTGACCGGGACGCGCATTTTCCTTGACTACCCCAGCTGGCTGGGCACCGAAAACCTGATGATGGCCGCCTGCCTGGCGCGCGGCCACACCACCCTCGTCAACGCCGCCTGCGAGCCCGAGGTCGAATGCCTGGGCAACCTGCTGAACGCCATGGGCGCGAGGGTCAGGGGCGCTGGTCAACCCGTCATCGAGATCGACGGCGTGGAGGAGTTGCACGGCACCGAGTTCACGGTCATCCCCGACCGCTTCGAGGCGGGTACCTTTGCCATCGCCGCCGGGCTCACGGGCGGCGATGTCCTGATCCAGGGAGCGGCCCCGCGGCACATGGACGCTGTGATAGCCAAACTACGCGAGATCGGCGTGCTCGTCGAGGAAACGGAGAGCGGTCTACATGCCCGCGGCGAGCAGGACCTCTCCGCTGCCAGTCTGCAAGCGTTTCCTTATCCCGGCATGCCCACCGACATGCAACCGCCGTTTGCTGCGCTGCTGACCCAGGCCAGTGGCGTCAGTTATATCCACGAGCGGGTCTTTGAGAATCGCATGCTCTACGTCGCCGAACTGCGCAAGCTGGGCGCCGAGATCATCACCACCGGTGGGACAACAGCGATCGTGACCGGGGCAACGCAGCTGGTCGGCACGCAGGTCAGGGCACTCGACATACGCGCCGGCGCCGCAGTTGTACTGGCCGCCCTGGCGGCCACAGGATACACCGAGGTTCGCGACATATACCACCTGGACCGCGGCTACGAACGATTCGAAGAGAAGCTGACCAGTCTCGGGGCCGTAATCGAGCGAGAGATTGTTGTATCATGACGCCGGACGGCACCCCACTGGGTGGCCGTGTTTTTGCGTCCACTCATGGGTTTCCTATCGAAGTATGCCGATCGCATTGGCGTCGACCTCGCCTCGCGGCGGATCGGCATAGATCTTGGCACCGCCAACATTCTCATCTACGAGCGTGGCCGCGGTATCGTCGTCGATGAACCAGCGGTAGTCGCCCTCTCCAATCGCGACAACACCGTGCTGGCGGTGGGCCGCGAAGCCCGCGATATGCTCGGCCGCACGCCCAGCAACATCTCCGTCATCCGGCCCATGCGAGACGGTGTGATCGCCGACTACATCATCACCGAGGCCATGCTCCAGTACTTCATCCAGCGCGTCATCGGGCGCATCAACGTCGTCCGGCCCGAGGTCATCGTCTGCGTGCCAGCCGGCGTTACCAGCGTCGAGCGCCGCGCCGTGCGAGAGGCCGCCGAGCAGGCCGGCGCCCGCAGGCCCGCCCACCTGCTACCAGAACCCATCGCCGCCGCGATCGGGGCCCGCATACCCATCGACAGCGCGCGGGGCAACATGATCGTCGACATCGGCGGGGGGCGCTGTGAAGCAGCGGTGATCTCGATGTATGGAATCGTCTCCTCGGAGTCCGTGCGCATCGCCGGGGACAAGTTCGACGAGGCGATAGTCTCGCACCTCAAGCGCAAGTACAACCTGGTTATCGGCGAGCGGACCGCCGAGGACCTGAAGATAAAGATCGGCTGCGCGCTGCCGCTGGAGCGAGAGCTCTCGGTCGAGATCAAGGGCCGTGACCAGGTGACCGGTCTGCCCAGGTCGATGACCGTTACATCGAGCGACGTGGCGAAGGCGCTCCACGATCCGCTCCTGACGATCATCCAGACGGTACGGTCGGTCCTTGAGCAAACTCCGCCCGAGTTAGCGTCCGACGTGATCGACCAGGGAATCGTACTCACCGGGGGCGGTGCGCTGCTCCGCTCGGTCGACGTCTTGCTGGCCGAGGAGACGGGACTGCCGGTGCATGTCGCGGACAACCCGCTGCAAACCGTGGCTATCGGCGCCGGCATCGCCGCCGATCACTGGGAACAACTGCGCCACCAGGTCCCGGTCGACGAAGAAGCGATCGACTCGTTTAGCCGGGCTACTTGGGCGAGGAGCTCTCGGACTTCAGGTAGTAGGTCATCCCCTGCAGAGCAAGGACCGGGTCGATGTTCTGGATCTCGACCTCGTATTTCAATTGAGGGGGCACACGCGGCACGATCGGCGCGTAGTTGAGGATGGCGCGGATGCCCGACGCAATAAGGCCGTCGATCACCTGTTGAGCCTCGCGGGCGGGGACCGCTACGATCCCGACGTGGGGGCGCCGGGCCCCTATCTCCTTGCGCAAATCCTTGACATCCAGCACCAGCACGCCATCGACCGAGGTACCGACAAGATCCCGATCGCTGTCGAAGGCAATCACGATGTCGAAGCCCTGGGGCCGAAAGCCTCCATACCCGAGAATCGCGCGCCCCAACTGACCTACGCCAACCAGCGCCATCGTCCAGCGCCTGTCGAGGCCCAGGATTTCACGCAGCTGGCGCAGCAGGGGTTGCACGCTGTAGCCGCGGCCCTGCTTGCCAAAGCGCCCGAAGTAGCAAGGCCTTTCCGG
>WHTO01000089.1 GCA_009377665.1 Dehalococcoidia bacterium
AGAGCAGTGCGAGCTGCTCCGCGCGGCTATCACGACCGGCCTCGGTGGTGAGGCGGCGGGGCTCGGAGCAGGCGAGGATATCGTCGGCGGAGAAGAGGCGAGCGGTGAAGAGTGACCCCATCGGCCCACGCGGCGCATCTCAGATGGAGATGCCGCCCACCTCAAGGGGAGTTGAGCAATGGCGAAGACACCAGACGTACTAGTGGTCGACCAGGACTCGGCGGCGCGAGCCGAGATGGCGAAGTCGCTGCGAGCGGCGGGGTTCTCGGTCGGCGCCGAGGCCGCCTTCGGCATGGAATCGCTCGCCACCGCGCGCGAGGTCTCGCCGGACGTGATCATGGTCCACGTCGAAGAGCCCTCCTCGCGCCCCCTGCAGACCGCCGAGGCCCTGGCCAACGCCATGCCGGGGACGCCGCTGGTCATCTACTCCACGCTCACGGACGCTGATTCGGTCCGCCGCGCGATGCTCTCAGGAGCGCGCGATTACCTGTCTCTTCCCGTCAGGGCGCAGGAGCTGGCGCGTTCGTTGCACATCGTGCTCGAACAGGAAGAGCGCCGGCGCATGCGCAGCTCCGGTCAGATGGCCGAGGTCCCGGGCTACGCCACGATCGTTACAGTGTTCGGGGCCAAGGGTGGCGTCGGCAAGACCACCCTCAGCATCAACCTCGCTCCGGCGCTCGTCCGCGAGACCGGCCAGTCGGTTGTCATCTGTGACCTGGACACCAGCTTCGGCGACGTGACGACGCTGCTCGACATGCCGAGCGAGCACACCCTGGCTGACGCCGTCCAGAACATCGACTTCTTGAACCGCTCCAACATCAAGGACTTCCTGGTGCGCCACCCCAGTGGTGTGAACATTCTGCCCTGCCCGCCGTCTCCGGCGGACTGGACGAACATTTCCCCGCAGAGCGTGCGCCACGTCATCAGATGCCTCGCCGAGACGCACGACTACGTGATTCTCGATACCCCCGGCGCCTTCAACGAGATCGTCGCCGTCGGACTCGAGGTCGCCTCGTTGGTGCTGATGGTTACGAGCCTGGACATGGCCAGCATCAAGGACACGATCGTGGCCCTCGACCTGTTGCGTTCGTGGTCGTTCCCCGAGGAGAAGCTGAAGATAGCCATCAACCACTCGTCCCAATCCAACGGCATCAAGCCCGAGGACCTGTCAACCGCCCTCTCGCACGAGATCTTCTGGCAGATCCCGCACGACCGCGCCGTTTCGGTCAGCAATCAGATGGGCCAGCCGGTCGTGGTTGCCAAGCCCGGCTCCCGGGTTTCGCAGAACGTAACGGAGCTCGCTCGCCTGCTCGCCGGCGTACGCAAGGAGAGCAACAAGGGGCTGATGCGACGGTTGCTCCGTGTTTAGGCAGGGACCGCTGGCTGGAGGACCACGATGAGCATGTGGCAGTGGCAGGGGCGGCATAGCCCCACCAACGGCAGGACAGCCGTTGGCCGTCCGGACCGCGGCATCGACGAGCAGCGGCGGATGGAGGCCCTGCGCGACCACATCCACCGCCTGCTGATCCAGGAGATTGACCTTTCTCGCCTTGAGAGCCTCTATGACCCCGACACCAGGCGCAGCGTCGAAGTCGCCACGCGCGCGATCGCCACACGCGAAGCGCCCAAGATCGCCGGGCTCTCACGCGATGAACTGGTGGAGGCGGTGCTGGACGAGGTTCTCGGGCTCGGTCCGGTCGAGCCCCTTGTGAGGGACGCCGCCGTTTCGGAGATCATGGTCAACGGCCCAGAAGAGATCTACTTCGAGCGGGAAGGCCGGATCCATCGCAGCGAGATCCACTTCCAGAACGACGACCACGTCATGCGCATCGTCGAGCGTATAGTCGCGCCGCTGGGCCGGCGCGTCGACGAGAGCTCACCCATGGTCGACGCCCGCCTGCGCGATGGCTCGCGCGTGAACGTCGTCATACCCCCGGTCGCGGTCAACCACCCGACGATCTCAATCAGAAAATTCCGCGCCGACAAGTACAAGATGGACGACCTGGTGAGCGCCGGGACGCTGAGCAAGGAGATCGTCACCTTCCTGGACGCCTGCGTCAAAGGGAAGCTGAACATCCTGGTCTCGGGAGGCACCGGCGCGGGGAAGACGACGATGCTGAACGCCTTGTCGTCGTTCATCCCGCACTCCGAGCGCATCATCACGATCGAGGACCCCGCCGAGGTCAAGCTGCAACAGCCACACGTGATTACGCTTGAGGCCCGGCCGCCTTCGATTGAAGGCAAGGGCGAGGTAACACCACGCGACCTGGTGCGGAACGCGCTGCGTATGCGTCCCGACCGCATCATCATCGGCGAGGTGCGTGGCGCCGAGGCCTTCGACATGCTGCAGGCGATGAATACGGGACACGAAGGCTCGATCAGCACGGTCCACGCCAATACCACACGCGATGCCATGGGGCGTGTTGAAAACATGGTGCTGATGGCTGGCTTCGAACTGCCCATGAAGGTGATTCGGGAGCAGATCGCGTCGGCGCTGGACATGATCATCCAGATTCAACGCTTCCCCGACGGCGTCCGCCGGCTCACCGCTGTCAGCGAGGTGATCGGCCTCGAGGGGCAGACCGTCACAATGCAGGACATCTTCCTCTTCCGGCAGCACGGGATAGACGCCGAAGGACGCGCCCTGGGTAGCATCCAGGCAACCGGCCTGCGCCCGGCTTTCTACCCGCGCCTCGAAGCACAGGGCATCAAGCTGCCACCAGAGATCTTCATCCCGAGGAGGGCAGCTGCCTGATGGTTGCCGCTGGTGTGGCCGGCTCGGCCTTCCTGACCGTCTTCCTGTTGATCTTTGCCGTCTTAACACGAAGGACGGCGGGCGGCGCCACCCAGGCCCGCCTGTCGGCGCTGAGCGCCGGATACGGCAGCTACGAGGCGCCGGTCTGGCTGCAGCCAGACCTATTAAGGGCCAACCGCATGAGCCGCATCCCTGTCCTCGAGATGCTCCTCGAGCGGCGGGAGTTCGCCAAGCGGGCGGAGCTGGAACTGGAACGGGCCGCCGTTCCGCTGCGCGTGGCCGAATACGTCCTTCTACGGATCGCCTCTGCGTTTGTCCTGTTCATGTTTGGGAACCTGCTTTTCGGCGGGATCATTTTCGCCATACCGGCCGCTGCGGTGGGCTACCTGCTGCCTCGCATCTGGCTTAGCCGGAAACGTTCAGCCCGGATCAGCGCGTTGAACTCGCAACTGCCAGACACCGTGCAGCTGATCTCAAGTTCGCTCAAGGGCGGATTCGCCCTCCTCCAGGCCTTCGAAGCGGCTGCCGACCGCGTCCCCCAGCCTATGTCCTCGGAGATCAATCACATGATCAAGGACATCGGCCTTGGCTCGAACATCGAAGAGGCGATCCAGGCCTGGTGCGACCGCATACCAGGACCCGACCTGGAGATCCTGGTCAACGCCATCCTGGTTCAACGGACGGTGGGTGGGAACCTGGGCGAAATCCTGGATAACGTCGGACAAACGATGCGCGAGCGCATCAAGCTGCAGGGCGAGATCCGGGCGCTTACAGCACAGCAGCGGCTATCTGGCTTCGTCATCGGCGCGTTGCCGATCGCACTATTCGTTGGTCTCTTCTTCCTGAACCGTGACTACATTTCGGTCTTCTGGGAAGAACCGATAGGCAACGCTCTGCTTGCCGTTGCCCTGGTCATGGAAGTCATCAGCTTCTTCGTCATCAAAAAAATACTGAGTATCGATATCTAACCATGATCATTCTTCTTTGCATCTCCGCGGCCGCGACTGTCAGCCTGCTTATCTACGCGATGCTCAACCGGCGTGAAGACGTCTTCCGCGAGCGCTT
Organism: Dehalococcoidia bacterium; assembly: GCA_009377665.1. Lineage (GTDB taxonomy): Bacteria > Chloroflexota > Dehalococcoidia > WHTO01 > WHTO01 > WHTO01. Next base: position 3,821 of record WHTO01000089.1, read on the forward strand.
GCGCGGGATAAGCACCTACGATCCGGCCGACACCCGCGTCAATCGATCTTTGCCGTTCTTGGAGCGTGCTCTGTACCCGACGACCGAAAGCCTCCTTGATGCCATAATCTCGGTCACACCTACCGGCCTTTCCGGTCGCATCAAGCGGCAGCTTGGCATGGCAGGTGACAAGATGACCTTTCGGCGCTTCATGGGCCTCTGGGTTGTCGTCACGGTGGCGGCCGCAGGTGCCGCCACTTTCTTGCTGGCCAGCTCGGGCATGCTAGGCAAGTCGTATGGGATCCCGGCGCTTCTGATGGCAATCCTGGTAGCCGCCTACTTGCCCCATTCGTTCCTCAAGACGGGCGGGCAGCGCCGTCAGAAGGCGATCGTCAAGGCTTTGCCCGACGGCATGGACCTGATCACAACGTCTGTCGAGGCCGGCCTCGGCCTGGATGCAGCGCTGGCCAAGGTCGCCGAAAGAAGCGACACCACACTCTCCCAGGAGCTGGGCCGCGCTCTGCGCGAGATGGCGCTTGGGCGCACGCGGCGAGAGGCCCTGGAGGAGCTTGGCGAGAGGACGCAGGTCCAAGAGCTGCGGACCTTCATTGGCGCGGTGATCCAGGCCGAGCAGCTCGGCGTCTCACTCGCCCAGGTGCTGAGGGTTCAGTCTGACCAGCTCCGGGTCAAGAGACGCCAGCACGCGCAGGAGCTTGCAATGCAGGCGCCGGTCAAAATGGTGTTCCCGCTGGCGCTTGGCGTATTCCCGACAATCATGATGATCATCCTCGCCCCGGCAGTCCTGACCTTTATCCAGGATGGCGGGATCACCGGAGGGTGACCGGGGCGCTGGAGGCCAACGGGCGAATCATCGCCCGTAAGGCCACGATGGCGACGAGCTTTCTGTCCCGGCTGCGCGGCTTGATGGGCCGCAGAAGCCTCGCCGACGGTGAAGGCATCTACATCCGCCCCTGTTCCTCGATCCACACCTTCTTCATGCGCTTTCCGATTGACGTCGCCTTTCTCGACCGGGACGGACGGGTGCTGCGCACCGCCGAGGCAGTGGGCCCCTGGCGGTTTCGCCTGGGCGGCCGCGGAGCCCACGCCGTGGTCGAGCTAAAGGCGGGGACGCTCACAGCCGTACGGCTGGGCGTGGGTGACCGGCTCTCCGTCTCCTAAGCACCCACAAAGAACCCCTTTGATTTTCAGAACATTTGTTTTAGTATCAGGGCATCCCATGCTGGGGAACTCTCCCCCAAAGCAGTCCCAGGGAACAAAACGATGCGCGTTGGATGCCTTTTCATTCCTCATTTTATGGTCAGTCTTGAGCGCCTCGATCGTCCCGATCTCCGGGACAGGGCGGTCATCATCGGGGGCGCGCCCGAAGATCGCCAGGTCGTCTGGGATTGCTCCGCGGAAGCCGAGGCCACGGGTGTCCACCCCGGTATGCAGCTGCGCTTGGCCCTGAGCCGCTGCCGCGACGCAACCTTCATCGAGCCTCGTCCCACGGTGTACGAGGACCACTTCGAGGACCTCCTGCGACGCCTGGAAAGGGTTGGCCCCTTCGTTGAGCCCGGCGAAGCCCATGGCAATGGTCTGCCAGGGCTCGCCTACGTCAACCTCAGTGGCGTGGGCGCCGGTCCCAACGCGGCTTATGAGCTGGGCCTCAAGCTCGCCGCTGCCGTGCCCCCGGGTTTGAAGGCCGGCATAGGGCTGGCCCCCGGGAAGTTCAGCGCCCGGCTTGCCGCTATCGACAGTGACGGCGCCCCACGGATAGTTGAAGGCAGCGACCTTGTGGGATTTCTCGCCCCCTTCCCAGCGAGCCTGCTTCCTGTGCCAGGCGCGATGCAGCGGCGGCTCCAGCTTTATGGCATCAAGACTCTTGCCGACCTCGCGATGCTGCCGCAGGGCGCCGTGCAGGCACAGTTCGGGGCCGAAGGACTCAAGGCCTGGCGCCTGGCAAACGGCGAGGACGACGAGCCAGTAAATGGCCGGCGGCGCGAGGAAGCCGTCGTAAGGCGGCTCTCCTTCCCTTCCCCTACGGCCAGCATCGACAGCCTGCTCATCGCCATCCGTCAAATGCTGGCGAGCACATTCGCCCTGCCGGCCATGCGTAACAAGGGTGTCCGCCGGCTGCGTGTACGCGCCAGGATCAGCGGCGCCCGCTCCTGGGAGCGCACGCTCACCTTGAAGGAGCCCAGTAGCGATACGGGCCATATCTTCTTTGCTCTGAAGAGCCTGCTGGGAAATCTCGTGCTGCCGGGCCCCATCGAAGAGGTGACGCTGCGGCTTACCGACTTCTGCGGCGAGACAGGGAAACAAAGCGGGATGTTCAGCGGCAATTCAGGGCGTGAGCTGCAGCTGCATGAATCGGTGCGCCAGCTCAAGGCGCGCTTCGGGCGCACGCCCATTTTCAGGTTGGTGGAGGTGGAGCCATGGTCGCGCATACCCGAGCGGCGCCGGGCCCTGATCGACTACGACCCCTGAAAGAGCACGCCCGCCCGGGCTCGCGCCTCAAACCTCTCAACCTGCCCCGGAACCTGCGTGTGGAAGAGGAGGGCGGAAAGCCTGCGCGGCTGGTGAGCAACGAGCAGAAGCTGCTTGTCGAAGCCATCCAGGAGCGCTGGCGTATCGACGATGAGTGGTGGCGGCGTCCGATCAGCCGCCTCTACTTCCGGCTCCTGCTGGAGAGCGGCACCGTCGTAACGGTATTCAAGGACCTCGAGACAGGACAGTGGTTCGAGCAGCAGTACTAGCCGGCTACCGGCAGGCGTGACATGAGTCCTGAGTGGCCACGCCCCGACATCCTGCAGCACCCACCCAACGTCGACCACCTGGTCGGCAGGCGTCCGCCAAAGACGAAGCCGGGCAAGCGCGAGCCAGCCACATACGTCGAGTTGCATTGCCACAGCGCCTTCTCTTTCCTCGAGGGTGCGTCTCATCCCGACGAGCTGGTTATGCGCGCGCGCGCGCTGGGTTACCCTGCCCTCGCCCTGACCGACCACGACGGCCTCCACGGCGCCATGGAATTCGCGAAGGTGGCGCGAGCCTACGACCTCAAGCCAATCACGGGGGTCGAGCTCACCCTCGAGGGCGGCCACCACCTGACGCTCCTGGCCGAAACCAGCGAGGGCTATCACAACCTCTGCCGCCTGGTCAGTTACGCCCACATGAGCAACGAGCGCGGCAGCCCGCAAACCAGGCTGGAGGACCTGGCGAAGCATCCCTCGGGCCTCATCGCGCTGTCCGGGTGCAGAAAGGGCGAGGTCTCCAGCCTGCTGGAAGCGGGGCGCTACGACGAGGCCGAGGCGGCCGCCGCCCGCTTCCGGGAGTGGTTCGGGGAAGACAACTTCTGGATCGAGCTGCAGCACAACCTCGTCTACGGAGACACGCGGCGGGTCGCCGCGCTTACCGCGCTGGCCCAAAAGCTGCGCCTGGGTGTTGTGGCCACCAACAACGCCCACTACCACCTGCGCGAGCGCCACCGGCTGCAGGACACGATGGTCGCCATCAAGAACCGCACGACGCTGGACGCCTCGCATCACCTGCGGCGTGAGAACTCCGAATACCACCTGAAGTCGGCCGACGAGATGGACGAGATGTTCGCCGATTACCCCGAGGCGCTCAGCAACACCATCCGCATCGCCGAGCGCATAACCTTCGACCTGACGACAGACCTGGATTACACCTTCCCGGACTATCCGGTCCCCGAGGGATACGACGCCGATAGCTGGCTCGAGCGCGTGTGTCATGAGTCGGCCGCACACAAATACAGCGGCAACGTTTACCCCGGTAGCTCCCTGGCGCTGGCCGAAGCGCCCGTGAAGCCCAACGAAACAGCGACCAACCACGCCTCGAAGTCCCTATCGCCCGTCCTGGCAAAGGCGACCGATGCCCCTCCAGCGCAGCCACCCCTGCCCAGGCTGCCACCGCACGTCGAGGCGCGATTGAAGCAGGAGCTACGGCTGGTAAGGAAGCATCAGCTGTCCGGGTTCTTTCTCATCTACAGAGACCTGCTGGAGCTATCGCGGCGGGTCGCCGATGAGGTGCGCAAAAGCATCGCTGGCAATACAGCGAACAGCTTCCACCCGGGCGGGGACGCGGGTCATCGGTTGGCTCGATCATCTGTTACCTGATTGGGCTGTCGCACATCGACCCCATCCAGCACAACCTGTTCGTCGGTCGCTTCCTCAATGAGGAGCTGCGCTCGGTTCCGGACATCGACCTCGACTTCGCACGCGACATCCGCGACGAGTTAATCCTGCGCGTCTACCGGGAGTTCGGGTTCGAGAACGCCGCACTTGTCTGCACGTTTCCCACCTATCGCACGCGCAGCGCCGTGCGTGACGTGGGAAAGGCGCTGGGTCTGCCCGCTCCCGAGCTCGACAAGCTCGCGAAGCTGAGCGAGCACTACTCCTCAAAAGAGGTTTACGAGGAGATGGCGATGTACCCGGAATTCCGGGGGAAGATCGATGCCCCTCTGTGGCGCGACCTTGTCAGCCTCACCTACGAAATCGCCGGCATGCCACGCCACGTCAGCCAGCACGTGGGAGGCATGATCATTTCCTCGCGCCCGATCATCGAGCTCGTACCGGCCGAGAAGGCGGCTATGTCGGGGCGCGTACTCTGCCAGTGGGACAAGGACAGCGTCGATGACGGCGGCTTCATCAAGATCGACTTCCTCGCCCTCGGCATGCTCTCCATGGTCGATGAGGCTCTGGAGCTGATCGAAGAGCATCACGGACGGCGCATCGACCTCAGCCGGATCGACCTTACCGACACGAAGATCTACGACGACATCTGCGCGGGCGACACGATCGGGGTCTTCCAGATTGAGAGCCGGGCGCAGATCCAGACTCTGCCGCGCACTCGCCCCCGCACCCTGGAGGACCTGGCGGTCGAGGTGGCGATCATTCGCCCCGGGCCGATCGTCGGTGGGGCGGTCAACCCCTACATCAAGAGGCGCCAGGGCCGCGAGCCGGTGACCTACGACCACCCTTCGCTCGAAGGCTGCCTGGAGGAGACTCTGGGGGTCATCCTCTTCCAGGAGCAGGTCATCCAGGTCGCCATGGAGCTGGCCGGCTTCAGCGCCGGCCAGGCCGAGTCACTGCGACGGGCGATGAGCCGCAAGCGTTCGAAGGACGCCATTGGCGCCCTCTGGGAGCAGTTCGAGAGCGGCTGCCTCGAACGCGGTGTCCCGGCGCCTGTGGCGAAGGATGTCTTCGAAAAGCTCATGGGCTTCGCCGAGTTCGGGTTCCCCAAGAGTCACGCCGCCGCCTTCGCTCTGTTGGCCTATCAATCAGCCTGGCTCCGGCACTATTACCCCGTGGAGTTCTACTGCGCCCTCTTCAATTCGCAGCCCATGGGCTTCTATCCGCCCCACGTCCTCACCAACGATGCCAGGAGGCACGGCGTGGAAGTGCTGAGGCCCGATGTCAACAAGAGCAGCTGGTGCTGCACGGTCGAAGGCGACAGCCTGCGCATCGGCCTGCGCTACATCCAGGGCGTCGGCGACCACCATGAGAGGCTCCTGGACGAAGAGCGGACGCTTAGCGAATACACCTCGTTGCGCGACTTCTGCCACCGCACAGGACTGAGCCGTGAGTGCATCGAGACCATGATCGCGGTCGGCAGCTTCGACGCCTTCGGCCTCAATCGCCGGGAATTGCTCTGGCACCTCGGCCTTGTTTATCCGCAGTCAGCCCCATCTGCAAACTCGCACCAGCACGACGAACGACAGTTGAAGGCCAGGCAACGCCCGTCCGCGATCCGCGACAGCGACGGCAACCTGGAGAATTCCTACTACGGTTGGCCGATCTCTCCCGACCAGGAGCTGAAGGCTTCCAGGACGCGCAAGCGCCGGGCGCGGCCGCGCCAGATCCCACTGCCGCTACCCACCGAGCAGGACATGGTCCAACTGGGCGACATGAACCCGTGGGAGCGCATGGTCATCGACTACAACCTGCTGCAGCTGTCACCGGACAGCCATCCCATACAGCTCCTCAGGCCGTTGCTGCACGAAGGTATCGTGTCGAGCAGACACCTCGAAGCGATGCCCGACGGATCGATCGTCGAGATGGCGGGAATGGTGGTGACCCGCCAACGTCCCGCGACGGCCAGCGGCTTCATCTTCCTCCTGCTCGAGGATGAATTCGGGCTGGTGAACGTCGTCGTCAAACCAGATGTCTACGAGGCAGCGCGCGCCCAGATACGGATGGAGCCGTTCCTGTCCGTCAGGGGCGAACTTCAGCGCAAGGAGAACACGGTGAACCTGATCGCCGAGCGCATCGTTTCGCTGCTGATTCGCGAGAAGCCGCTCGCCCCCGACGCCCGTTCCTGGGGCTGAAAGCCGCCGCTCAGGGCTTGAGCACCACCTTGATGCAGCCGTCCTCTTTCTCGCGGAACATGCGGTAGGCGCCCGGAGCGTCCTCCAGGCCCAGGCGATGCGTGATCACGAACGACGGATCGACCTCGCCCCGTTGGATCCTTTCGAGAAGGGGCCCTGTGTAGCGCGGGACGTGGGTCTGCCCCATCTTCAGGGTCAGGCCCTTGTTGAAGGCCGCGCCGAACGGGACCTTGTCGAGGAAACCGCCATAAACACCGGGTATCGAGACTGTACCGCCCTTGCGGCAGGCCTGGATCGCCTCTCGCAACACGTGTATGCGGTCGAAGGTCAGGCGAAGAGCCTGCTTCACCCGGTCGTAGACAGCATCGACGGTCCCGCCGTGAGCCTCCAGCCCGACCGCGTCTATACAGGAGTCGGGGCCGCGCCCGCCGGTCTTCTCCTTGAGGATCTCGACGACGTCGGTGCCTTCGTAGTTGATGACGTCCGCCCCCTGTCCCTGGGCCATGCCCAGGCGCTCGGGCAAGCGGTCGATCGCGATCACGCGCTCGGCACCGAGAAGGAACGCGCTCTTGATAGCGAACTGCCCGACGGGGCCGCAACCCCACACAGCCACGACGTCGCCGGGCTCGATGTTGCAGTTCTCGGCAGCCATGTAGCCCGTTGGGAAGATGTCGGACAGAAAGAGAACCTGCTCGTCGCTCAATCCGTTGGGCACCTTGATTGGACCGACATCGGCGAAGGGAACGCGCACGTACTGGGCCTGCCCGCCCGCGTAGCCGCCCATCATGTGGGAGTACCCAAAAAGCCCCGCCGGAGAAAAACCGTACATCGCTTCGGCGATCGAGGCGTTGGGGTTGGAGTTGTCGCAGAGCGACCACAGCCCCCTGGAGCAGAACAGGCAGCCTCCACAGCAGATGGTGAAGGGCACGACGACGCGATCCCCGGGGCGCAGTGCCGTGTTTCCCGAGCCGACCTCGACCACCTCGCCCATGAACTCGTGACCGAGAATGTCGCCCGACTTCATGGTCGGGATAT
>WHTO01000090.1:0-4012 GCA_009377665.1 Dehalococcoidia bacterium
GCCGCCCTCGACCGCTGGCTGCACATCTACAATCATCACCGTCGACACACAGCCATCGGAGGCTTCCCTCCCATCAGCCGTGTCACCAACCTCCCGGGAAAGTACACCTAGCGGCGCCGCGGTCGGCCAGGCTGATGCGATGCTGTCAGCCGAGAGCTTTGACCAGGCGTATCTCCTGCCGTAGCGGAATGCCACCCAGCCCCGGTCTCCCGTTGCCGACGCCTGCGATGGCGACCACGGAGTCGATGACGTAACCCGCCCGCTGATGGAAGTACAGCGAAAGAGCGTTGTCGTTGGTCGTCACCGAGCGCAGCCGCGTCGCGCCGGACGCCAGCGCAATCTCGTCGATCTCGCGGTAGAGCTTCCCGCCGATCCCGCTGCCCTGGTATTGCGGATCGACAGCGGTGGCAACAACCGTCACCAGGGCATCCTCGATCGCATACGAGGCCACGCCCACGACGTAGCCTCCCTCCTTGGCAACCACGCAAGGGTGCTCCCGCGTGTCGTACCGTCGGTCGAAGATCTGCTGGTCGGCCTGCCCGAAGCTGTTGACCAAAAGAGCCAGCGCCCGCTCGCCTGGGCGGTCGGCGCGCTCAAGCGTAATGTCCGCTGCTGTCCCGTGGGACTTGCAGCTCACCACCGGGGTGGCCCCCTTCCAGTCGAGGCTTCGGCCGCACTGGACGCAGCGAAAGATCACAGCCATGGTCCGCACTCTCTCCGTCGAAATAGCCGGGACAGTGGTCCCGAAGCATGATCTTCACCCCTTTGTTACGCGGCGGCCACTGGACACGGTTCGGGCTGCAAGGCAGTACTCGCAACAATTACGCGAAGGGAGGTGTCTATGGGCACCGATGGCAAGATGGACAAATTCGGCGGCAAGGTCAAAGAGACCGCCGGCGAGATGACCGGCAACGAAGAGATGGAAGCGGAAGGTCGCAAAGACCAGGCCAAGGGCGAAGTGAAGGAATCCGTCGACAAGGTCGGGGACAAGATCAAGGACGTGGTCGACTAGGCGCGAGTACTGAAACCAGGCGCCCCGGGGGGGGCGTACGTGGGCCCATGTAGGGCCGTGGCGAGAGGCCTCGCCACCGAGAGGCGCCGCATCCGGACTGTACGGTGTCCGGGAGCCGCGCCAGGTAATTCAGCCCAAACCCCGCGCGGGGTTTGGGCTGAACCTTGGGTACCGGCAGGCGTCGGGCGCTTTAGACGGCTACTTCGCCCCGCTCGCCGGTCCGCACGCGGATCGCTTCCTCGACCGGGATGATGAAGATCTTGCCGTCTCCGATGTTCCCGGTGCGTGAAGCACGCGTTATCGCCTCGACAGCCCGGTCCACTGACAGGTCGCTGATCACGACCTCGACCTTGACCTTGGGGAGCATGTCGTAGGCCACCGCCTCACCAGAACGTCCCTGGTGGACGATACCGCGCTGGGCTCCTCGGCCCGTGACGTGGGTGATATTCATCCCGTGGAAACCGAGCTCTTCGAGCGCCGACTTGACGTCATTGAGCTTCTCGGGGCGAATGATTGCTTCAATCTTCTTCAACTGTTCAAACTCCTCCGGATGGCGCGCTGCGACGCTTCATTTGCTGGGCCCGGCCGGTAGCGGCGACTGCGCGCCGCCACCGGTCGTCTCCTTCGAGTATTACTCCCGCGCCGGGGCTGCGGTCAGCCTCCCTGCGGCGCCCTTTCGATCGAGGCGGTCGAGGAGGCGTGGCCGGCCGCGCGGGCGGGAGCCTGATAGAGCGGGACGCCGAGCGCGTCATCCAGGGCGTAGCCGCGTTCACCGTGCTGGCTGAGGTCGAGGCCCATCTCTTCCTCTTCCTCGGTCACCCTCAAGCCCAGCGTCACGTCGAGGACCTTGAGGATGATCAGTGTCGCGACCAGCGAGTACCCTGCGACGACACCGAGGGCGATGGTCTGATCGACCAGCTGCGAGGCGTTGCCATAGAAGAGGCCGTCGAAGCCCTCGACGCCGCTGACCGCCGCGTTGGCGAAGAGGCCGGTGGCGATGGCGCCCCAGGCGCCGCCTACACCGTGGACCCCGACCACGTCGAGCGAGTCGTCGAAGGCCAGCTTCGAGCGCAGCCGGACCGCGCCATAGCAGAGCGCGCCCGCGCCGAAACCAATGGCTATGGCTTCCATGGGCTGTACGAACCCGGAAGCCGGGGTGATGGCAACCAGGCCGGCGACCGCACCCGATACCGCCCCAACGACCGAGGGCTTTCCGGAGAACTGCCAGGCCAGGACCATCCAGGTCAGCGCCGCCGTCGCCGCCGCCGTGTTTGTGACGACGAGGGCGTTCACGGCCTGGCCATTGGCACCACCGGCGCTACCGGCGTTGAAGCCGAACCAGCCGAACCAGAGCAGGGCGCCGCCCAGGACCACGTAGGTGACGTTGCTGGGCTCCATGGGTTCGCTGCCGTAGCCACGCCGCTTGCCGAAGACGATGACGGCGGCGACGGCGGCCATAGCGGCGTTGACGTGAATCGCCAGGCCGCCCGCGAAGTCGAGTGAGTTGATGCCCTCGGTACCGCTGCCTGTGTCGAACGCGGACAGCAGCCCGTCGTAGGCGAATACCCAGTGCGCCACCGGCGAGTAAACGAGCAGCGACCAGGCCACCATGAAGACGAGGAAGGTGCTGAACTTCGCCCTCTCGGCGAAGGCGCCCGTGATCAGGGCCGGGGTGATGATGGCGAACATCATCTGGAAGGCCATGAACAGCTCGTGAGGGATGTCCAGGCCGTAGACAAAGCCCTCGGCGGGACCGCCCGGCTCCTGGCCGACATCCTTCAGCCCGAACCATGAGAGGTCGCCGATCAGGCCGCCGCCCGCGTCCGGCCCGAAGGCCAGTGAATAGCCGATGACCACCCAGACCACGCCGACGAGGCCGATCACGATGAACGACTGCATGATCGTCGCCAGCAGATTCTTGTTGCGGGTGAGGCCGCCGTAGAAGAAGCCCAGGCCCGGCGTCATCAGCCAGACCAGCGCCGCGGCTACGATAATCCACGCCGTATTTCCGGTGTCTATCAATCCTGCCTCCTTGGTGGGTTGGGCTCACCCCGGGGTGTAGCCCGCCTCTCTGTGCGCGTGTTCGCCGCGTGCGCGTGTTCGCCGCGACTTCTTTCGAAGTTACTTACGCCATGTTTCCGCGGTGTTTCGCAGCCATGAACCTTTTGTTTCGCTCCCGCCGCCGCAAATACCGACGGCGCTGCAGCAGTCCTCAGCGACGCCCGCTGCGTCAGGTCGCGGGGAGGAGGCCGTAGCCGCGGCGCCTGACGGTACGAATCTGGTAGGGCCAGGAGCGGGCAAGCTTGGCGCGCAGCCGGCAGACGAGCACCGTGAGGCGCCTGACCTCACGCCCCCCCGCGGCGTTCCAGCGCGCCCGCACGAGGTCGTCATAGGTAACGACGCGGCCGGTCTGCTTCAGGAGCAGCGTGAGCAGCTCAAACTCCTGGTAGGTGAGGTCGACGGGCGACCCGTCCACCGTCGCTCGATAGCTCTCGAGATCGACGACCAGGTTGCCCGCTTTGAGGACGGCATCGCCCGCTTCCCTCGCCACCGCATCTTCGCGGCGCCAGCTCGCCCGCCTCGGCTTTTCGCCTGCCCGCTGTGCTCCCACTGCGGTTGAGGTTATTGACGCCCTGTTTCGCTGTGGTGACAGAAAAATCACGGCGACTTTAAGAGGATGTTTCGCGCTTCGCCCTACGGCTGCGCCTAGACGGTGACGGTCCACAGGCAGCGATCGAGGAGGGCCGGGTCGAACTCGAAGCTGCCCGCTTCGAAGATGCCGTAGGCGCTGGAAAGCGCAGACACCTCGCTGTTGCTCAGCCTGCTGGATCGTGACAGCCGGAAACGGACAATTCGGGCTGGCCTTCGGGGACTATCATCCTGGCCGCGCCTTAAGCGAACGCGCCGCTGCCTCGCAACTGCCATGCCGGGCCTCCTTCCGCCGCCGACGGGAGATAAGGCCGGCGCCGTAAATCCACCCTACGGGCGCGCCTGGACGTT
>WHTO01000090.1:4022-5976 GCA_009377665.1 Dehalococcoidia bacterium
GTGTCATCCCCATTACGGGACTGTGAACGCGTTGTTGCCGGGACCCCGAAGCGTGCCCGACGAGAAAGCCGGGACGGCAGTCGCGCCGTCCCGGCTTGGGCCTTCCCTCTCGGCTCAGATGATCTAGCTGGCCGAGAAGGACCACCCCTCGACTGCGTACTGCCCGCCGTGGACAAAGACAACCAGGAAGAAGTGGCCGCCGGGCGTGACCGACTCGCCGACGGAGACCTCGAACGTCGCCGTCCCGTCGTCGGGGAAGCTGGCGCTCGTGGCCTGGCAACCCGGCGTCGTGAGCGGCTCGCAGTTCGCTGAGATCGGCGTCTGAGTGCCGTCGAGCCAGGTGAAGATGCCCTCACCCTGACCCATCGAGCCCGGACCCTCGCCCGGATCCTGGATGCCCTGGATATCGAACGTGATCGCGGTGTCCCCGGCGGCCACCGATCCGAAGGGCGGCGGCTGCATGCTAGCGATCGTGAAGTCGTCGGTGGGATCCATCCGCCACGAGCCCTCCTCCTGGACGGCCAGGACGGCGTAAACGGCGTTGTCCTCCTGCATGCCCTCGACCTCGCGGTCGCCGCGGATAGCAGTGACGAAGACACCACCCCCGACCTCGGCTGTCAGGGCAACAGGTGTGTCGGTCGGGAAGCTGCCAAGCCCCTCGGCGAACCCGGAATAGACGCCCGACTCGAAGTCCTCGAGCGTGGGGCCGAACTGCTGCCTGGCGTCTTGCGAAAGGCAGTTGAAGACCGCCTCGGCGTTGCCGGCCGCCAGCGAGCCCAGGACGACGGGCAGGACCTGCTCGGCGCTGTCAGCGCAGCCGCCTACCGAGCCTCCGGGTGGGTCCGGGTCGGATGGCGTCTGTGTTGGTGTGGTTGCGGTGCTCCCGCCGCCGGGCGTGCCCGATGGGGTCCCACCGTTGCCGTTGCCTTCGGTGGTTGGCTCGGTTGGGACCTCGGTCGCGGGGACTTCCGTCTCACTCGGCGTTTCCTCCTCCGAGGTCGGTTCAAAGATGTCGCCGTTGTCGTCGTCGTCATCATCGCCGCAGGCGGCGGCCAGGCTAATGAGGGCAGCGGCCCCCAGGATCATGATTAGTTTCCTCACTTCTTCCTCCCTGTCATTGGGTCTGTCCGGGTCACCCGGCGCCGAACCAGCGCGGCCTCACGACCACGTCTTCGGACTCGTCAACGATCACGGTGATCTCTCCTGTAGCTATCTCGATGCGGGAAATTACGCCTCCGAGCTCGATGAACCCGAAGTAAAGGCCGTCCGGCGACCAGCCGAAGCCGCCCTCGCACCACGGGCAGCGGCCCTCGCCCTCGACGGTCTGTGCCAGTTGGACCGGCTCCTCGCCCGCCGTTGCCGCGAAGAAGCGCTGGTCGAGCACGCCGTCGCTGAAGTCGGGGTCGAAGGTCGAGAACACGAAACGGTCGTCGTTGGGCGCCCAGGGGCTGTCGGCGATGTAGCCGGGGTTGGTGGCTACCAGCTCGACCGCGCCGCTGGCATCGTTGACCAGCAGGAGCTGCAACTCCTCGCAGAATCCGGGCGGGTCAACGGGCTGGTCGGCGGGGCAATCGACCCTGGCCGACGCGCTCGCGACGAACCAGTCGCCACTGGGCGACCAGTGAACCGTCGGCGGCAGCGCGAGGTCGTTCAAGACCGCGACCTGCCGTTCGCCACCTTCCAGGTCGTTCACGTAGAGCGTGTAGTCTCCTCCTTCCGGCTGAGCCGGCCCGGTGATGTAGGAGACGGCCGCGCCGTCCCTGGACCAGCCCAGGTTGCTGAAGTGGATGGGCCCACCGATGGGTCCGGCGATATCGAAGGAGTCGCCGCTGGCGACCTCGATGACGCGCAGTCCTTCGCGGCCCTCGGGAGATGCATGGACGTAAACGATGCGCTCGCCGTCGGGCGAAGGCGCCCAGGCCAGGACCTCGGAGAGCAGCTCGCGGGTCTCTCC
>WHTO01000090.1:5986-11161 GCA_009377665.1 Dehalococcoidia bacterium
GTGGTGTCACGGGGAGGCCGAGGTTGAGGTCATGGATGGCCCCTTCCAGTCCGACCCCGCTGCTCAGAAGCAGGTAGCGGTCGGACAGGCACCAGAAACCAGCCTCGCTGCCGCTGACAAGACGCGGTGCGGCGTCGTCGCTTACGACATAGACGTTGCTCTCGCCGGGCACGGCCTGGTCGGATGCGTAGGCGATGGCGCCGCCCTGCGGCGACTGGCAGAAGCTGCTGTTGTGGCTGCCCGGGATCAGGGGTCGCGGCTCCCCGGATACGGGGTCGACGAAGAGGATCTCCTGGGCGGCCTCGGGAGTGTAAACCTCGCGGACGTAAGCCACCCCCGGACCGTCGGGCAGGTCGAGCCCGGGTGCCTCCTCGGCCGTCGGCGTGGTCGCCGGCGTCGCCGACTCAGCCGCAGTCGGCTCGTCACCAGAAGGGCTCAGCCGGTAAAGGACCAGTGAGTCGAAGCGGTCGACCTCGTGGGCCCAGACGTACATGTCTCCATCCGCTGTGGTGGCGATGTCGTTGATGAGGCCGAAGGCGCGACCCACGTCGGTATCTTCACCGTCCTCGCCGATCAGGGTGACCCGGCCCTCTCGGCTGAGGCCGGCTGCCGCCAGCATTACATCCGCCGTGCCTTCGAGGCGCGTGAACTGGACGTTCGCCTGTGCCTCGGGGGCGCTGGCGCTGTAGATCCGGTCGAGCTCGCCCTCATCGAGGTCCCCGTCGCCGTTGAGGTCGGCAACGCGATACACGTCGTGCTCGCGCAGATCGCGCCGGGCGTGCAGCAGGAAGGACGGCGATTCACCGCCGTGCGTCATGTCGGCCAGGATGCGCACCTGTGCCGGCGCCTCGTCGCCGTCGAAGGGGTTCGTTTGAGGCGGGAGCTCGGGGAGGATCAGCGGCGTGATCTCGACGTCCACCCAGCTTCCGTCGTTGCCACGGTCGCGCAGCGACCAGGCGATGGTCTGTGGGTCGCCGGGAATCGCACGGGTCGCTGTCAGCCACACCTGGGAGTCGCCGCCCGACACCACGGTCGTCCCGAAGACGGGCCCTTCCGTCCAGCCGGCATCCGCGAAGAGCTGATCGACGTCGGCCAGTCGCTGAAGCGATCCGTCGGGACGGACCACGATGAGTACGCGGGCTGCTGTGTCAGCGACGGCTTCGCCCGCCTCGCTGGGCAGGCCGGCGAGGATGAAGATGTCGCCTGTCTCGGACGCGGCCAGCATCCCCTGGGCCTCGCAGCAGAGCGCAACGACGCCACGGCTGAGGTCGCTGCCGGCTGGCCAGAGGGCCGGGTCCGCCAGCTCGCCGAACGTCACCAGGGGCTCGGGCTGGGCGCCCGGTGTATCTGCCACGCGCACCACTGCCGAGTCGTTCGCGTACGGCTGGGAGATCGCATAAACGTCGTCGCCGCCGGACTCGAACTCCAGGTAGGGGACCGCGTCGCCTTCGGCCTGCAGCAGCTGTGTCAATTCGTAGTCCGAGCTGACCTGGGCGCCGCGCGGGCCCGCGCTTATCCACTCGTCCACACCCCCGAAGTAGGCCCCGGCCGCGGCCGCGGCGAGCGCCGCGCCACCAGCCGCCGCGGCCAGGACGCCCTTTGAGAACGGCCAGGGGGAACGCTGCTCTGAGCGCTCGCGAGCGAGGCCGCCGAGCACGGCGGACGACAGGTCCGGCGTCGGCGGGTAGCGCATGCTGGAGCCCATCTCGAAGAGGGCAGCTTCCAGCTGGTCGATGCGTTCGCGTTCTCTCATCGCCTGTCGCCTTTCGCCTCGAGGCGCGGCTGCTCGTCCTCAACGACGCCGGCCAGTGCGTCGGGAGTGAGCGTGGGAAAGTCGCGCTCCACGATGGAGCGCAGGCGGCGCAGTGCGTTGAACTTGCGCGATTTCACGGTTCCCCTCTTTATGCCGAGCGCCTCTGCTGTCTCGGCCTCGTTCATCCCCACCAGGTAACTGAGGATCAGGACGATCCTGTCGTCGTCTTTCAGCCGGTTGATCGCCTCCCAGAGCTCCTCGTGTTCCGCGCGGACCATCACGATCGACTCCGCCGGCGCCTCGGATCGCAGCGGCTTCGCTGCCTCGCGCTTCCAGAAGGCGAAGCGGGTGTTGGTTGCGCGTCTCAGGTTGAGCGCCTCGTGCGAAACGATGCCCATGAGCCACGGCCCGAAAGACCGCGACTCGTCGAACTGGTCGATCTTCGTGAAGGCCTTGATGAAGGCAGACTGCGCGGCGTCCTCGGCGTCGGCCTGGTTACGCAGGATCTGCAGCGCGAAGCGGAAGGCCTTCTGCGAATGCGCGGCGAGCAGGCTCTCCATCCCCACTCGGTCGCCGCTCTTCGCGGCGCGTACCCAATCCCGCTCTGACGTGTCGCTCAAGGCCATAACCGGCTGTGCCACGCGGGATATACACCTGACCGGGGGAGAAGGTTCAAAGCGTCCCGCTGCCGGGCGGTCCGGAGGCCACCCTCAGCACTAAGCCTAAGCCTCTCTTCGGGGGGCTCAGCCCGCGCCGCCGCCGGGGGCAGCGGCGACGTCCGCACGCCCCGCCAGCCCCGTATCGGCGCCCGGCCTCGACTCAGCGGCAAGGACAACCGTCGCGAAGACCACCGCCGCGGCCAGTGCGACTGCCAGGCGCAGGCGCAGGTTGGATGCCACGATTGCCTCGGTCAGCGTCATTACTCTTCCTTTCTGGAGGGCCTGCCGGCCGGTGGGGAGGCCGGCGAGCCCCTGAGAGAGAAGAAGGCGGCGGGCCGGTGCAGAGCGCCATTCTCGGCCCGTCCCGCCTGCCTCCACCTGTTCTATGCGCGAGCCCCGCGATCGGTTCACGCCCTTTGGACGCCCGGCAGGAACATCGACACCGCTGATACCCTCAGTAGTAAGCAGGTAGCCTCGCGGGTTTTTGGAGGTATCCGCGGCCGCGGGGTCTGAGGAACGAGCTGTGAACCGTGGATAAGCCTCGCGATCGATTCGCACTCGGATGGGAGTTCGATGAGCGCAACCTTAAGCACCTCGCCCGCCGCGACATCGACCAGCGCATCGTTCTCGAAGTGGCCAGCAACCAGCCAATCCTCATCGAGAACACGCACGGCCGGGCGGCAACCCACAAGATGATCGGTCCCGACAACGACGGGCAGCTGTGGACGTTTGCGGTCCTCGAAGTCGAACCGGAGATCTGGCGGGTCGTGACTGGTTGGAAGGCAACACGAAACAAGGAGATCAGGACATGGTTAAGCGAGGCCGAAAGCTGACGGCAGAAGAAGAGGCGCGCCTCGTCGCCGAACTGGAAGCGGAGAAGACCGACGAGGAGGACGCGGCCGAGTGGGACTATGACCACCCCATGCGTCTCATTCAGCGTCGCTCCCAGCCGGAATCCAGCAAGGCCGAGACAAAATGACCTTCGACGAGCCGCGGGCCAGCATCAACGAGAGATCGGCGAACGGGCACCGTGGCAAGCCTGGTGCCACGAACGTAGGCGGCTGAGCCCGACACCAACGCAAGGCAACGAAGCCTGCAATCGCTGGAGTCCAGCCTTACAAGCAGGGCTCTCGCACCGCCATCAAGATGCACCGCCGGGCGACATTCTCGTGGCGTTCAAGGAACGTCCCGCCGTGCGCCAATGCTTGGCCGGCGCGTTACAGATTGCCCGAATTGCTAGAATCAGGCACAGATGAAGCCGGATGACCGGGTCGCGGTACCCGTAAAGAGATAGGCTCCGGCGAGCCGGGAGGCAGAGATGGGCCGCCCCCGCCCCGCGGGGGTTTTTCTTTGGGCGCAGCCCGGAAGAGTGTGATGACGACAAAATCCAGCGCGCAAGCCGGCGAGATGGCGAAGGCCTACGACCCGTCGACGGTGGAGCAACGCATCTACCGCATGTGGGAGGAGGGCGGCCATTTCAAGCCGCGCGCTGATGCCGATGGCAAGCCCTTCACGATCATCATGCCGCCGCCCAACGTCACCGGTGAGCTCCACCAGGGGCACGCGCTGACCGCGACGATCCAGGACATCCTGGTCCGCTGGCAGCGCATGAAGGGCGTGCCCACGCTCTACCTGCCCGGCGTCGACCACGCCGGGATCGCAACCCAGAACGTCGTCGAGCGCGAGCTCGGCAAGCAGGGCGTGACCCGCCACGACCTGGGGCGCGAGAAGTTCGAGGAAGCCGTCTGGGAATGGGTTAACAAATACCGCCACATCATCTCCGACCAGCACAGGCGCCTCGGCGCCTCATGTGACTGGGATCGCGAGACCTTCACTCTCGACCCGGCGATTCGTCGCGCGGTGCGCACCACGTTCTGCAACCTCTACAAGGACGGCCTGATCTACCGCGGCGAGCGGCTGATCAACTGGTGTCCGCGCTGCCAGACCGCGCTCTCGGATCTCGAGGTTGACCACAGCGAGGTCCAGGGCAACCTCTGGTACCTGCGCTACCCCATCCTCAAGGATGGCAGCGACACCGAGGTCGAACCCGGCGAGTACATCACCGTCGCCACGACGCGCCCCGAAACGATGGTGGGCGACACGGCCGTCGCCATTAACCCCGCATCCGAGCGCTGGCAGCGCTATGCGGGCCGGCGCGTCCTGCTACCCATCGTGAACCGCCCGATCCCCGTGCTAGAGGACGAGGCGGTCGAGCTCGGCTTTGGCACGGGCGCCCTGAAGATCACGCCGGGCCACGACTTCAACGACTTCGAGATCGCCCAGCGTCACAACCTGCCCATCATCAACGCGATGGGCCCCGACGGCAGGTTGACCGATGCCGCCGGCATGTACGAGGGGGTCGACCGCTTCGAGGCTCGCGACGCCATCGTGAAGCACCTCGAGAGCGAGGGACTGCTCGAGAAGATAGAGGAGTACGCGACCTCGATCGGGCACTGCGACCGCTGCGGCACGATCGTCGAGCCGCTGGTCTCGACGCAGTGGTTCGTACGGATGGAGCCGCTGGCGAAAGAAGCCCTGAGGGCGGTCCGGCGCAACCGCATCCGTATCGTCCCCGACCGCTTCTACAGCGTCTACTTCAACTGGATGGAGAACATCCGCGACTGGTGCATCAGCCGCCAGCTCTGGTGGGGTCACCGCATACCGGTCTGGTACTGCTCGAACGGCCACCAGTTCGCCGCCATCGATGACCCAAGCGCCTGCCCCGAGTGCGAGGACACGGGGATAGAGCAGGACCCGGATGTC
>WHTO01000091.1 GCA_009377665.1 Dehalococcoidia bacterium
GGTGGTGCCGGGATACCAGGACGAGACCGGCGATCAGCATCTCCTGCACGCCGCCGCGATCGAACTCGGCCTGCCGGTGATGGTCAAGGCAGCGGCCGGTGGCGGTGGCCGGGGCATGCGGGTCGTTCGGTCCGAGGGGGAGCTGGACGAAGCCCTGGCTGGAGCCGCGCGCGAATCGACGGCGGCGTTTGGCGACGGACGGCTCTTCATCGAGCGGTTCATCGTCGGTGGCCGGCATGTCGAGGCCCAGATCTTCGGCGATTCCTCGGGGCGCGTCGTCTTCCTCGGAGAGCGCGAGTGCTCAATCCAGCGCCGTCATCAGAAGGTTATCGAAGAGTCGCCGTCACCCGCGCTCGATGCCACCTTGCGCAAGCGGCTGGCTGATGCCGCCGTCAGGGCCGGGGAGGCCGTCGCCTACACGAACGCCGGTACAGTCGAGTTCCTGCTCCAACCCGATGGACAGTTCTACTTCCTTGAGATGAACACCCGCCTCCAGGTCGAGCACCCGGTGGACCTCGTCGAATGGCAGATACGCGTCGCCTCCGGCGAAGATCTGCCGGCCCAGGTACCGCCATCCCGGGGAAGCGCGCTCGAGTTTCGCATCTATGCCGAGGACCCGGCAACCGGCTTCCTGCCACAGCCCGGCCGCATCGCAGAGCTGACCGCGCCAGCAGGCGATGACGTCCGTTTCGACGGGGGATACGAGACAGGGGACACGGTCAGCGCTTTCTACGATCCGTTGATAGGGAAGATGATCGTGCGGGGAGATGACCGCGAGGACGCCCTGCGCCGCGCTGCCGCCGCGCTCGGCGCCACCGTAGTTCGCGGGCTCACCACGAACGTGGGACTGTTGCGAGCGGTGGTCACGGCCCCGGATTTCGCGTCCGCGGCATTCGACACCACATGGCTCGAACGCTCCCTGGAGGCCGGGAGCCTGGAGCTTGAACCCCCCTGTGAAGCCATCGTGGCGGCGCTCGCCTTCGACCTTGTAGGGGGGACGACCCACCCGGCCGAGACGACCGGACGCTGGCGCCCGGGAGGCTACGAGGCCACGCTTCGCTACACCGTGCAGGGCCGAGACATCACGGTCACCCACCGCCGCACGGCAGCCGGTTCCTGGACCGTGGGGTTGAATGACCGGCACGTTGAGCTGCGCGCAATAGTGGGCGGCGATGGCGAGCTGACCTTCGCGCTCAACGGCCGAATGGTGGCGGCTTCGGTGTCGGCACGCGCGGACCATCTGCGGATCCAGCTCGCGGGCGACCTCAACCTCCACATCGTCGATCGGGCCGGGCCACGCTACGGGAGCGGCTCGGGTGGTAAGGGCGCACGGGCGACGGGCAACGGAGACATCGTAGCTCCCCTGCCCGGCATCGTCGTCAAGATCCTTGTCGACGCAGGCCAGGCCGTAGAGTCGCAGCAGGCGCTTGCCGTTGTCGAGGCGATGAAGATGGAGCACGCGCTTAAGGCCACGCGCGAGGGAATCGTGTCTGAGGTGTTGGTTGCCGAGGGGGAGCGAGTCGAAGAGGGCCGGCTGCTAATCAGGATGAGCGAGAACGCTCTCGCGTCGGACCCCTCGATCGAACCGGCCTAGATGCTGGCGATGATCGCCGCCGTCAGCTGGACCACTCCGGCGACCAGGATCCAACCGCCCAGGCCGTAGGTCACCGTGAGGACCGCGGTGCGTGCTAGTTTACCCACGTCTGTCGTGATCAACGGCGTAACGTCGCAGAAGTGTCGCTACCGGGTTTCAATCGAGTAAGTTCGCCAGCCAGCGTTCGTCCTCGTCGCCCTCGGCGACCCAGCCGTTTCCGCCGTCGTATTGGACCTGCCACCAAACCAGCTCCGGCTGTCCGGCGCCGAGGGCGACGTTCGTCGGCCCGGCGGTGATCGTGACGACGGTCCCGTTTGCGAGGGTCGCGACCTGCTCGCCCGCGGGTTGCGCACGGACGCGGAGGCCGTCGGTCGTCCCCTGCACGGTGGCGGTGTCGCCGACAGCGAGCGTATCGACGGCGGCCGTCGTTGGCGTGGCCGAGGGTGAGGTGGCGACGGTCGGCTGCGCGGTGGGAGTCGCTGCCACCTCGGAATCCTCCTCGCCGGCTGCTGCCAGCGGCGATTCTTCGTTGTCGTCGCCGTCCCTTAAGAGGAGGGCGGTGACAGCGAAGGCAAGCACCACGACCGCGCCGAGCATCAACACAGCGGGCAGCATCGGCGGTCGGCGCCGACCGCCGTCCAGTCGCTGGATCGGCGGCAACCACGCCGGCGCCACCTGAGTTTCGCCGCTCGCCTGGTTGGCCGGCGTTGCCATCGCTTCGTTGCGGCGCAGTGCGTCAGCGAACTGATGAATGCTCTGGAAGCGGTCGTGGGGATCTTTGGCGAGCGCCTTGAGGATTGCCTCGCTCACCCAGAGCGGGACCGAAGGGTTGGCCGCTCGCAGGTCGCGGGGTGACGACTGCTGATGCGCTTTCGCGACGGCCTCGGTGCTGCCCCGGAACGGAGGATCACCCGAAAGGAGGGCGTAGGTGAGGCAGGCGAGGGCGTAGACATCCGACCTGGCGTCCGCTGGTTGGCCGCGAATCTGCTCGGGACTGAGGTACTCAACGGGCGCCAGGGGCAGCCCATCACGTCCGACCTGGCCCTCGATACCCAGCAGACGTGGCACGGCGAAACCTGTGATGACCGGGCTCTCGTCGGCCCGCATTGTGACCCGATCGGGTCCGAACGCCCAGTGGATGACGCCGACTCTGTGGGCCGCATCGAGCGCGGAGGCAAGCTCGTCAACGAGAGGCAGCGCGACCTCGTAGGGCCACGGCTTGCCGAGGCGCTCGGTCAAGACCTGCCCGTCGAGCTCAGCAAACACCAGGAGCGGGAAGGCCTCGTCGTCGCGCCAGCCGAGAAGGCGTTGAATGTGCGGTTGGTTAAGCCGGGCGACCAGGGAGCACTCCTGGCGGAAGCGCTGACGCCTCTCGGCGGAGAGGGGCTGGTCCGTATGGAGCAGCGTGACGTGGACTATCCTTTGCGCCTTGTCGTCCACGGCCTTGTAGGTCACGGACAGCTGCGTCCTCTCGATCAGCTCCAGGATCTCGTGGTGGCCCAGTGTGCGGCCGGCGTAGTCCGCCACATGAGGACGCTGTTGTGCGGCCATCGCAACCGATTATAGGCTAAGACCCCTTAGCACATCCCCAGGGCCGCCTGTTTGCTGGTGCTGCTATCGACCCTCCGGATCGACGCCGCTGGAGGGATCAGATAGTCTTGGAAACCGTTGCATGACTGAACGAAGCATAGAGTCAGAGCGTCGCCAATACTGGCCATTGCTCGCCGTTCTCTGTGGATTGGTCGCGGTTAACGCGATCCTTGTATCGCTCATTAACGTCTCGCTTCCGGCGATCCGCGAAGACTTTAACGTCGGGCCAGGATCGCTGTCCTGGGCGGCATCCGCGTACATCATTGCCGGCGCTATTGGCGCGATCATCTACGGCCGGATCGCCGACAGTATCGGCTTGAGGAAGGCGTTGATCGGTTGTCTTTGCGCGTTTCTTCCAGCGACGCTCGGTGTCGTCCTGGCGCCCAGCTTCCTCGTCCTGGTCCTCTTTCGCATCCCCCAGGGCTTCTTCGGGATGGCCTTGCCGGCGCTGGCAATGGCAGCCGTCGCGAGGATCTTGCCGCAGCACCTCCAGGCCTGGGCAATGGGCGCCATCATCGCTGCCTTCGGGCTCGGGCTGCTGGCTGGGAGCGTACCCGGAGGAATCGGCGTCGACCTTGCGAGCTGGCGCCTCCCGTTCCTGCTGACCGGCGTTTACGCGCTTTTGCTGTTGCCGCCTGCGCTGCGCCTGATCCCCACGCGCTCCGACCTCAAGCCGCTCGGGTTCGACTACGTTGGTGGCGTGCTCGTCGCAGGCGCGGTCGGTACGACGCTGGTCGGCGTCAATCAGCTGCCTGGCGACTTCTCGTCGAGGCTGGGACTCGCCAGCCTGGTCGCCACTGTCCCGCTATGGGCACTCTTCCTGGCCTGGATTCAGAGACGGCACGAGCCTTTCGTGCGCCCGGAGCTGCTTCGCAACGCGGCCTTTCTGCGCATCTGCCTCGTCGGCGGCGTGGCTCAATCCGTGTTCGTGGGGTCGGGCTTCGTGATTCCGCTGCTTCTGCGCGATGTGTTCGACGCGTCCTTTGTGACCGTCGGTTTCTACCTTGCGCCGGGGTTCGTTGCCGTAACCGCGATTGGTATGGTCGCGGGAAGGCTGTCCGCCAGGTTCGGCACACGGCCGGCCCTGATCTGCTTGACGTTCGTCTTTCTGGGCATGTCCATCCTCTTCTCGCAGTGGGCGGCGGGAGAGAACAGGCTGGCGCTGATCGTTGTCTACACCATCATGGGTGCGCTCTATGCTGGCGCGCAGGCGTGGTTGCTCCCCGCGGTGGCGAGGTATCTGCCACGCGACCAGGTCGCGACCGGTGTCGGCTTCTACAACTTCTCCTACTTCGCGGGGGGCGCCTTCACGGTTGCCGTCGCGGGCGGCGTGCTGGAACACCGCGTCG
Source organism: Dehalococcoidia bacterium (assembly GCA_009377665.1). GTDB lineage: Bacteria > Chloroflexota > Dehalococcoidia > WHTO01 > WHTO01 > WHTO01. Next base: position 4,534 of record WHTO01000091.1, read on the forward strand.
GCGCCCTGGACTCGTGGGGTCCTTTCATCAGCGGTCCGCAATCGGGCTACGCCGACAGCGTGTTTGTCCTGGTCGTGCTGTCGCTGATAGGCCTCCTCGTAGCGCTGGGTCTGCGACGAAATGCCCCGGCGCTGCCCGAAGCGGCGGACGAGCAGCGGTCAGCGAACGTCACCACCCCGGCGCTTCGCGCTCGCGAGTAATCCGCGCTGGTCGGACGCTGCCGCGCCCGATAGGCCGCGACGATCTGTGAATCTTCGCGGTACAATGAGAGTCACGACAAGTGTCGGACGTTAAGCGCAGGCTCACCGAAGTTGGGGGCCAACATTAGCGATTCGAAGGGAGAGCTATGAACGCTCGTCAGCTGGTTATCGACGACCCTGAAGCCGGTGTCTTCCGCGTGCATCGGTCGAGCATGTTGTCGGACGACATACTGCAGGCTGAGCGGGAGCGTGTCTTCGACAAGTGCTGGATTTACATCGGCCACGAGTCGGAGCTTGCCGGTCCCGGCGCCTACCGTCGGCGCGTCCTGTCGGGACGGCCCCTGATCTTCATCCGCAGCAACGACGGCGATTACCGCGCTTTCTACAACACCTGTAGCCACCGCGGCGCCCTGATCTGCCGCGCCGACGAGGGAGTCGCCAAGGTCTTCCAGTGCTTCTATCACGCCTGGACTTTCGATAACAAAGGATCACTCATCGGCGTCCCCGACGAAGAAGGATACGGAGAAGCCTTCGATAAGGCCGCGCTTGGTCTGCAGCCCGTCGAGCGCCTCGCCAACTATCGCGGCTTCTATTTCGTCGCGTTCGACCCAAACATCGAGGATCTCGCCACCTACCTGGGCAAGGCCACAGACTATCTCGATCTGATCGTCGATCAGTCCGACGAGGGTATGCGGGTTGTCCCCGGCACCAACAAGTACTCGATGCGCGCCAACTGGAAGCTGCTCGTCGAGAACAGCATCGACGGCTACCACGGTTTGCCGACGCATGAAACCTACTGGCAGTACATCGCCGACCAGGGTGTCGACATGAGCGGCTCGATGATGGGTGGAGAAGCGCTCTCCCTGGGCAACGGCCACGCCGTCATCGAATCGCCGGCTCCTTACGGACGGCCGATTGCGGTCTGGCACCCACTCTTCGGTGACGAGATGAAGCCGGAGATCGAGGGCGTAAGAGCGCGACTGGTCGAGCGCTACGGCGAGGAGCGCACAAAGCGCATGGCAGACCACATCCGCAACCTCTTCATCTTCCCCAACCTGATCATTAACGACATCATGGCCGTAACCGTGCGCCAGTTCTGGCCGACGGCCCCCGATTACATGGAGGTGAACGCCTGGGAGCTGGCGCCTCGGGACGAGGCGGCCAGGCTGCTCGCAACGCGGCTTGACAGCTTCCTCACCTTCCTCGGACCCGGAGGCTTTGCCACCCCGGACGACGTCGAGGCGCTGGAGTCCTGTCAGACCGGGTTCACCGCGGACTCCGTCGAGTGGTCCGACATCTCGCGGGGTATGAAGCGCACGCCTACGGTGACCGACGAAGTCCAGATGAGGGCCTTCTGGCGGCGCTGGAACTCGCTCATGCAGGGCACCCCCTATCACGATCCCGAAGCGACGCCTCGGCGCACCGAGAAGCGTCCGCTCGCCGTCTAGCGGCCGTTGAAAGCGTTCGTAGACCACGGGCGGCCCGATGCATCCACGGGCATGTGGCGGGGCTTCAGGGTCGCCGCGAGGGCGGCGTCGCGTGCTCGTAACGCAGGTGATCTCACCTCGCTAGAGGCCAGCCTAAATCGCGGCTCAAGCGGGTTCCCCGAGGGAGGAATCAGTGGTCCTAATGGATCTGTCGAGTTTGTCGAGCCGTGGCTTAAGGCGGCGTCCCAACATGGTCTCTGCGAACGCTTTCGCAGAGACCGCCTGGTCCCCATCGCGGCCTGCGCGAAGCTGGATCGTATTCAGCAGATCCGTTGACACTTGATAGAATGCGCACATAGCATGGCCGCGGTAGGAACTGTGGGAAGGTCATGTTTCGTCCCACATCGCAGGTGTTCTTCCATTGGGGGGTATCGAAGTTGAATGAGCAGATGATCTTCGAGGATCGCGACGCCGGCACCTTCCGCGTTAACCGCCAGGCTTTGGTGTCCGAAGAGATCTACAAGGCCGAGCGCCAGAAGGTCTTCGACAGGTGCTGGTTGTACATTGGTCACGAATCTGAGCTCGATAAGCCGGGCGACTACCGCCGGCGCGTCATGGCCGGCCGGCCGCTCATCTTCATCCGCGGCAACGACGGTGAGTGCCGCACCTTTTACAACACTTGCACGCACCGTGGCGCTCTGATCTGCAGGGCCGACCAGGGAACCGCGAAGGTCTTCCAGTGCTTCTATCATGCCTGGACCTTCGATAACAAAGGCGCCCTCATCGGCGTGCCCGATGAGGAGGGCTACGGCGAGAGTTTCAGCAAGGATGCTCTCGGCCTCAAGCCGATTGAGCGCATGGACAGCTATCGGGGCTTCCACTTTATCTCGTTCAATCCCGAGGTAGAGGACCTCCGAAGCTACCTGGGCGAAGCCGCCGACTACCTCGACCTCGTCATTGACCAGTCCGAGGAGGGCATGCGGGTGGTGCCAGGCACCAACTACTACTCGACCAAAGCCAATTGGAAGCTGCTGGTCGAGAACGTGCCCGATGCCTATCACGCGGCCTCGACGCACGAGACTTACTGGCAGTACATCAGCGATCTTGGCGTCCAGATGTCGGGAGCCATAGGCGGTGGCAGCGCTCGCGCCCTCGGCAACGGGCACAGCGTTATCGAGGCGCCCGCCCCGTACGGACGCCCGATCGCGATCTGGCACCCGCTCTTCGGCGAAGACCTGAAGCCGGAGATCGAGCGTGTCCGGGAACGGATCTGGGCCAACCACGGCGAAGACCGGGGCCAGCGGATGACACGCAACATCCGCCTGCTGGTTATCTTCCCGAACCTGATGATCAACGACATCATGGCGGTCACCATCCGCCAGTGCTGGCCCACGGCTGCCGATGGCATGGATGTCCTGGCATGGGAGCTGGCTCCGCGAGAGGAGGACGCCAGGCTGCTTTCGGCCCGCCTCGACAGCTTCCTCACTTTCCTCGGACCGGGCGGCTTCGCGACGCCGGACGATGTCGAGGCCCTGGAGTCCTGCCAGTCCGGGTTCGCTGCCACCGGCGTCGGCTCGTCGCCGATGATGCGCGGGCTGCGGATGAAGACCGACCGCGAGTTCATGGACGAAGTCCCGCTGCGCACGTTCTGGCGTCGCTGGAACGCTTCAATGAATGACATCTCCTATGAGGACTGGGAAGTATCCCCGCGCCAGCGGGAGTTGGTTGGAGTAGGTGCCTAGATGGTTAGCAAGGAACGGGATCTGGCTGGTCTCCGGCTAGAGGAGAGGGCACTGCTCCGCTTCGAAGTCGAAGAGCTCCTCTACGAGGAAGCCACCATGCTCGACGAGTGGCGCCTCGACGACTGGCTGACCCTCTTTACCGAGGATGCGCGCTACACCATGCCGACGACGGACCTACCAAATGGGAACCCGGCAACCGACGTCGTCTTCATCGACGACGACATGTCCCGGATCCGCGGCAGGGTCAAGCGGCTCAAGAGCCGGCACGCCCACCGCGAGTTTCCGTGGTCCGTAAACCGCCGCCTGGTCACCAATGTGCGCGTCATCAGCGCCGACGACAAGGAGCTCGTCGCCACTGCCTCGCTGCTGGTCTACCGGTCACGGATGGGCCAGATGGACCCATATGTCGGCCATGCTACTTACACGCTCAAGCGCATCGATGGCGCGCTGAAGATTCATCGACGGCGCGTTGTCCTTGACATGGAACGACTCAGCCAGCACGGGGCCGTCAGCATCATCGTTTGAGTGTCCGCCTCCCGGCCGGGCAGACACCATCGCCGACGAGCTGAGCCGGAAGTATTCAGTGAAGGGGAGCCAATAATGGGAGAGATACTGGGCGTCGGCCTGACGCACTATCCGGGCCTCGTGGTCAAGGATGAGCAGATGTGCGGTGCCCTGAAGAAGACGCTGCGGGATCCCGGCCTGCCCGAGCAGTACCGCGACCCCAAGAGCTGGCCCGCACAGATGCAGGCCGAATGGAGCGACGACCAGGGGACCGCGGCTGCTACCCAGCACCGCAAGGACCTGCTCGAACAATTCAAGACCGCCCGCGCCGCCATCGACGACTTCAAGCCGGACTTCGTCCTGATCTGGGGTGACGACCAGTACGAGAACTTCCAGGAGGACTGCGTGCCGGCCTTCTGCGTGCTCGCCTATGACAAGCACGAGGCGGCGCCGTTCCACGATCTCGGATTCCTCGGGAATAACGTCTGGGATCTGCCCGTAGACACCGCCTTCAGTTTTGAAGGCCACAAGGCCGGTGGTAAGTACCTGGCGACTGGCCTGCTCGAGCAGGGGTTCGATGTTGCCTACGCCTACAAGCCGCTGCACCACGGACTCGGTCACGCCTTCCTGAACGCGGCCCTGTTCATGGACTACGACAACCAGGGCAGCAAGTGGAAGCACCCGCTCCTCCCGGTCCAGGTCAACGATTATGGCCGCCGGGTGATAGCCCAGAAGGCCGGCCTCCCAGATCTCGCCAACCCCATCCCCGAGGGCGAGCTTGACCCGCCATCGCCGATGCCGTGGCGCTGCTTCGACCTGGGCGCCGCGACCGCGCGGGCTCTCAAGAACAGCCCCTGGCGCGTGGCGCTGGTGGCATCGTCCAGCTGGTCGCACGCCTTCTTGACGACGAAGAACCACTGGATCTACCCGGATGTCGAGGCCGACCGCAGGTTGTACGACGCCCTCGTCGCCGGCGACTATCAAAGCTGGCGCAACACACCGCTGGACTCCCTCGAAGAGAGTGGCCAGCAGGAGTTGATGAACTGGTTCTGCCTGGTAGGGGCGATGGATGAGTTGGGTCGCAAGCCCGACGAACACGACCTCATCCAGACCTACATCTTCAATTCGAGCAAGTGCTTCGCGATCTTCCGGCCGTAACCGCGGAGCGCTAACCCGCGGCCTCCAGGGCCGCTCGAACGAGCGAGTAAGGCGCAGCGCGAGCAATCGCGCTGCGCCGTTCTTTGAGCCACGAATTACCACTACCAGGAGGTTTGCTTTGAAACTCGAAGGCAAGGTCGCCGTTGTCACCGGCACGAGCCCCAACATCATGGGTGGCATCGCCGAGGAGCTGGCCGCGGAGGGTGCGAAGGTCGTCGCCGTTGACGCCAATCCGGTATTCGCCGAAGCCTGCGCGCGGAGCATTAGCAACGGCGGTGGCTCAGCGATCCACGCTGAGTGCGACGTTACCCGGGAGCCCCAGGTTATTGAGACCATAGCGAAGGCGAGCGAGGCGTTCGGTGGCGTCGACATCCTTGTCAACGGGGCGGTGCGGCAGAATCGCAAGAGCTTGCTGGCAATGCCCGTCGACGAATGGCGCGCCCAGGTCGACATAATCCTTACCGGTGCCTTCCTCTTCAGCAAGCACGCGGCGCTCCAAATGATCGAGCAGGGCAGAGGAGGCTCGATCATCAACATCATCTCGACCGAAGCTCACCAGGGAAACCCGGGGAACATCGGTTACACCACCTGCAAGAGCGGCCTCATCAACTTCACGCGCTCTGTGGCGATGGAGCTTTCCGAGCACGGCATTCGCGTCAACAGCCTGACTCCGACCGCAACCGATGTCCATGAGGGCAGGGAGCGGGCCGATCGTTGGGGCATCGAATGGCTGAGTCCAGCGGGCACGGCCAACCTGACCGGACTGCTGGAGAAGCGCCGCCAGATCGTCCCGCTGCAGAAGCTACCGCGGCCGAGCGACTACGGGAAGGCGGCGGTGTTCCTGTGCTCTGACAGCGACGCGGGCATGATCACCGGCTTCGACCTGCGCGTCGACGGTGGCAACTTCTCGCGCTACTGGGGGTGGAACCCCCTGGACGGCCCCAACGATTGGAAGGACCTGCCGCGCCAGTAGCCAACCACTCTTCAAGGAGGCAGCTTGGGCGGGCTGGGCGGAAGGCACTCGCGCGGCTGACCTTCCGCTTTAGCCGCAACGACTTTGCCGGGCTACCAGAGGCCGAAGCGGGGCCTCAGGTAGTCGCCGATGGTCGGGTCGATCAGATAGTCATCCAATGACTTCAGGTCGAACGTCTCGGCGAGCAAACCCGGGGGCAGCGGGATGACGAACATGGTCTGCACGGCCAACAGGAAGAAGGCGTAGACGACAAACCCGTAGAGGCCGGCGATCCTCCAGTCCTCCCTGGCGCTTACCAGCAGGAAGCCGATGGAGGCGACAGGCGCGCCCACCTTGAATCCAAGCAGGTAGACGAGCGCCACGCAAACAATCACCCAGACCGCCATTTCAATCGAGCGCCGGCGGTACAGCTCTGGGTCCTCGGGCGCTTCCTCGGCGACAATCGAGTCGACCTTTCGCGCGAGTTGGGCGGTCGTGCCTTCTCGTGGCCCCAGCTGCTCCCGGGCGCCCTCGCCGTCGTGCTCGATGGCGCTCTGTCGAAGCGCCTCGTGACGCGCGGCCGGATCATGGCCGGCGACGACACCGTTGCCGCGCACCGCGACGTCCCCGTCCCCGCGAC
>WHTO01000092.1:0-2075 GCA_009377665.1 Dehalococcoidia bacterium
ATGTCAGGAGGACGCTCTCGGCCGGGATTTCGCCGTACATGTTGCTGTCCAGCGTGTCGCCGCAGTGCCCGAAGACCGGGATGAACGTCGGGATAAAGGCTGTGCTGTGGTCTCCCGTCCGCCTGAGCGTGAAGCGATATTCCGCGCCCTCGCCCTGGTCGGCCGCGAACACCCGCTGTGCTTCTTCAGGAGTCACGGCGACGACGAGGTAGAGGGCGTCCGGGTTTTCTTCGCCCACCAGGGGAATGCCGTCCACCCGCTCGCTGCTCGACAGCGGTACCGGGTCTTCGCCCTGCTCGAGCGGAAGCAGCTCCGTGACGCGCTCGACGGCCAGGACCTCCGAGTCCTGCGCAAGCGTGGCCGTTGTGACGAGGTTGGCGCCTGCCATCTCGAAGACACCGACGATGTCGACGAAGTCTCCAGGAAGGATGTAGCCGCCAACGGCCTTGACAGCCGTCGCATTGACCGCGATGGCGCGGTGACCTTCAGGGACGAGATATGAAAGTGCAGCCTCGGCGCCGAAGGCAGATACGTTGGCAGCGAGCACCTGCTGGCCGGCCACGGTCGGGTAGACGGCCACCTGGCCGACGACTTCCTCGACGCTGACGAACGCCCCGGGCTGCACCGCGTCCGAGGTCACCGGTCGCGCCTGGACCATGTCGTTGGTGATGATGGCGCGGGCGGGGATGTCCGCCGACGCGACGATCACCGTTTCATTGGCTATTGCAGACTGCGATACGCTCTGCGGAGTCTCTTCGCTAGCGCCGCTTTCCGACACTGCTACGTAGGCCAGGAACGCCGTTACCACGCCCGAGACGAGAGCGAGGATGATAATCGCTCGGTTCGAACGCTGCCGGGGCGCGTTGGCTAGGGTTGTTGCCATTGCTGAGTTTCCTCCAGGGCACGGACAAGGTTGGCTTCGAGATGATCATCGGCAGTCCCCGGTTTCCCTCTAGTTCAGTGGCCGAGAACTTCAGCTGGAGAGCAAACCTGTGATGGCCCGGGCGAGGAGTGGGCGGCGACGGTGATGGTCGTTCTTCAAGTGCCGCCTTCCCGGTAGGGGATCAGGATCGCTGGGCGGGGGAGGGCGAACGGGGGACCTGTTGTTCTGGATGAGATTGGCCCTGCCAGCTCTGTAGGGCGGGTCGACGGAGCTATTCGATTCGCATGTCGGACGTGGCCCGCAGCGCGAATGACTCGTCCAGGGCGCCGCCGCTTGCCAATCCGATCATCGACCCAAGAGGAGTGATCATCGTGTAGTCGTATTCAACCCGGACCCGCACCGACCCGCCCGACTCGTTGCCGTCCGGGTAACTGACGTTGATGTCAACGTCGTCACCAAAGTCGCCTGCCGAGTCTCGGACCGTGTTCTGGATGGTCCCGGTGCTCGGCGTGATGGAACCGGTACGGGCGCCTTCGCGAGCAGCGTTATTGATGGTGACGTATGCCTGCAACGCGCGGCCGAAGTCCATGATGCCGAAGGCCAGCACAAGGAGAAGGGGCAGAACGAGAGCGAATTCGACCATGGCCTGGCCGCGTTCGCTGCGGCGCGAGCTGCCCAAATAGCCTCTGGTCATGTATCCGCTCTTCTCCTGTGCGTGGTGGAGCGGGCCCGGTCACCGGGCCCGCTCCTGATCGTGAGGTTCCGAAAGTTCGGCTGACTACCCGGCCACCGGGGCGAGAGCGTCTCCCACGGCGTCAAAGGCCGCTTCGATGTCGTCAGCGAGAAATCCGAGGGCACCGATCAACACGACCGAGACCAGGACCAGGATCAGGGCGTACTCAACGAGGCCCTGGCCCTTCTCGCCGCGAACGGTGTTGAGGAGGTTGAAGAGATAGCTGGTTACCATTGGTGTTTGCTCCTTGTTTGTATGGGCTGCGATGTTTTCGGCTCCCGGTCTGGTGAACGCAAGGGCCGGGCTGCCTTCGTTACTGCGCCGGCAACCCCGGCGCCCACAAGGCTGAGAATCAGCGTCCTGCGCTGAGCTCCAAACAGCTTTAGTCCCATACCTCCCCGGATGCCGCTTACGAGGCGGCTCCTCTATCGTTGTGCTCTTTCGCCCGGGCCCCTGATG
>WHTO01000092.1:2085-10959 GCA_009377665.1 Dehalococcoidia bacterium
GCCACGGTCGTCGAGGGAATAGTCGGAGCAGTGGCTGGAAACTTTAGGGGCGTCTGCGCTCACCGGCGTTGCCCGGACCCTTGTGACCCGACTGTGAGGCGTCCTGATGGCCCGGGACGGCGGCAGACCTGGTGACCGCGAACCGCATGAATCGTCCCAAACGGGGGGGGCCAACATCGAGGCGCTGGGCGGCACGATGCGACCCTGCAGACAGCCCTGGATCCGCGGCCAGGAATCTCTGCTCGGCGAAGACGCGGTTCTAGGCTTGCGCCGACGCGCCCCGATATCCCGGCATCGGACTGGCAGCGGGGTGAGCCTCCGGGATCTCGAACACGAACACGTTGTCGAGCACCTGGATGGTGTCCCCGCTCTCGAGGACGGCCCATTGCACCTCTCTGCCGTCGAGCTTCACGGGCCCGGGCACGACCTGGTGGAACATGTACTTGCCGTCGCGAGCCCAGATTCGGATCAGCTCGGGGGCCGCTTCGAGGCCGCTCAGTGTCACGCGTATCGTGGCGTCGGATCCGGTGCCGATAACGGCGGACCCGCGTCCGAGGAAGAAGGCCTTGCCCTGCAGAGGGCCCTGCACGCCACGCAGGCGCGCGGGAGGTCCCGACGGGTCCTCGATGCCTGGCTGCTGCCGCAGAACCGGCTGGGAGGCAGCCAGGGGCGCCAGCGTGTCCCGAAGGCCCGGCACGTAGGCCTGGTCACGCCGCAGTGCGCGTTGCCTTATCGACTTGAGCAGCAGGTAGCCCGCGACGCCAACGATGATCGCGAAGACCAGCCAGGGAACGAGCGGCGCCAGGCTTCGGCCCGGCTCGGGCGCGATGAAGTCAACCGTCGATTGGACCCTGACCTCCTCGCCGTCAACCGAGACGATCGCTTCGACGGCGTTCTCACCCTCCGGGAGCGTGTCCGGCAGGATGGCGACGTACGGCTGCTCGGCCAGGACCTGGCGCTCGCCGCCCACGACGACCGTCACGCTTTCGGGGGCGCTCTCCTGGGCGAAGACCTCGACACCGACCGGGTCGCCTGCGCGCACGCTGGCGCCGTCGGCCCCTCTCAAGACAACCTTCGGAGGCGCCTCGCCCACCTCGACGATAACGTCGTAGCGTCCGAGCCGTCCCGCGGCGTCAGTGGCCTGCAAACGCAGCTCGTGCCGGCCGGGCGTGAAGCGCGAGGGCTCGAGCAGGTATTCGAAGGGTCCTCCCTCGATGATCGCCTGCGAAACGCCGTCGACGAAGATTTCGACGCTTTGCGCGTTCGCAGCGGTGACAGACACGCCGGCGTCGGCCGCCACGCTGGATCCTGGCTCAAAGCCGGGAAGCTCAACGGTGGGGCCGCCCTGGTCGGTGCTTGAAGCCCAGAGGACGTCAAGCTCGGTCGTGGCCGACAGCTGCGTCCCACTGGCGTCAACCGTCAGTTCGATCGCCTGTTCGCCGATCTGCGGCGGCGACTGGTACTCGATTACGTACTCGCTGTTCAGGCGTTCCGCGACGGCGCCGTACAGCTCGGGAAGTTGTGAAGGGTCGGCGGCGATGTAGGCCTGGCCGCCGCTGGCCTCGGCCAACTGCTGGGTGAAGGTCGCATCGGCGCCCTCGCCTAGAGCGACCGCGAAGAACGGGATCTCGACCTCGGCGGCAGCGGCAATGACCTCTTCGGGTGCCGGTCCGCCGTCGGGGTCGTCGTTGGCGCCGTCGCTCAGGATGATCACAGCCTGGCGATTGAGGCCCGACTGCTGGGCGAACTCGACCGCGGCCTCTGCCACCTCGTAGAGCGCCGTGTCACCGGCGGCCTCGAGGCCGGCGATGATGGCGTTGGCGGCTGCCTTGTCGGACGTGAAGGGCTGAACGAGCTGGACGACGTGCGAGAAGGCGACGATCGCCACGCGGTCGTTGGGCGACAGGCCGTTGACAAAGGCGGTGGCTGCGGCCCTGGCCGCATCCATGGCCGCGCCCCTCATGCTGCCGCTGACGTCGATGACGAGCACGACGCCTGCTCCGATGTCGGCGTCGACTGCCGACTGGACGGAAGCGATCGCGGCGGGGGTACCGTTATGGGTGACCGCGAAGTCTTCGGCGGTCAGTCCCCTTACCGGAGCGCCCGAGCCGTCGACGACCGGGACGTTCATGCGGATCGTTGGATAGCCCGATGAGTCGAAGAATGATATTTCGGCGCTTTCTCCTTCTGCCTGGGCGCTGTTCTGCGGCAATAGCAGCACAGCTCCGGCCAGGAGCGCCAGGACAGATAGCGGCCATCTGGGCATATGAAAGTGACTCCGTCGATTAAAGGCAGTTCGTCTTGATCTTCGACAGGATCAGCCAAAGCCCGCAGTCGAGGGTTCAGCGAAGAGCGGAAGCGGATGACCCGGCGCCGTCGTCGGCGACTGTGACGGAGATTTGAAGCTGGTCGGAAGCTGTGCCGTCGACAGCTATGGCCTCGGCGACGAGGGTGTACTGGCCAGGCTCGCCGGGCATGAAGGGAAAGGAAGCTTCGATCTCGACCGCTCCGCCCGTGTCGGAGTCGAAGACTTGATCGCCACCTGACAGGAAGAAACGGATGCTGTCGATGCCGGTATCGTGCGTGGCGCGTACCGTAATGATCTGCTCCTCCAGCGGGAGCGTGTCTCCTTCGGAGATATTGCTGAACTCGATCACTGGCCTTATGAAGTCCTCTCCATCGTCCTGGTCCAGGAGGAGATAGACGAGGGTAGCCGCCGCCGCGATCGCTGCAAGCATGCTGAGGACCATGACGATAAGCCAGGGCAAGCGGTTACGCGGTGACGTTTGTGGGGAAAGGGTCATAAGAGCAACTTAGTCGAGGTGCCTGCGAGGCGATAGGCGCATTGCCGCCACGCGTCGGGATCCCGCCGGCGTTTCTAGCACTGGATACGATGAAGATCGAGAGCGGAAAGCAAGGAGCAGGCGGTTGGTAAGGATTAACAGGGTCTACACACGCGCAGGGGATGACGGGAGCACGGCGCTGGGGGGTGGTCAACGCGTCGCCAAGGAATCCCTGCGCATCGAGACCTACGGCACGGTCGATGAGTTGAACTCGACGATCGGGCTCGTCCTCGTCGCCAAGGGGGACGAGGAGATAGCGGCGGCGCTAGGCGTCATCCAGCAGGAACTGTTTAACCTGGGTTCGGACCTTGCCATCGTGGAGTCCGACAAGCAGCGCTTCGCCGTGCCCCGCATCGAGGACCGGCACGTCAAGCGCCTCGAAGAGCTGATCGATGGCTGGAACGAGCATCTGGAGCCGCTGACCAGCTTCATCCTGCCCGGCGGTTCCCCGGCCGCGGCCCACCTCCACCTGGCGAGGACGGTCTGCCGCAGGGCCGAGCGCCTTGCCGTGGGCCTAGGAAGGGAAGAGGAGATCGGCGGCTTCGTGATCCCCTATCTCAACCGTCTCTCCGACCTGTTCTTCGTGGCTTCGCGCCTCGAGAACCACCGTTCCGGCCATAGCGACGTGCTCTGGGACAGCCGAGCGTTCTAAATTTGACATATGTTCTAATCCACCGTACGTTTGTTCGCAGTAGACAGGTGTAGAAGTCGAAGAGTTGAGAGATCGGGAGTGATAGGATGCCAGCAACGATAACCCCTGCGCGCAACGGCACAACCCTAGGAGTTGAATTGGCCGACGACAAGAAAACGCAGGCGCTTGACGTGGCGCTGGCCCAGATCGAGAAGCAGTTCGGACGTGGCGCCATCATGCGGCTGGGTGAGGCCTCCGCCAGGCTCGCGGTGGAGGTGATACCGACGGGGTCCCTGGCGTTGGACCTGGCCCTCGGCGTAGGTGGTATTCCCCGCGGGCGCATCACTGAGGTGTTCGGCCCGGAATCGAGCGGCAAGTCCACTCTTGCCCAGCACATCATCGCCGAGGCCCAGAAGATGGGTGGCATGGTGGCCTACATCGATGTCGAGCACGCGATGGAGCCCTCGTACGCCGAAGCCATCGGGATCAAGGTGGAAGACCTCCTGATCTCGCAGCCTGATACGGGCGAACAGGCGCTCGAGATCTGCGAGGCCCTGGTCCGCTCCAACGCCGTTGACATCGTGGTCGTGGACTCCGTGGCGGCGCTGGTGCCGAGGGCCGAGATCGAGGGCGAGATGGGCGATTCGCTGCCGGGCCTCCAGGCCCGACTGATGTCGCAGGCCCTACGCAAGCTGACAGGCGTCATCTCGCGCTCCAACACAGCGGTCGTCTTCATCAACCAACTTCGTGAGAAGGTCGGGGTCTTCTTCGGCAATCCCGAGGTCACGCCCGGCGGACGCGCCCTCAAGTTCTACAGCTCGGTCCGCATCGAGCTGCGGCGCACCGAGTCGCTCAAGCAGGGGACGCAGGTTATAGGCACGCGGATCAAGGCTAAGGTCGTCAAGAACAAGGTGGCCGCGCCCTTCCGACAGGCAGAGTTCGAAATCAGCTTCGCGCCTGGGCACGTTGGGATCAGCCGCGAGTCGGACCTCATCGACCTGGGCGTTGAGATGTCGATCATCAAGAAGGCGGGGTCCTTCTTCTCCTATGGCGAGTTGCGCTTCGGCCAGGGCCGCGAGGCGGCCAAGGACTACCTGCGCCAGAATCCGGAGTTCGCGGAGGAAATCGAGCGCGAAGTTCGGGCTATAGCCATGAAGGCCCGCGAAGCGCCCAGCAGCCCGGCCGTCCCCGCAGAAGACGACGACCTTCTTTCCGAGTAGCGGCTGGGCTGTATGAAGGTAACGGCGCTTCGACGCCAGAAGTCGGGCCGGCGGGTCAACGTCGAGATCGACGGGGAATTTGCGTTCGCCCTGTCCGCCGACAGCCTCCACGTCACTGGGCTTCACGAGGGCGACCAGGTAACGCCGCGGCGGCTCGGGGAGTTGCGAGCCGTCGAGGCGAAGGAAGCTGCCTACGCTGCCGCCTTACGGCTTTTGGGCTACCGCCCGCGTAGCGAGCAGGAGTTGCGAAAGCGACTGCGCCTGAAGAGGATCCCCGGCTGGGCCGTGGAGACGGCGCTTGGCCGTCTCCGCCGCAATGGGCTGATCGATGACGCGGCCTTCGCCCGCACCTACGTCGAGACGCGGCAGGCAAGCTCGCCGCGCAGCACACGCATGCTGACGCGCGAGCTGGCTATTCGCGGTGTTGTCGGCGATGTCGCCGAACAAGGGATGGCGCCCGTCGACGACCTGGCCTCCGCACGAGAAGCCGGCGAGAAGCGGGCGCGACGGCTAGCCGAGGGGGATTACGCCGTGTTCCGTCGCCGCCTGGGATCGTTCCTTGCTGGACGCGGCTTTGCTTATGGCGTGATTGAAGCCACTGTTCGGGAGCTGTGGGCGGAGCGGCCGGATCCAGGGGCCGCCGCCGGCGCCTGATAGCTTCCCAGCGCGGTAGACTCTCGGCCATCGGTTGCGAGCCAGCGGGAGGAGCAAGCAGACGGCAGACCGCGTCGAGGGGATGGCGGGTTCGGCCACAGCCAGCCGCCGACCGTGAAGAGATGTTTACGAGGGCCAGGTGGGTGCGTGTCAGACCCTGCTTCGCTTACTGCCATTGCTCGATCTCAACGCGGCCGGTCGCCGGGAAAAGCGTGTGTTCAGGGCTGGAGCTGGTCGCTGAGGCGAGTTCGCGAGTGAGTGTAGGGGCGGGCCCGGCCCAACTGATCGCTGGCCTCAACAGTTGCTGGTCGACCGGCTTGGGCGCGCAGTCGTACGATGGGATTGGTGTGGCGCCTCCACAAGGAAGAGGCAGGCTACACCAGGAGAGGTGAGTAATGATGATTGCGATCATCGCAGTTGTCGGTCTCGTCGCTCTCGTCATCGGAACAACCGCAGGTTACCTGGTTCGTCAACGTACAACGATCGCCCGCGACCGGGATGCGCAAGCGGAAGCGGAGCGCATCCTTTCTGAGGCGGAACGTCGCCAAAAGGAACTCCTCCTTGAAGCAAAGGAGGAGGCAATACGTGTACGCGGGCAGGCTGAAGCCGATTTGCGAGAGCGCCGGACCGAACAGCAACGGTTGGAACAGAGGCTGGCAAGCCGTGGCGAGAATCTCGACCGCAAGTTCGAGAGCTTCGAGCGGCGTGAGCGACAGCTGGAGGAGAAGGAAGAAGGCGTAACGACACTGAAGCAGGAGCTGGAGAGCCTTCGGGCGAAGCAGCTGACGGAGGTCGAGAGGGCATCCGGGATGTCGAAAGAGGAGGCGCGCGACGCCCTCTTCCAGCGCCTCGATCAAGAGGTCAAGGACGACGTCATCCGGCGGATGCGGCAGCTCGAAGAGCAGACCCGTGAAGAGGCGGAGATGCGGTCGCGCAAGATTCTCGCCACCGCTATCCAGCGCGTGACTTCGGATGTTGTCTCCGAGACGACGGTCTCCGTCGTGCCCATCCCGAGCGACGACATGAAGGGCCGGATCATCGGTCGTGAAGGCCGCAACATCCGGGCGCTCGAAGCAGCGACCGGAGTAGATTTGATCATCGATGACACGCCTGACGCCGTAACGGTGTCAAGCTTCGACCCGGTCCGCCGCGAGATAGCGCGGGTCGCCCTGAGCAAGCTCGTCATGGATGGGCGCATCCACCCCACGCGAATTGAAGAGGCCGTGGAAAAGGCCGGCCAAGAGGTAGAGCGGACCGTCAAAGAGGCCGGCGAATCGGCGGCGCTCGAGGCGGGATGCCCGGGCATTCATCCCGAGGTGCTCAGGGTCTTCGGCCGCCTGAAGTACCGGACCAGCTACGGCCAGAACCAGCTTCGCCACTCGGTCGAAACAGCCAACGTGGCAGCGATCATCGCGACCGAGATTGGCGCCGACATTGAAGTTGCCCGGCGCGGCGGGCTGCTCCACGACCTGGGCAAGGCCATCGACCACGAGGTCGAAGGCACGCACGCCCTGCTCGGCGCAGAGGTGGCGCGGCGGCACAACATCAACCCGGCCGTCGTCCACTGCATCGAGGCTCACCACGAAGAGGTCGAGCCCTCGACCGTCGAGGCCGTCATCGTGATGATTGCGGACGCCGTTAGCGGCAGCCGCCCCGGAGCAAGACGGGAGTCGTACGACCTCTACATCAAGCGCCTCGAGGCACTCGAGGGTATCGCCAACGGCTTCGCTGGTGTCGACAGGTCGTTCGCCATCTCGGCCGGGCGGGAGGTCCGCATCATAGTCAAGCCAGGAGACGTGGACGACCTCGATGCGATGAGGCTGGCACGCGACGTCAGCCGCAAGATCGAGGAGTCGCTGGAGTATCCGGGACAGATCAAGGTCACCGTCGTCCGCGAAACCCGAGCAAGCGAGTACGCGCGTTAGAAGGAGCAGAATCGCGGGCCGCTGAGCGATGCTGGCTCAGCTCGTTCCGCGTGGCCAATGAAGATCCTTTGCATCGGTGACATATTCGGTAAGTCCGGGCGCCGAGCTCTGCGCGTGCTCCTCCCTGGAATCAGAGAAGAGCACGCGGTCGACATCGTGGTCGCCAACGGCGAGAACGCCGCCGGCGGGCGCGGCCTGACCCTGGAGACCTCGGAGGAGATCCTGCGGGCAGGGGTCGATGTCATCACGTCTGGCAACCACATCTGGGAGCAGCGTGAATTTCTGCCTCACCTCGATGAGGAACGGCCGATCCTGAGGCCCCTCAACTATCCGCCGATGGCGCCGGGGCGTGGTGTTTACCGGGATGGGACGCTGGGCGTGGTCAACCTGATGGGACGCGTGTTCATGGGCGTTGACATCGATGACCCTTTTCGCGCAGTGGACCGCGCGCTCGAAGGGCTGGCCGGCTGCAAGGTGATCATCGTCGACCTTCACGCCGAGGCCACGAGCGAGAAGGTCGCCATGGGCTGGTATCTCGACGGGCGCGTCAGCGCGCTCGTAGGGACGCACACCCACGTGCCGACGGCGGACAATCGGGTGCTTCCCGGTGGGACTGCCTACGTCAGCGATCTCGGGATGACGGGCCCGCGTAACTCGGTGATCGGGATGAAGACCCGGGATGTCCTGCAGCGCTTCCACACGCAGATGCCGTCGCGCTTCACACCAGAAGAGAGCGGTCCTGCGGTTATGAACTCAGTCCTCATCGACATCGACGAAAGCACAGGAAAAGCAAGGAGCATCGAACGGATTGACCGGATCATCGAATAACTTTTGCGCCGACTTCCACCTGCACAGCACCTGTTCTGACGGCGTCCTCTCTCCCAGTGACCTCGTGGAGCTCGCCTCTCAGCAGGGCGTGACGTTGATGTCGCTGACCGATCACGACTCCCTCGAGGGGATCGAGGAGGCGCGCGCCGCCTGTCGCGCCCGGGGAATCGGGCTTGTGCCCGGGTGCGAGGTGTCGACGGACATAACGGATGATGAGGTGCACGTCCTCGGACATTTCCTGGATCCCGCCAACGCCGAGTTGCAGGCGTTCCTGTTGCGCAACCGCGACGGCCGCGAGGATCGCGCCCGCAGCATGGTCCGGCGGCTCAATGAGATCGGGGTAGCGGTCGAATGGGAGCGGGTCATGGCCATCGCCGGCGATGCCGCCGTGGGCCGGCCCCACATCGCGCAGGCTCTCCTTGAGCGCGGGCACGTTTCGACCGTTGCCGAGGCCTTCGACACCTATATAGGGCGCAACGGTCCCGCCTACTCCGAGCGGATCAAGATGACCCCGGCGGAAGCCGTGGCCTTCATCGTCAAGGTCGGGGGGCTCGCCACCTTCGCCCACCCCAACTACACAAAGGTCGCCGAGCAGATACTTCCCGAGCTGATCGAGGCGGGACTCACGGGGATCGAGGTTTACTACCGGGACCTCGATGCGGAGGCAGTGGCCGGCCTGGCTGCGCTCGCCGAGCGCCACGACTTGATCCCCATGGGCGGCACGGACTATCACGGGCTGAACAATCCGGGGGAGCGGCTCCCAGGATGCCAGG
>WHTO01000004.1 GCA_009377665.1 Dehalococcoidia bacterium
TATCTGTTCGACGCCGATCTCAAAGAGGCCGCTCCAGTACTCGATGGTCTCGTCCGAGGCGCTCAGCAGGTCGCGCATCTCGTCCTCGTCGTTGTCGTGGTAGTGCAGCAGGACGTTGCCTTCCCCGATCGTCTGCCAGTCGAAGCGCGTGTCCATGTAGGTGAAAGACGCCTCGTCGGTCACGGCGCTTTCGCCTTCCTCACCTTCGAACTCCCAGAAGTAGGTCAGCTCCGTGAAGGGCGGGAGGTAGAGGTCGCCGGGGTACTCGAGCTGCGCCGTGCAGGCTTCGGCCTCGCACTCGGACCCGGCCGTCGAGGTGATTCCGAACGGCTCGACCCTGTACCGCAGCACGCCTCGCTCTATCGGGGCGTCCGCTTCGTACTCGATGTTCCAAACGATGCCGTTCGGAAAGTTGTTTACCGCCTCTTCGGACACCACCGTTACCTCGGGCGCCGTCCCCTGCCCGCCGAGGACAGCCGACACCCCGAAGCTGAGCGCCACGAGGACGCCGGCGAAGGCGCCGATCGGCTTAAGAGGCTTCAATGGTCGATTTCAGGTAGGCCGTCATGAATGGGTCGAGGTCGCCGTCGAGGACGGCGTCGGGATTGGTGCTCTCAGCATCGGTGCGATGATCCTTCACCAGCTTATACGGGTGCAGCACGTAGCTCCGGATCTGGTTGCTCCAACCCGCCGAGACGTGGTCGCCCTTGATCCTCGCGTGTTCCTCGGCGCGCTTCTCGAGCTCCATCTCGAGCAACCTTGACTCCAGCACCTTCATCGCGGCCTCGCGGTTGCGGCCCTGCGAGCGCTCGTTCTGGCAGGTCACGACGATACCTGTCGGCATGTGCGTTATGCGGATCGCCGTCGAGTTCTTCTGCACGTTCTGACCGCCGTGCCCGCTGGCCTTGTAGACATCGACGCGCAGGTCGTCAGGATTGACCTCGACCTCTCCCGCCGCCTCGGCCTCGGGCATAACCTCGACCAGCGCGAACGATGTATGCCTGGCGTGGCTACCGTCGAACGGTGATATCCTGACCAGCCTGTGAACGCCGCGCTCGCTGCGCAGCCAGCCGAAGGCGTGCGGCCCCGTGATCTCGATCGTCACGCTCTTGATCCCGGCCTCCTCGCCCTCGCTCATGTCCAGGATCTCGGTGGCCAACCCCTTGCGCTCGGCCCAGCGCAGAAACGCGCGCATCAGCATCTCTGCCCAGTCCTGCGACTCCGTGCCGCCGGCCCCGGCGTGGATGGCGAGGATCGCGTTGCGGTCGTCGTAGGGGCCACTGAACGAGAGCTGAAATTCCAGGTCCTCGACCTGGCCTTGCAGGCGTTCCACCTCGGCGGCCAGGTCCCCCGCCAGCGTCTCGTCGTCGCCGCTGAGCGCCACCAGCTCGATCGCGTCGTTGACGCCCGATTCGAGCGCGCGCCAGGTCTCAACCGTCTGCTTGAGAGTCGAGAGGCGGCGCATGAGCTGCTGAGCCTCGCGCTGGTCGTTCCAGAAACCGGGGTCCGAGGCCTGCGCCTCGAGTCTGGCTATCTCGAGTTCTTTGCCGGCGATGTCAAAGACGCACCAGTATTGGCGCGATGCGGTCCTTAAGGGCCTGAAGTTCGTGAAGAAGCGTGTCCATCAGATCAAGAATATGCCAAACCGACGCTCGGGCACCCCTGCCCACGGGCCGCACCGCGGCTCACGGGGCAAGGCATATCTTGCCCACGCCGCCCAAACGCAGCCAGCATTGTCGCTCATACCGCTCTGCGCCCGCACCTCCCCAGACGCGCTGTACGCGCGGGAGTCCATAACAGCCGGATTATCATCCCATCACGCATACGAGAGACTCAGGCGGGCGTTGGCGGCGCGGCCCTCACCTGTTTGGGGTTGGGACTGTACCATCGGATAATGAACCCGGCGGGGCAGAAGGGTTGACCCATGGCGAGCTGTTCGGAGAAGGCCTTTTGAGAAAGGTGCAGATCACGGGTTGGGGGATGTCTGTCCCCGAAAAAGTCATGACCAACGCCGAGATCGAAAAGCTGGTTGACACATCGGACGAGTGGATAAAGAGCCGCTCCGGAATCTCCGAGCGGCGTATTTGCGGCGACGAAGAATCGGTCGCCACGATGGCGATCGAGGCAGGCAAGCGAGCGATCGAGCGCGCCCGCATTGACCCGGCTGAGATCGACCTGGTGATCCTGGCCACGCTGACCGACGCCCGGCTGCTGCCCTCGACGGCCGCCTATGTCCAGGAGGGTGTCGGCGCTCGACGGGCCGGCGCTTTCGACCTGGACTGCGCCTGCACCGGCTTCATCGCCGGCCTCGGCGTGGCGGCGCAGTTCATCGCAACAGGAGCGATGCAGAAAATCCTCGTTATCGGCGCCGACGCTGTCTCGCGCATCCTCGACTGGACTGATCGCGGCACCTGCGTGCTGTTTGGGGACGGCGCGGGAGCCGTGGTCGTGGAGGCCGGGGACGAGGGCATCCCGCTCTCCCTCTACCTGCGCAACGACGGGTCGGCGGCCAACGCGCTGACGGTGCCCAGCCCCATGGGCGTCAGGAGCGAGCTGCCGGCCAATCGGGAATTCGTCATCACCATGGACGGGCCGGCCATCTTCCGCTTCGCGGTGGAGGCGATGGTGGACGCGGCGCGCGAGGTCTGTGATCGTTCGGGAATCGCGCTGGACGACTTCGACCTTGTCATACCCCACCAGGCCAACCTGCGCATCATCCAGGCTGCAGCGCGGGCACTTAAGGTCCCGATGGACAAGGTCTATACAAATGTGGAGCGCTACGGCAATACCTCGGGCGGCTCGATTCCGCTTGCATTGGCCGAGGCGGTCGACGCCGGCCGGATCAAGAAGGGCGATAGGATCCTGCTCGTCGGGTTCGGCGCCGGCATGTCGTGGGGTGCCCTGACGCTTGAGTGGACGGCCGAGACGGCATCCGCCCGGCTTTCCGAGATCCCCCTGGCGGCCGCTACCGCCTGATGGAGATCACCTGGTTCGGCATTTCCTGCTTCCGGCTGAAGGGCCGCGAGGGAGTCGTGCTCATGGACCCGCCAGAGAAGGCCAGCGGGCTGTCAATCGGTAAGCAGCAAAACATCGACCTCGTTACGATCAGCCATGCCCACCCGGGCCACGGCAACCGAGAGGCCGCGCCGGGCGCCACGATCCTCGATAGCCCTGGCGAGTTCGAGGTGTCGAGCATTCTGGTTGGCGGTATCCGCACCTGTCACGACAACAAGCGGGGGGAGGAGCGCGGCAAGAACGTCGCCTTCACCGTCGAGCTCGAGGGCATCCGTGTCTGCCACCTCGGCGACATCGGTCACATACCGACGGCCGACGAAGTCGAGGAGCTGGGGCAGATCCACGTTCTGCTGGTCCCCGTCGGCGGGGGAACGACCGTCGATGGCGCGCAGGCGGCGGCGATCGTCGCCCTACTGGAGCCGCGCGCCGTCATCCCGATGCACTACCGCCTCCAGGGTGGGCGTGAGGACCTCGCGCCGATAGATCGCTTTCTCAAAGAGATGGGGGCCACCAACATCCAGCCCCAGCCGAAGGTGAACTACAGCCGTTCGAGCCTGCCGGCCGAGCCACACGTCGAGGTCCTCGAACCCCGCTTCTAGCGCAGCGTTGAAAAGGGGTCAGGGCGGCTTTCGTCGCTCGTTCCCCCCCGCAGGGCAAGCTGCTCCTCGGCGGTTGGCTGCGGATACTCTATGCGCGGATGGTGCACGCCGATCAGCGTCTCCTTGAAGGACTGGGCAATCATCTGGAGATCACGCAGCGTCAGGTCGGACTCGTCGAGCTGGCCTTCCTGCAGTCTCTCCCTGATCACACCCTGCACCGAGAACTCGATAGCCGGAGCCGACTTGTCGTCGTGGGCCCTGACCAGCGCCTCCACGGAGTCGGCGAGCATGACGATCGCCGTCTCGCGCCGCTGGGGCTTCGGGCCCGGATAGCGGAACTGGTCCGGGTTGACCTTCTGGCCCTCCTGAACAGCCTTGCGGTAGAAATAGGTGACCAGGCGGGTCCCGTGGTGCTGGGGGATGAAGTCGCGAATCACCTGGGGCAGCCCGTGCTTGCGTGCGAGCTCCAGGCCGTTGCGCACGTGATCGGCGACGATCTTTGCGCTCTGAGCCGGACCCAGGTCGTCGTGGGGATTCTTGTTGTCGGCCGTGTTCTCGATGTAATAGTGGGGCTTCACCATCTTGCCAATGTCGTGGTAGTAAGCCCCGGTACGCGCCTGCAGGGCGTCGCCACCGATCATGTTGGCGGCGCGCTCGGCCAGGGTGCCGACGACGACGCTGTGGTGGAACGTTCCCGGGGCCTCCTCCTGCAGGCGGCGCAGGAGTGGATGGTTGATCTCGGCCATCTCCATCAGTTGTAGCCGAGTCGTAATTCCGAAGAGCGTGCCCACGAGGACGAAAACGCCGACGGTGATCATCGCGGCGAGCAAGCCGCCGCCACCGGCGCTGATCGACAGCCAGCCGATGTCCTCGAGGCCGCCTGCGGGATCGAGAAGCACCATCGAATAGGCGCCGGCTATCGTCCCCACCGTGGTGCCGACGGCTGCGAAGAAATACTGTGTGATCGATGTCGCCCTGTTGACTGCGAAGACGCCGGCGACACTCCCGAAGAAGTAGCCAAAGAACAAGGCCAGCGTGTCCAGCGGCCGACCGAGCAGAGCGCCCGGTGACTCGGGCAGGTAAAACCCGCTGAAGGCGCAGAGCCCGGCGAGGACGGCCGCCACCAGCACGGCGAAAGGTGTGTCTTCGAGGAGCGCCGCGATGACCATCGGGGCCGCGGCCACGGGCAGTATGAACATGAGGAAGCGGCGTTCTTCGTCGGGAAGCATCTCGGGCAGGTAAAGCTTGGCCGCAAGCACGACCGCCGCGCAGGCGATCAGGACAAGCATCAGCCGCCGCTCGGAGGCGAGAGCCGGCGGC
This sequence comes from Dehalococcoidia bacterium, assembly GCA_009377665.1. Taxonomy (GTDB): domain Bacteria; phylum Chloroflexota; class Dehalococcoidia; order WHTO01; family WHTO01; genus WHTO01. The sequence goes on from WHTO01000004.1 coordinate 4,935, forward strand.
TGGAGATAGTAGAGGTAGACACCGAGCGTGAGCGCCGCAAGAATCGACAGCCCGGAGACGCCGGCGGCGTCCTCGAGGTCAAGACCGGGTGACAGCAGGCCAGCCTCTTCGAGGACCTCGAGGGACTCTTCGGTGATCACCTCGCCGTTGCGGACGATCACCTCGCCCTCCGAGCGCTCCACGCGGACAGGCTCGACCTCGCTTCTCGCCGCCTCCTGGAGCTCACCCGTGGCGGCCTCGTCGACGATGACGTTGGGTTGGATGTAGGGGCCGACGAGAGCGGTCACGACCAGCGCCTCGGCCTCGCCCAGCTCCGGCGCAACCCTCTCCCGGAGAGCCAGCCGGACGTCTTCTATCTGCTCAGCCGACATTGCCTCGAGCATCACGGAGTCGAGCAGCCGGTCGGCTTCCTGGACGATCTGTTGCCAGGGCTCCTCACCGCGTTCAGCGATGATCACGGCGACCGGGCCGGGGATCGCCGGTGCTTCGAGGCTGCTTAGCTCGCTGGCTTTCTGGTTGTCGCTCAGGTCCACGCGGGCGCGGATCGCACCGACCTCTTCGAGCCGCTGTTCCAAAGCACGCAGTTGTTGCTCGCGGATGCCGGGATCGAGCCCGACGACGGGGTCGACGGTGGAGGCCGCGGTCTCGCGGCGGTCTTCGGTGCGAATGGCGCTCACGTAGGAGAGGTCGCGGGGGGCGACGATCGTCTCGTCCGATATGTCACCCGCCTCTAGTCGGTCGGCCGGCGAAAGAGGAAAGAGGATGAAGCCGAAGACGAGGGCGAGGCCCACCACGAAGAGCAGAATCTGCGTGGTGCTGACCACCCCGGGGCCTCGCTTAAGGGTCATGGGCTCCTCTTGGCGCGAGTGGGGAGACCTCGCTCAATCCGGCGACAGCAGTCGCGTCACGACCTGGTTGGCCAGGCGGCCGTCTGCTCGGCCGGCCAGGCTCTTCATCAGCAGCGGCATGACCTTACCCCTGTCCTGGGGGCCCGCGGCTCCTGTCTCAGCGATGATGGCCCGCGCCATGCGCTCCACGTCCGATTCACGGAGCTGCTGGGGTAGGTAGGGTACCAGGGCCGCGATCTCGGCCTGTTCCCGATCGACGAGATCGGCGCGGCCGCCCTTCTTGAAGGCGTCGATGCTCTCGCGGCGCTGCTTGACCTCTTTGCTCAAAACGCGGAGCGCCCCTTCATCGTCGAGCTTGCCGCCACCGGCGATCTCCGCGTTGCGGATCGCTGACAGGGCCATGCGGAACGCGGTCTTGCGGGCTTCGTCGCCGGCGCGCATGGCTATGCGGAGCTCCTCGTTGAGCCTCTCGACGATTGCCATTGCCATAAGTTTACCGACTTGAGTGCTAACGCCCTGCGCCCGGCGCCAGGGTGAAGGGCCAGTGCGATTGCCTCGGGCGGGGAAGAGAGTCTCGCCCCCGAGCATCGGCATCTGTAGTGAACGGCCAGGTGTTGGGGTTGGGTCAGGCGAGAATGGCGTCCAGGGCGGCGCGAAGTTCGTCCTGTGTGGTGATGCTTTCAAAGCGATAAGCGACCACGCCATCGGCGCCGATGATGAAGGTCACGGGCTCGGCGACCAGTCCCCACTCGGCGAAGGTCGTGCCGTCGACGAAGGCCCCGTTGTTGAGGACGGGCTGGCCGTCATCGCCGAGCTGGAATGGCTCGACCTGGATGAAGTTGACCCGGTCCTGGTACTCGTCGTGGACGTTCAGGATCACATCAACCATGGGGCCGCAGAGCCGGCTGGTGCAGAAGGCGGGGGTGGCGAAGGAAACCACGGTTGGTCTCCCCGACTGGACCGCTTCGGCGATGCTGAGCTCGTGAAGCTGCGGGTTGGGAGGGTCGTCGGAATCGATCGTCTCGATGTTGTCGGTGGTCACCGTCGTCGGTGTGTCCGAACTGGGCGCCTGGTCGCCCACCTGCACGCCCGCCGCCTCTTCCTGGACTTCGATAAGGATGCGCAGGCCCTGGGTCACCTCGGCTGACCCGGCGGGGGTTATCTGCGCGCCGTAAAGACCGGAGCCCGGGAAGTCCACCGTAGCCGTGTAGATGCCGCCGATATCTGGCGGGTTCTCAGGATCCGGAAACTCGAGCGGCAGGAACTGGAAGTCGTACGTCGCGAGTGCTTCGGGCGCGCCCTGTGGGTCGTTGAACAGGGTGAGGCTGCCCGAGAGGCCGTCGACGGTCTGGTTCTCAGCATCGAGCAGGCCGAACGTGAAGCGGTTCTCGCCAGTGATGAGGCCGCTGGACGCGATCACGACCGAGACCGGCGCTCCACCCCCACCCGCCGTCTCGGTCCCTTCTGCCGCAATGGGCGGTGCCGGGGTTGCCTGGCCTGGATCGGCCTCTTCAGCGTCGTCATCGTCGCCGCCACCGCAGGCGGACGCGAGGGCGAGCAGCGCGATGGCGAGAACGAGCGCAGGTATCTTCTGTGTCATAACCGTAGGTACGAAGGGCACTGTGCTGCGGGATTAGTCATCGGAAGCTTCGGGCGTTCCGCGTGCGGGTCCGCAGGAGGCGGAGGACCGTAAGACGATCCTAGCTGACCGGCGGCCTATGGCAGTCGGCAACATGAAAGGGGCGGCCACCCGAGGGAATGGCCGCTGTGGTTGCAGTGCCGCTCAATCAGCCGAGGGCAGGACCTTGGGCTGCAGCAGCTCCATGGCCTTGCCGCAGCACTCTACCTCGCCGTCGCCCGGCTTGATGCAAAGGACCTCGCTGCCGCAGTTCTCGCACTGAAAGCGCTTACCGAGCTGGTTCGCCATCTTCCTCTCCCTACTTCTGTTCCATCGGCTGCCCGCAGCAGCCCAGATCGCCGTCACCGGCCTTGGTCACGATCATCTCGCTACCGCACTTCGCGCACGCGTAGCGCTTTCCAACCTGGTTTGCCAACTGGTAACTCCTTGCTTCTTGCTCGCTGCTACGAGCGCGTTTGCAGAATAGATTTGGCGCTTCGAAAACGTCAAGAGCGGGTCATTCGACGATCAGCGTGCCTCTCATTAGTACCGGGTGGGCGTCGCAGTGGTAGTAGTACTCACCCGGCGCCGGGACGGTGAAGACCAGCTCCTGGACGATCGGTCCGTCCTCGAGTTCCGTGGACGCCCCGTCGATGGCTTCGTCGGCGGAATCGTCGGTGTAAAAAGCGATGTTGTGGGGCACGTTCTCGTCCTCGTTGACTACGGTAATGGTCAAGCTCGCCGCCGTCGGCGCTTTGAACTCCTCGATGTCGAAGTCGATATCTTGGGCGACGATTGTGATCTCGGTCACCGGGTCTAAGGCTGCTGCCTGGCTTTCATCGTCTCCATCGTCATCGCCGCAGGCTGCCAGCAGGCACACCAGCGCCGGGCCGAACAACAACAACCGGCTCATTCGTCCTTGCCCGAGGGCGCCCGGCACCGCCTACTCGACGACCAGCGTCCCCATCATGTCCGCGGGGTGGGCCTGGCAGTTGTAGAGGTAATCACCGGGCTCGGAGGGAGCGGTGAATTCAAGGCTCTGCTCTATCGGTCCGATCGCAAGCTCGGTCGCGGCCAGTGCCTCGGCGCCGGCCTCGGCTGATGGATAGAAAGCGATGTTGTGCGACAACGCGCCCTGGTTGTCAAAGGTAACGCTCAACTCCTGGTCCGGCGCCACGCCGGTGATGGTCGTCTGCTCGAAGAAGCTATCCCCACCGGCCACCGTGACGGTTCCGTCCTCGCCGACCTCGGCTGCTGCGCCGTCGTCGCCGTCGTCCGCGCCGGGTTGGACCGGATTCTGACCGCACGGGGGAATGCCCGTGGCCCCCAGGATCGAGGATTCATCGGTGGGGTCCGGCGCTTCCGGCGGCGTGTTGAGGATCTCGGTGCCCGCCGCGTGATCGGCGGCCGTCGTGCCCTGGTAGCCGCGAACGATCACGAAGTCATCGATGGTCGGCTGAGGGCCGGGCTCACCCGTGTCGCCAGCAGCGCTTGGCACATCCTCGCCTTCGGTTGGGGCCTGGGGCGTTGAGGCGGGAGTTGCTTCTTCTTCGGCGTCGCCGCCTTCCTCGTCGCCCTCCTCTTCTTCAGCCGCGGCCTCCTCCTCGGCTGCCGCCTCTTCTTCGGCGGCCTGCTGGTCAAGCATCTCCTGGGTGGTGACGAGGATGAACTCGTCCTCGATGCGGTAGCGGACGCCCACGGCGATGGTGGCGATGTCGTCTTCCGAGGCGTCGAGCTCGGGGAAGCTCGTGGCGTCGGCCGGGAAGTCCTCGGCCAGGAACACGCCGGCGCCGACGCGGTCTACCTCGCGGCCGTACTCAACCACTTCCTCCCAGACGTTGTCGGGGTTCTCGGTGATCAGGACGATCAGCTGGCGGATCTGCTCGGGGGTCAGCGAGCCGCCCTCGTCGATGGACCAGGCGGGCATCAGAGTGCCAACCCGCCCACATTCGATAGTGGCGCTGAAACGTCGCTGGATCGCCTCCAGCTCGGTCGTCGATTCTGGTCGCGCCGAGTCGATGTTCAGCGGGACGCCGGGGAAGGCCTGGGCATTCTCGACGAGGCCCTCGCCCTGGAGTCCGTGACAGGTTCGGCAGTTCTGCACAAAGAGGTGGGCGCCACGCTCGCCAGCTTTGTGCAGTTGCTCGTCGGCCGCGGTTTCCGCGCGGCTGGTGTCCCAGATCGAATAGCCGAACATGACGACGATCGACACGAAGATCAGGCCGACCATTATCTGGATCTGCGTGCCCGTCCTGCTCATATCCCTCCAGCGATCTCCTATCTCTTAAGTCAACGTCCCGGGCCGTCCGGTTGGAATCGGCTCAGGCGCTATAGGGCGTCGTGCGCAGGGCGTTGTCCGTGGAGCCCAGCGTTATCTGACCTGTCTGCACGATGAGGCTGCCATCGTCCTGCGGTTCGATTGCCATGGTGTCCATCGGCCGTGGCGCCGGGCCGAAGACGCGTATGCCCGCTTTGGTGTAAGTCGAGCCGTGGCACGGGCAGCGGAACCAGCCGGTCGCGCCCTGGAAGGCAAACGCCGGCCTGTAGGGCACGGTGCAACCGAGATGCGGGCACTTCTGATAGAGCGCAAGGAGGCCCCCCTCCTCGCTGGGATCCCCGAAGCCGCCGAAAGCGCCCTCACCAGGCGCCAGGTTGACCAGGTAGAACTTGCCGGTCAGAACATAGAGTGGAGCGTCACCCTGCTGGGGCACCTGGGCCCCGCTGACCGCAATCGGCCCTCCGAACCCCTGCACGTTCAGCGGGAAGAGGTTCTCCTTGGTGCAATAGCCGATGCCGGCGATCGACATCCCCATCGTGCCCCAGAAGCCCGCTCTCATGAAAGAGCGACGCGAAAGGGTTGCGCGGCGCTCCTCTTCCTCGCGAATCGGGGCGAGCGCTGCGCGCTCGGCGCGGCGCTGGTCGGCAACGGTCTGGCGGGCGGCGCCGCCGGCAAGCTGCCAGCCCGCTGTCTGGCCGGCGGGCGGCATCGAAGGCTCGGTTGTCGCCTCGGCTGCCGGCACGTCTGGCGTGGCGTTCTGCACAGAACTGGGCGAGTCGGGCTTGCCCGCCTCGCTGGTAGCGGCGCTCGTGGCAGCCTTGTCGGGGGGATTTACCTCCTCGGCGGGCTTGCCGGCCTCGAACTGCTCGGCGGTCGGGGTCGGCTGGCCCTCCCGGTCGGCGATGTTCCCTTCCTCCCTGGCAGGAGTACCGGGCTCCTGCTCGGCGTCTGCCGGTGTCCCTTGAGCTTCTCGTTCTTGATCAGTCATCTATCGCACCATTTGAGGGGACGGCCTGGCGACCGCCACCTAGCCTTCATCAACCACAAGGTCCCAGGGCCAGACGAGGGTCTGGCCTGCCCCTCGGAAGAAGCTTCCGACGATAGTAAGCACCCAGAAGATCGACATCAGCCCGCTGAAAACGGCGATCGTGCCGTCGCGCACGGTTCGCACCCAGCGCATCTCGTAGAGGATCCAGATCATCAGAATGGCCAGGCCGAACATCGTCACGACCGGGATGATCTGTTCGACGAGGATCGCCGGGAAGTTCAAGTTTAGCCCATCCGGATACATGAACTTGTCGATGAACCCGCCGGTACCACCCGGGAGGTCGTCTGTGTTCATGTCGTTGAAGGGAATCGGTATCTCGCGGCTCCAGTCGGGCCATGGGCCCTCGGAGTCGATCGACCGCCGGTTTTCGAACATAGCGAGCGCTTCGGGCCATTCACCGCCGAGCTTCTCAACCACCTGCACGTGCTTGCTCTCGTCGAAGACGATGAGCGCGGTCGTCGCCACGGCGGCGAAGACGAAGGAGAAAAGCGTGATCTTGACGGCGTTGCGGGTGCCGAACCAGACCCCCTGGCCCTCGTTGCTGCGATCGACATATGGAATGGCGATGAAAACGACGAGCGCGATGGTTGGCGCGATGACGCCGGCCAGCCCCTTGTCCATGTGGAGCAAAAGCTCCTGGAGGTTCAAGAAGTACCAGGGAGCCTTGGACGGGTTGGGCGTTACGTTGGGGTTGGCCTCGTTGAGCAGCGGCGCGTCGTAGATGATGGAAAGCGCGATGAACGTGGCGGTGAAGAGCACGGCGGAGATGAACTCGATAAAGACGAGATCGGGCCAGACAAGCACCTCTTGCTCGCGCTCGCGGCGCGGGCGCACTTGTGGTGGCGCGGCTGCCACGGCCCGGGGTTCTGCTCGAACTGCCATTTCTTAGTGCCTCACAACGCCGTGAAGTTTAGAGCGGCCTGGCGAGACCTCCATCGCGCCTGATACGCCAGAAGTGGACTGCCATGAAGATGGCGGCAAGCAACGGCAACGCCAGCACATGCAGCGTATAGAACCGAATGAGCGCCCCCTGTCCGATATCGAAGCCGCCAAACAGGATGAACTGCACGTCGGTGCCAATCACGGGTGACGACCCGCCGATGCCGTGACCGACCGTGATGGCCCAGATGGCCAGCTGGTCCCAGGGCAGCAGGTAACCCGTGAAGGCGAGAAGGAGCGTCAACACAAGGAGGATGACGCCCACCACCCAGTTGAATTCCCTGGGCGGCTTGTAAGCGCCGGTGTAGAAGACACGCATCATATGCAGGAACACGAGCACGACCATAGCGTGCGCGGTCCAGCGGTGAAGGTTGCGCATCAACTGTCCAAAGCGAACGTTGGTTTGAAGTGCGGCAACATCGCTATAGGCGCGGTTGACGTCGGGGACGTAGTAGAACATCAGCAGCACGCCCGTGACTGTCAGTGCGAGAAACATGAAGAAGGTCAGCCCGCCCAGGCAGTAAGTGTGTGTGATTTTGACGTGAGTGCGATGAATTCGCGTGGGGTGCAGGTGGAGGAAGACGTTGGTGGCCACCACCAGCATCTGGTTGCGGGGCGTATTCGGATAGCCGGAACGGAAAATGGATCGCCAGACGTAGTTGTGGAAAAGCTTGTCGTAGACCTTTTCCTGCCACGTCTGCCCGCGCGGGCGTTCGGTCACCGCCATCTAACCCTCAGCCTCCCAAAAGGTCCAGGATCTCAGTCGTTCTCGCCCCAGAGTTTGCCGAAGATGACCATCAGCGTCATCGAGAAAAAAATCGTCGCCATGACGGCAACGAGTTCGTAGCCTTCGTGGATGTCCTTGACGGGAAACGACAGCAGACCAGTCATTACATCCTCCCGGCGCCGGGCCTCGGGCCTCGGCCATCCTCTGCAAGTTCAGCCCTGCGGTGTCCACTGAACCCTCTCACAGGGGCTGGCATGATTGTGAAAGCCAGCGCAATCGGATTCTCACAGCGACCCTCCGGAGTGTCAAGAACGGATGACGCCACGGCACCGGGGATGTCCGAGAGGGCGAGTCACGGACTCCTGCACTGACTCCAAAGCCCGATGTGCTGGGATTCAGGTGACAGAACGGAAAAAGGAGACCGCAACCGATGACTGACGATCCACGGACGCTCGCAGCCACCTACTTCCGGTCCTGGAAGGACAAGGACTTCGCCGCCCTCCGCTCGGTGCTCGCCGACGACGCCAGCTTTCGCGGGCCGCTGGGACAAGCGGACGACGCCGAGACCTGCATGCAGGGCCTGAAAGGACTGGCGGAGATCATCACCGACATCGTCATCCGCAAGACATTCGTCGATGGTCCTGACGTGCTGACCTGGTTCGACCTCGACACCTCCGGAGCGCCGCCCCTGACAGTGGCGAACTGGAGCCATGTCGAGAGGGGGAAATACCGCCACGATCCGGGTGACCTTCGACCCCCGCCCTCTCCTCCCCGGCAACGAACGGTAGGCCAGGCCCAGAAGCGCTCAGCCGGGCTTGTCCGAGCCCCCACTGGCGCGCCCGAAAGACCAGAACCTTCGCGACCCGGGCAGTGGTGGCCAACCGGGTAGACCTTACTCGGTGATTCCGCGATCCTCAAGTCGACTCCAGACTCCCACTTTCGCTGTGGAGGCTCCCATGCTTAAGTACCTCATCGCACTTGTGCTTACCCTTTCCGTCACCGCCGCTGCCTGTGGCGACGACGATGATGACGACGACGGCAACGGCGGTGGCCTGGTGACGGCCGAGGAAACCAATGAGGGCGATGGTGACGGAGAAGCCACGGACGAGGTAGCCGACTTCGTCGAGGGGAACGAAGTCGAGGACCGCGAGAACGACCTCGTCGACCTGCTCTCGCTCGTGCCATCCCGTGACTTCGAGGTCGAGATACCCGAGGACATCGCGGCGGCGACCGACATCATCCGAGCCAGCGTCGTCAACGAGGGCGCCGACATTGTGATGGTCATGGAGCTGCGTGGCGACGTCGTCGCGGCGGAGGACTACGTCCAGGGCTACGATTTTGCGTTCCGGACCCCCGGCGGTGTGTCCGGTGAGCGGGGCGCCTACGAGGGCGCGACGACGATCATCGGCGCAACGCAGGAGAACGGCGCCTGGGTCGTGCAAAAGAAGCTGGGCTCGGCGCCGCCGGTTACGTTGACGACCGGATCGGTGGCGGTCGAGGGGTCGGTCGTCACGATCCGCGTGCCCTTCACCGAGGTCATCGCACTGGGCTTCTATGAGTGGCGCGCTGTGACCTTCCACGCGCTGTCGCCCGAGTTCACGCCGGCCGACATCGCCCCCAACGACCTCAGCTTCGTGCGCACGCCGTTGCCCGAGCCGGAGGGTGGTGAGGGCGATCCGCCCGACGTGCAGCTAACCCCGGCGGCGCCTGCCGAGGGCGAGGCCACGGCCGAGCCGACGCCAGCTCCCTAACCCGCGCCTTAACACCGGGCCACGAGGCGTCGTCTATCATCGGCGGGCCAGCAGATCCGCTCGTGGAGAGGACACTCGTGACAAGCGAAGATGCCGCGCCGGCTGGCGCCGTCGAAGCCACCACGCCGGTGATTGTGACCTCCGTTGAGGATGTAGATCTCGACAACCCGGCCCTGTACACGAACCGCGAGTTGAGCTGGCTCGAGTTCAACGAGCGCGTGCTTGCAGAGGCGTTCGACCAGCGCAACCCGCTCCTCGAGCGGGTCAAATTCCTGGCCATCACCGCCTCTAACCTGGATGAGTTCACGGCCAAGCGTCTCGGCTGGCTGCAGCGCGCCATCAAGGCCGAGCCGCTGGCGCGAACCCTGGACGGGCTGACGTTCATCGAGCAACTGCTGATGGTCAACGAGCGCTGCCGGGAGATGACGGCCCGCATGGTCGGCTGCTGGGAACGAGACTTGAAGCCGGCGCTCGTGCGCCATGGGATCACGGTCGTCAACCACGATGACCTGGGGCAGCGAGCGAAGTCCGAGCTGCGTGCGCTCTTCGAGCGATCAATCTTTCCGACGCTTACCCCGCTGGCCGTTGATCCTGCTCATCCCTTCCCCTTTATCTCCACCCAGAGCCTCTCGCTCGCGCTGATCGTGCGCAGCAGCCGGCAGCCGGGCGAGGAGCGATTCGCGCGGGTCAAGGTTCCGCCGAACCGCCCTCGCTTCGTCAGCGTCCGCGACGGCCAACTGGTCCCGCTGGAACAGGTCATCGCTGCCCACGCCAGCGATCTGTTCCCGGGGATGGAGGTGACCGCCTCGCACGTGGTGCGCGTGATTCGCAGCGCCGACATCGGGAGCCTGGGCGAAGAGGGTGATGACCTCCTCGAGCTGGTCGAGAACGAGCTGAAGCGTCGCCGCCTCGCGGCGGCGGTGCGGCTGGAGCTGAGCTCCGGGCTGCCCCAGCCCTATCTCGAGCTGTTGCTGGAGGAACTGGAGCTGGACAACGACGACGTGTTCACGGTCGATGGACTGATCGGCCTTTCGGACCTGATGCAGGTGGCGACCCTCGAATACCCCAACCTGCGCGACAAGCCATACACCCCGGCTTTGCCTTCCTCGTTCTCACGCACGGCGGCCGAAGCTGACCTCTACGGGGTGATCCGCGAGCGGGACGTGTTGGTCCACCATCCCTACGAGTCCTTCGACCTGACGGTAGCGGAGTTCATTCAGCAGTCAGCCGAGGACCAGCACGTGCTGGCTATCAAGCAGACGCTGTACCGCACATCACCGGAATCGCCGGTCGTGGAGTCGCTGATCGAGGCCGCCGAGCGCGGCAAGCAGGTCGCTGTGCTGGTCGAGTTGACGGCGCGCTTCGATGAGGCCAACAACATCGAGTGGGCCCGCAAGCTGGAGAGCGCCGGCGTGCACGTCGCCTACGGCGTGCCGGGATACAAGATCCACAGCAAGATCGCCCTCGTGGTGCGCCAGGACGCATCGGGCGTCAGGCTGTACGGCCACATCGGCACGGGAAACTACAACTCCCGCACAGCCCGGATCTACACCGACTTCGGGCTGTTTACGGCGGATCCCGTGATCTGCGACGACCTGGTGCAGGTCTTCAACTACCTGACGGGCTACGCGGAGCAACCGCAATGCCGCCGCCTGCTGGTCGCACCGTTCACGCTGCGCTCGACGCTGAAGGATCTTGTCGAGCGCGAAATCGCCGCAGCTGAGCGTGGCGAAGAGGCGCGCATCATCATGAAGATGAACGCGCTGGAAGATCACGAATTCGCGCGCCTGCTCTACGTGGCTGGGCGCGCCGGCGTTAAGGTCGACCTCATCGTGCGGGGCATCTGCCGGCTGCAGCCCGGGCAGGCCGGGACCGGCGACAATATCCGGGTCGTCAGCGTCGTGGGTAAGTACCTGGAGCACTCCCGCGCGTTCGCCTTCCACAACGGCGGGCAGCCGCTCTACTGGATTGGCAGCGCCGACATCATGAAGCGCAACCTCGATGAGCGGATCGAGGTTCTGACGCCGATCAACAACCGCGACATCCAGCGCCAGCTGCAGGCCGTGTTGGACACCCTGCTGGCCGACCAGCAGCAGGGCTGGCGCCTGCGAGGACAGACGTGGAGCCGGGACGACGCGTCAACGGCCTGGGGCGCGCACCAGATGCTCGAGTTCGGCGCCCCCTTCAGCTAGCCTGCGGGCTCGACGAACGTCAGGTCGGCGCTGAACGCCGACCTGTAGCGCGCTGAAAGGCTTTCGGCAACGAAGGGTACCGGCGTGCAGGTAATGGCCAAGCCGGCGTCCACAGCCTCGACGGCGACCTGTGTCGAGCCGGTGCGGCCAAGCTCGACAGCCAGGTCGAGCAGCGTGCTGACCTGGTCTACGAGGCCAACGTCGGTGGCGTGCAGCGGCGGACCGCAGTCGGCGGCGCGCAGACGGAGCCGGCCCTGTGACCCCAGGGCCGAGGCCAGGAGCATCCATTCGCGGTGGCTGAACCCGGGCATCTCGCGGCTGAGCACGATGTGCTCGGCGCTGCGGGAAGAGCGCTGAAGGCTGACGACGTCGCCAAGGCGGTGCAGGCGGGCGGCAATCGGCAGAAGCTCTCTGACCAGGGGATCAGCGGCAGGCGGGGCCTGGACGAGAAGCCCGGCGCAGCTGTCTACCGCCTCCTGGTATGGGACTTCCCCGGCCACGGCGGCGAGTTGCTCGACGGTGCGGCCGCGGGCGTCGCCTTCGAGCATCCCGGCTTCAGACAGGCGCTGGTACAACACGCCGTGGCGCACGCCTTCTCCGGAGATCACCAGGTGCTCGACCGAGGCGGCTTTGCAGAACTCTTCGATAGACAGCGCGCCGGCGAGTATGATGTCGGCGCGGTCGGCGCTCATACCCGGCAACTGCACGCGCTCGGCCACGGAGAGTGAGGCTAGCTGGGCGGTCAGGCGTGTGAGCTGCTTGAGCGTTAGGTGGTAGCCGTGGGCCCAGGGCAAACGGTAACCGAAGCTGCGCTGGTGAAGCTTGGCGATAGCGCGCGCCGTGCCGCCCACAAAGAGCACGGGCCGCTCGACGTGGTCCGGCACCTCTGCGAAAAGGTTAGAGAGGTGCGAACGCAGCTTTTGCAACTGCTTGCCGCGCGGCGGATCGGAGCTGATGAAGTCCTGGTGGAGCAGAAGCGCCCCGGCGGGGAGGCTATCCGCGCGCAGCATGTCCATCCCCTGGTAGGACGCGATCTGCATGCTGCCGCCACCCAGGTCGACAACGGTCCCACTGGGCTCGGAGAAGCTGTTGGCAGCCGCGACGACGGCGTAGCGAGATTCCTCCTCGGCGGAGGCGACTCGGACCGGCCTGCCCAGCCAGTCGCTGAAGGCCGTGACCACTGCGTCGCGGTTGCTGGACTGCCTGACAGCTGCGGTGGCCAGGTATACAAACTCGTCGGGCTGGTGGGACTCGGCAATGAAGCGGAAGGCGGTGAAGGCCTGCCGCGCACGCCGCATGGCGCTGGCGCCGATGGCCTGGGACCTGCGGGGAGGCGCGAGCCTGACCAGCGCGCGCGCCTCTTCGATGATCTGGAACCCGGTGCGCGGGCTGAGCACGGCGATGACCAGGCGGCAACTGTTGGAGCCGATGTCGAGGACGGCGACCGTTCGACCGGAGGCGTAAGCTTGACCAGTAGTCGGCAAAGCAATCTCCCTGGGCGAGGATGCCCTTCACGGAGGATATCCCACTGGTGCAGCTGATAATCGTGCGTCATGGCCCGGCCGGCGAACACCTGGACGATCCAGTTGAGGATGCGCGCCGCTCGCTGACGAGCAAGGGGCGCAAGCAAACACGGAGGGCGATGAAGGGCATCGCCAACATCGTCCCGTCGCCGATGCGGATCCTCACCAGTCCCCTGCCGAGGGCAAGCGAGACGGCTCAGCTTCTGCTGGCCGCGGTTAACCAGGGGCTGATCGCCGAAGACGAGAGGCTGGCGCCCGAGGGCGACGGCCGCGCCCTGATCAACCAGATCAAGGATGGTTGGGGCGTGATAGCGATCGTCGGCCACGATCCGGAGCTCTCCATGCTGACGTCGATGCTCCCCACCGGTGGGCAAACGACGTTCGTCGCCCTGGACAAGGGCGGCGCCGCGGCGCTGACGTATGCCGGAGGCGTGTGGACACTGGACTGGCTGGCCACACGCGACCAGCTTGCCGCGCAGCGCTGAACTGATGGCCGGCGGCTGACGCGGGGTTGCGCCGCAGCTAATCTGGCGATCAAAAGATGCAGCCGCATGGAGGCCCTGTCGTGAGCGAGAGCCCTGCCGATCTGACCGTCGTCGAGGCGGCTGCCGCGATCAGGACGAGGCAGCTTTCACCGACCGAGCTAACCGAGGCGGTCCTCGCCCGGATCGAAACCCTCGACCCAGAGATCAACGCCTACATCACCGTCCTTTATGACGAGGCCAGGGAGATGGCCCGCGCGGCCCAGGACGAGATCGCGGCGGGCCAGGATCGAGGGCCCTTCCACGGGATACCGGTTGGCCTCAAGGACCTCGTCGACCTGCAGGGCGTCCCGACGACCGGCGGGACTAGCTTCCTGAGGGACAACGTGGCGGCCGAGGACGGGTACCTCGTCGGGCGTCTGCGCGAGGCGGGTGCGGTCTTCACCGGCAAGCTGAACATGCACGAGATAGCCTTCGGCACCGACAACGTCGTGTCGGCCTACGGGCCCTGCCGTAATCCGTGGGCGACCGACCGCATTCCGGGCGGGTCGAGCGGCGGATCGGGCGCCGCGGTCGCCGCCGGGATGTGCCTGGCGGCCACGGGCAGCGACAGCGGGGGCTCCGTGCGCATGCCGGCTTCGCTGTGCGGCGTCGTCGGGTTCAAGCCGACCTACGGCCTGATCAGCACGCGGGGGATGATCCCGCTCTCCTGGACGCTGGACCACGCCGGCGTACTCTGTCGCACGGTCGAGGACGCGGCGGCGATGACCACCGCCATCGCCGGCTACGACGAGCGCGACCCCTGGTCGCAGCCCAGCCCCTCCGTGGACTACGCGGCCGGGCTGGCGGGGGGCGTTGCCGGGCTGCGCGTGGGCATCCCGGCCAACCACTTCTTCGACCACGCCAGCACCGAGGTGGCGGCGGCCGTGAACGAGGCGGCGCGGGTGCTGGCTGGCCTCGGGGCGGATGTCCGCGAAGTGTCCGTCGACCTTTCGGCTGCCGACCCCTACAAGCCGCTGGCCGCCAGCCTCGGGTTCGAACAGGGCACCGCTGGAATGCTCCGCCTCCTCATCGGGTCGGAGGCCGTGGCCTATCACCGGCGCTACCTGCCGCAGCACCACGACGACTATCAGCCGCAGACGACGGCCAAGCTGGACGCCTCGGCGAAGTTCATGGCCGCAGACTACGCGGCCGGCCAGCAGGCGCGCGCCGAGCTAACGCGCGCGCTGGAGCGGCTGCTGACGGACGAGGCCGACCTCCTGCTCGCGCCGGCGACGCCGGTCACGGCGATGCCGATCGCCGAGATCGAGAGCGGCGGGACCGCCAGGAGCCTGGTCACGAACCTGAACACGGCTGTCTTCAACCTCACAGGGCAGCCGTCGATCTCGATCCCCTGCGGGTTTGACGGCGATGGCCTGCCGATCGGCTTGATGCTCAGCGGTCCGCGCTGGTCGGAGGAGACGGTGCTGCGCGCCGCCCACGCCTACGAGCAAGCGACGGAGTGGCACCGCCGCCGCCCGCCGCCCGTGGCGGACAAGGGCTAACGCAGGGCGATCTCCGGCAGTACCACGGACGATCAACTGGCGAGTCAAGCCAACGAGGCGACATAAACGGGAGTTCGTGTGCAGTGAGTACATGCCGATGTTAGCGAGTCAACTTGTCAAGGCAGCGGGACAACTTGTCAACGTCCGTTAGCATATGGTTGTCATCCGGAGACGAATCGGCAGAGGATGGACTATGCGGAAGAAGCATCTACTCCGCTACACGGACACGATAGCGATAGACAAACTTGATGATCGCTGGCGAGCACGCAGCGACTTGGGCGTGATCGTCTACGGAGAGACTGCAGGAGACGCCGAGCAGAAGTTAGAGTCTGCCGTAGAGATGCTCTTCGAACACTTGAAGCTAACGGTGGTCGTGGGCCTGTCATCGCGCGACTAAAAGCAGCTGGCATACTGCACGAGGTTATAGCGGGGGACGTGATCCCCGACTCTGGTCTACGCTATCACCGGGAGCAATCGCGAGAGCTAGCCGCTGTCTAGCTAAAGCGTCGCATCGAGCTCTTTCAAGAACAGCTCGTCGTTCTCCCCAGCCGCCCTGATCATCACGAGGATATCATCGAGCACGTAATCCTCATAGGCCGTCAACAGTACGATCGCAGTTGGTACAACCCCAGGCTGTGGGCGATAGAAAGCGATCAAATCTCCCTCGCGGTTCTCTTCGACGAATCCCAGCTTCGCTAGAACGTCGATCACGCGTGAAGTCAACACCTTACGTTGCGCCATGGATGTCCTTTCGTATCCCCTCGTATTCAAAGGGTACGTGAACGTACCTAGCAGCCCGCAAGTGGGCTCCTGGAGCGGGGGCATCGCAAGGTGTCAGCCCGACCGGGAGGGCGCATCTGGGCCTCACGGCAATGGCGCTGCGTGTGGTCAGACGTTGAAGAGGACGTGGACTACGTCGCCATCCTGGACGATGTAGGTCTTGCCCTCCGTGCGCAGCAGGCCCTGGCGGCGGGCCTCGGCGTACGACCCCGTCCTCAACAGGTCGTCCGAGCGTGTGACCTCGGCGCGGATGAAGCCACGCTCGATATCGGAGTGGATGGCGCCGGCGGCCTTAACCGCCGGCGTGCCCTCGGGGACGGTCCAGGCGCGGCCTTCGGGCTCGCCCACGGTCAGGAAGGAGATCAGCCCGAGCAGGGCGTACGACTCCTTGATCATCCGGTCGAGCGCCGACTCCTCGGGGATCCCCATCTCGGCGCGGAACTCCGCGGCCTCTTCGGCGCTCATCTGCGACAGATCTTCCTCGATCTTGCCCGGCAGGGCGACCAGCGCGCTGCGCCCGGCGAGCGGCAGCGAGGCGTGCTCCGCTTCGACCTCGGCCAGCCGGCTGCCGTCGTCGTCGCCCACGTTCAGCACGACGAGCAGCGGCTTCAGCGTGAGGAAGCCGAAACCGGACACGGTCTTCAAGTCTTCGGCGGAAAGGTCCAGGGAGCGCAGGGGCTGCTCGGCCTCGATGCTCGCCTTGAAGCGCAGAAGGATCGCCTGCTCCCTCTCGCCGGCCTCGCGGTCGGAGGCCTTGCGCGAGCGCAACTCCGCCTCCAGCCGCTCGAGCCTGCGGTCGATCACGGCGAGGTCCGAGAAGGCCAGCTCGAGGTCAAGGATCGAGAGGTCGCGCGCCGGGTCAATGCTGCCTTCGGGGTGGGGCACAACCTCGCTTGAAAAGAGGCGCACGACGTGGATCAGGGCGTCGGCGCGGCTGAGCCCGGCCAGGTACTGGGCGGCGGGCCCCTTCTCCTTGCTGAAGCCGGAGCCGGGGAAGTCGATGTAGCGGATCTCAGCGTGCGTGACCTTCTTCGCTTTGAGCAGCCCCGAGAGCCTGTCCAGGCGTTCGTCGGGGACCTTGACGGTCCCCAGGTTGGGCTCCAGCCCGCCGCCATAGCCGCCGGTGCGCGCGCTGCCCCTGGTAAGCGCGTTAAAGACCGTGGTCTTGCCCGAGCGCTCGAGACCGACGATGGCGAGGTCCATCCTCAGAAGATCGGCGATGCGGCGACGGCGGTCGAATCAGACGGGGCATGATCTCGGCGGCGATCAACTCCAGCACCTCGAAGTCGTCCTGGCTGTGGTGCTGCAGCATCACGCGGTCGACGCCGGCGTTGGCCAACCCGGCCAGCTGCTCGACGACCTCGGACGGCGTGCCCGCGAAGGACCCGCGCTTGCGCAGCGACTCGGCCCTCTTCTCGACAGGGACCTTCTGCAGGGGCACCAGCCATTCGGCGAGAGCTTCCGAGCGGCGCTCGATCTCCGCCCTGTCGGAGCCGATAAGGAACGTCGTCATGAACGAACGCATGATGGTTGCGGGGTCGCGTCCGAGGTCCTCGCAATAGGAATCCAACACGCGCGTCTTCTGCCTATAGATGTCGAGACCTCGGCCAAGCAGGTCTTCTCCGGGCGAGAGGGCATTCCACTCGTCGGCGTGGGCGGCGACGATGCGCAGCGTCCGCTTCTCTCCGTTGCCTCCGACGATGATCGGCACGGGTCCAGTCGGCGGCTTCGGGTACATCTCGGCGTCGCGCAGCTGGAAATGGGCGCCGTCATAGTTGGCCGGCCCGGGGCCCCAGAGGGCTTTCAGGACTTCGATACCCTCGTCCAGCATGTCCATCCGCTGCCTGACCGGCGGGAAGGGGATGCCGAAGGCCTCGTGCTCGGGCACGTTCCAGCCTGCGCCAAGGCCCAACCTGAGGCGGCCGCCCGAGAGCTCGCCGACCTGCGCCGCCATGCGAGCGAGGAGCGCGGGCTGCCGGAAGGTCATCGAGCAGACCAGGGGGCCGAACTCGATACGCGACGTCGCCTGGGCTGCCATGACCAGCGAGACCCAGGTCTCCAGGGCCGGCTGCGTGTTGCGGCCCATCAATGAAAAGAAGTGATCGGAGCGCCAGAGCGAGTCGAAACCGAGCTCTTCGACGCGAGTGCAGAGGAGGCGCCAGCGCTCCCACGTGAGGCCCTCCTGGCCTTCGATCATGACGCCGAGCTTCATGGCGCTCTAAGCGTGGCGACCCGCTGGCCAGCGGTCAAGGACTCCATGTGACCCGCCGGGCAGAGGTCGAGAAGCGGACAGGCGTCACAGATCGGCGTGCTCTTCCTGCAGACGTCCTTGCCGTGTCGGACCAACAGCGCGTGGTACTCGTTGAACAGCTCAGCGTCGGTCCGGAGTCCGGCCATCATCATCCCGCGCCACGCTTCGTAGGTGTCCACGGCAGGGACGAGGTTGAGCCGCCCGAAGATCCTGCGCGTGTAGGCATCGATGACGAACGTCGGCTGGCCGGCCGCATAAAGCACGATGGCGTCGGCGGTCTCGGGCCCGACCCCGTGGGTGGTCAGCAGAATGCGGCGCAACTCGTCCCCGGACGCGCGGGCCAGGTTCTCCATCCTGCCTTCAAAGTGGGCATCAAGCATCGCGATGAAGGCTTTGATCTTCCGCGCTTTGGCGTTGAAATAGCCGGCCGGGAAGACCAGGCGCGCGAGGGCGGCTTCGGGGACCTCGCGGAGGCCGCGCACGGACAGGATGCCGGCGGTTTCGAGGTTGCGCAGGGCGCGGTCGACATTCACCCACGAAGCTGATTGGGTCAGGATCGCGCCAACGGCGACCTCCAGCGGGCTGTCGCCCGGCCACCAGTCCTGCGGTCCGTAGCGCGCCAGCAGGCGATCGAAGATTTCCTGGAGCCGGCCCGGCGGCGGGCTGGCCGCGACGCCTTCAGCCATCGAACTGCCCATAGACCCAGGGTGGCGCCTGCGCGTCGTCGAAC
Source organism: Dehalococcoidia bacterium (assembly GCA_009377665.1). Lineage (GTDB taxonomy): Bacteria > Chloroflexota > Dehalococcoidia > WHTO01 > WHTO01 > WHTO01. The sequence continues at coordinate 23,646 of WHTO01000004.1, forward strand.
GCGTCGTACTCGCCCAGGTAGGGCTTGATGTCGAGGACGGGAGTGCCGTCGATGGCGTCCAGGCCGACGACGCGGATGACGTTGTCGGCGAAGCCTTCGATCCGGCAGGCGCTTACGCCGATCGGGTTGGGGCGGTTCTGGCTGCGCGTCGCGAGGTCGCCCTTGCGCGGCAGGTCCTCGTCTCCGTGCAGGTGGTGGGTCACGCGGGTCCGGGCGTGTTCCGGAACCTCGTGCATCCAGAAGATGACGAGCAGGTGGCTGTGGCCCGCGAGCCCATCCAGGGCCGGGGCAAGGTCGGGCCTCAAGACGATGCGCGAGCGTACGCTTGTCCAATCGCGCGTCCGTGGTGTCGCGAAGCGGTTGGCGACCCGCCCGATGGGCTGGATCGAGATTGGCGGTGGGGGCTGATAAGCCCCATCACGACCCTTGCCCCGAAGGCGGCGCAGCATAGGGCCAGTCTAGTAACACCGCTCCGAGGGGACTTCGAAGCTCGGGCGCTGGCCTCTTAGGATTAACCGGTATGCGGACCGATTCGGAAGAGACCAGCGTCCAGAGGGACGAGGTGCAGGACTTCGTGGCGGCCGTCCGCGGCAGCCAGCACTGGTTTGACGCCCTGCTCGACACCATCCCGCGCTGGCGGCTGTCCGAGGAGACGATCGGCGACCGTCAGTATCGTTACCTGGTCGGCGGCGAAGCCTTCGACTGGCTGTTGCTGGCGGAGCGCCTGCTGGACGAGGTCGCCGATTTCGTGCCCGACAAGGAGCGCCAGGAGCTGCTCTTCGAGGGCAGGTGGCCAGAGGGCTTCGACGCCGAGGCGTTTCGCGAGCGCGTCGGGCCGGCGCGCCACGCCGCGCACCTCAACTTCCAGTACGGCGTGGTCGTTGAGCAGGTCCTGCAGCTGGCGTTCGAGCAGGAAGCGGAGAAGGAGCGCGCATCCCACGTCTGGGGTGCGGGCATCGGGCCTGACGCCGCGGAGACCGCCATCCAGCGCCTGTACGGGAAGAGCCGGGGAGAGCTCGTGCGTTTGTTCCGCGAGCAGCGCCCCGAACTGATCGTCGACGCTCAGACGCTCGGCCTCGCGGACCTCAAAGAGTTCACGTATTGGATGTTCAAGCACCGGGTGGAGAACTCGGATCCGGCCCGCGTGGCTTCGGACACGCGCAGGGGTCTCGCTCTCCTGTCGCGTATGGAGCTGGAGACGAGGTCGCGTCGGCGTGCGCAGGGCGAAGACGAGCCGGCGCGGTTCGTCGAAATCACCCGCGCCTGACTCGCCGCGCAGCGCGATTGTGCGGTGGCCCCTGGGAGAGGCGGAGTGGGGCCCGCCGCGTCTGCCGAGTAGCTCTGAATGCCTTTGAAAGCGACGCCGAATTGCGATTGTGATAAACGGCACAGATGAATAAGATCGCTTCGAGGCTTGATTCGGAAGGGGCCAAACGCTCCCTCCGGGTTAATTCACGACGTGGGCAAAGCCTGTACGATCAAGATTGGCGGGCTCTTATTCCCGGATCGTCGCGCTCGGAAGAGGTGGCATGCCGCTCGATCAGCTCCTTGGGAACTATGTAGCAGTTCTGATTGCCGTGATCGTCGGCATCGTGCTGGTACTGACGGCGCTGATCGCGAACATGGTGCTGGCGCCGAAGTACCCGTCCCGGAACAAGGCAACGCCCTACGAGTGCGGCATGCTGCCGATCGGACGGAACACCACCGGCATTCACTTTCGCTACTACCTCTACGCGATTCTTTTCCTGATTTTCGACGTGGAGGCGGTGTTCCTCTTCCCGTGGGTCGTTAGCTTTGCCGACATCGGGGTCTTCGCGTTCTGGGAGATGGTCATATTCGTGGCCATCCTGGCGGCGGGGCTGGGCTACGCCTGGAAGAAGGGGGTGCTTGCATGGAGATGACGGCCGTAGACCGCCCAGAGGGCGGGCTGCCCGCCAGGATTCACCTCGACGCGGAGGAGATCAAGCTCGCGCCGCTGCTGCCGGAGCCGGGGAAGGCTGCCTACCGGCAGCTCTTGCCAGGAATCATGCAGATGCCGGCGGACACGTTGCTGGCGATGGCGCGCAAGTCGTCGCTGTGGCCGCTGACCTTCGGGCTGGCCTGCTGCGCGATCGAGATGATCGGTACCTTCATGGCGCACCACGACCTTGACCGCCTCGGGATCGTCCCCTGGCCGTCGCCGCGTCAGTCCGACGTGATGATTGTGTCGGGCACCGTGACCAAGAAGATGGGGCCGGCGGTCAAGCTGCTCTACGAGCAGATGCCGAACCCGAAGTGGGTGATCTCGATGGGCGCCTGCGCCACCAACGGCGGACCCTACACGCGCTACGACAGGGTGGTGCAGGGCGTCGATAAGCTCATCCCGGTCGACATCTACGTGCCCGGCTGCCCTCCTCGGCCCGAGGCGCTGATCGACGGCCTAATCGCTCTGCAGGAGAAGATCATGGAGGAGCGGGGCAAGGTCGGTTAGTGGTAACTGAGAAAAGGGCTCCAGCGAGCCGGGCGCCACGCGAAGATATCAAAGAGGCTCCCATCGTCCCGCCGGAGCCCGGGACCGTCTATGACGTGTTCCAGGAGCTCTTCCCCCACCTCGAGCTTGCCGCCACGCAATCGGTGGCCGACGTGGTGATCAATGTGCCGCAGGAGGCGATCCACAACGTCCTCAAGGTGGCGCGCGCAGAGCCCCGGCTGTCCTTCGACTATCTGCGCTCGCTGTGCGGGGTGGACGAGGTCGGATCACGGGGCGGCGTCGACGTCGTCTACCACCTGTTCTCGTTCACGCACCGGCACAGCGTCACGCTGAAGACGCTCGTGCCGGATGCCAATCCAGTGATCCCAACCTCGACAGACATCTGGATCGGGGCGGACTGGCACGAACGGGAGACGGCCGAAATGTTCGGGCTGACCTTTGAAGGGCATCCCCACCCGATGCCACTGTTGCTGGAGGAAGGGCTCGACATCAACCCCCTGCGCAAGGACCACCCGCTCGCCGAGGTGGAGATAAAGCAGGGCACCGATGTCTTCGCGTTCAAGGAAGAATTCAACTGGGGCGGCGCGGGGATCGGCGAAGAGGTCGTCAGCGACGCCGCCGGCACAACCGGCACGGCCAGGGACGGCGCTGCCGCAACCCCGGCGGCACCCGCGAAGGAACGTCGCAAGCTGACCCCGGAGGAGATGGAAGCCGCCAAGGAACGCGCGGCAGCGTTGCGGGCAGAGCACCAGGCGAAGAAGGCCTCGGGGCAGACCGGCGGCGACCGCAAGAAGCGCTATACGCCCGAGGAGATAGCGGCCATCCGGGCGAAGGCCGGTGTCACAGCCTCCGCCGCGCCGGCGCCGGAAGCGCCCGCACCGCAGGCCGCGGCACCCGCTGAGGCGGCGCCCGACGAGGCTCCAGCGGAGGCGGCGGAAACCCCGGCAGCCGCTCCAGAGCGCGCCCCTCGAAGGAAGCTGACGCCGGAGGAGATGGAAGAGGTCAAGCAGAAGGCCGCCGCCCTCCGCGCCGAGCACCAGGAGGCGAAGGCTGCGGGTAAGACCTCGGGCGAGCGCAAGAAGCGCTACACGCCGGAGGAGATTGAAGAGATCAAGCGCCGCGCGCAGGGAGGGCAGTGATGTCCCAGGAGCACGGACGCCAGCCGGATGAGGCCAGGAAGGAGGCCGCCGCGGAGGCGGCTGCCGAGTCGGTGACGCAAAGCGACCCGCAAGAGGAGGCTGAGCCGAAACCGCAGCCCGAGGCCGAGAGCGTGCCCGTACCGACCCGCGACAGGCCTTCAGCGGGGGACTACCCATCCGGTGTCGATGAGACGGCGGCGAAGCTGGCAAGCAGAGACGAGCGCAACATGCCACCGAGCGGCAGCGAAGGCGCAACCAAGCCGAGGATCCCCGCCGTGCACGAGCAGGGCCCCGGCGATCCCTCCGGCCCGACGCCTCGCGACGCGGCACCGCCCCAGGACACCGAACCGGGAGATAACGACTGATGGTCATCGAGACGCGCCGCGAACGGCCGGTCGAGCTGGAGACGCTGGACCTCACGATTAACGTCGGGCCCCAGCACCCGGCGACCCACGGCGTCTTCCGGATGGTCCTCACCGTGGACGGCGAGGTCGTCGTCGATTGCGAGCCCTACATCGGGTATATGCACCGTGGCGCCGAGAAGCTCTGCGAGAACAACGACTATCGCCAGATCATTGGCTATCACGACCGCACCGAGTACCTTTCGCAGTTCAGCGCGGAGCACGGTTACGTGCTGGCGGTCGAGAAGCTAGCCGGGCTCGAGGCTCCCGAGCGCGCCGAGTACATCAGGGTGATTTGCGCCGAGTTCCAGCGCATCCACAGTCACTTCATGTTCATGGGTGCGTTTGGCACCGACATCGGCATCTTCGGTACGGCTTTCACCTATGCGTTCCGGGAGCGGGAGAACATCCGCGACCTCTTCGAAGAGATCTCGGGCGACAACATGATGTGGAGCTACTTCCGGGTGGGGGGACTTGCCTGGGAGGTTCCGGACGACTTCGAGCAGCACTGTCGCTGGCTGCTGAAGCAGGTGCGCAGGGGCATCCAGGACGTCGACGGACTGATGAGCATCAACGAGATCTTTCTGACACGCACCGAGGGCATCGGGGCGGTCACCGGGGAACGAGCGATCGCCTGGGGTATGTCGGGGCCGATGCTGCGTGCCAGCGGCGTCAGGCATGACATCCGGCGCGCCCAGCCCTACTCACTATACGACCGCTTCGAGTTCGACGTACCCACCGGCAAGAACGGCGACGTCTTCGACCGCTACATGGTCAGGCTGCTGGAGATGGAAGAGTCCTGCCGGATCATCGAGCAGGCGCTCGACCAGCTGCCTGCGGATGGGCCGATCATCGCCGATAAGTTGCCGCGTACCATGCGGCCGGCGCCGGGTGAAGTCTATCAGCCCGTGGAATCGGCGCGCGGCGAATACGGCGTGTACATCGTGTCCAAGGGGCAGGGTACGCCGTGGCGGCACAAGATCCGCTCGGCGTCCTTTTCAAACGTGATGGCGCTGCGCGAGATGGTGCGTGATACCTACGTGGCGGACGCCATCGTCATCCTGGGTTCGACCGACATCGTGCTCTGCGAGGTGGACCGCTGATGCTCCTGGATACGCTGGGCGGCCGCGGGATCATCTGGCAACCGTGGTTCGACGCCGTCGTCACGCTCGTGGCGGTCACGTTGATCATGACGCTGCTCGTGTTCTTCATCATCTGGCTCGAGCGCAAGCTGGTCGGCCGCCTGCAGATGCGGCTCGGGCCGATGCGCACGGGGCCATACGGCACGCTGCAGTCGATCGCCGACGGCATCAAGCTCGTCGGCAAGGAAGACCTGCGGCCGGCAACCTCGGACCGCTGGGTCTTTGAGTTCGCCCCGTACTTCGCATTCGTGCCAATCTTCCTGGCTTTCGTCGCCCTACCGGTCGCGGAAGACGGCTTCGTGCGCAACCTGCCGCTGGGGCTGTTCTACATCGTGGCCATCACTGGCCTCAACATCGTGGGCCTGGTGATGGCGGGCTTCGGCTCGGCCAACAAATACGCCGTGATGGGCGGCGCTCGCGCGGGCGCGCAGCTGATCAGCTACGAGATCCCGTTGATCCTTTCGCTGCTGTCGGTGGCGATGATCGACCAGACGTTGAACATCTCGGCGATGGTCGCGGACCAGGGCACCGTACCCTACGCGGTCCTGCAGCCGCTGGCCTTCGTCATTTTCCTGATTGCTGGCATGGCGGAGCTGCACCGGCAGCCCTTCGACATGCCGGTCGGCGAGTCCGAAGTGGTGGGCGGCGCCCTCGTCGAGTACAGCGGTATCCGCTGGGGGATGTTCTTCCTCGGCGAGTACTGCGCTGTGATAGTTATCTCTATCCTGGGGTCGCTTGTGTTCCTGGGAGGCTGGGCCTGGCCGTGGTCCGGCAGTCAACTGGGGGCGGTGGGGGAAACCGTCTGGCAGGTTGGATTGCTGGGCGCCAAGTCGCTGGCCATGATCGTGGTCATCTTCTGGCTGAGGGCCTCGCTGCCGCGATTGCGGATAGATCAGCTGATGGCATACTGTTGGAAGATACTGCTGCCCGTGGCGTTCGTGCAGATCCTGCTGAACGGCTTCGTGGTGGTCTACGACCTTCCCGACGTCGCCTTCCTGGTTACTTCTGGCGCGTTGCTGCTCGGCCTCGGCTACCTGACCTACATCTCTGTCCGCCGCCCCGGAAGTTTGAAGGCGAGGAGGCTTGTTTATGCTGGGCGTACTTAAGGGCGTTGCCACGACGCTGAGCACGATGATGCGCAAGCCGGTTACCCGGCAGTACCCGGAGGAGCATCGTCCCGTGGCGCACCGCCGTCGCGGCTTTCCAGTCCTGCTGTGGGACCACGAGAAGGACGAACCCTTCTGCACGGGCTGCCAGGTCTGCGCCCGCTATTGCCCGGTCGAGTGCATGACCGTGGAGATGAAGGACAACCCGCGCTTTGCCTCGGGGCAGTCCAAGCGGCGCAAGATCGTGGACCGCTTCTACATCGACTACGCACGCTGCATGCAGTGCAACATCTGCGTCGAGGTCTGCAACTTCGACGCGATCGCGATGAACAACACCTGGGAATACGAGGAGCTCAGCACGCCCAACCGGCGCGAGCTGACCTATGACCTCGATGACCTGATGGCTCAATCGAAGGAAAAGCGCATCATCCCGTTCAACGCGACATCAGCGCTGGCCGAGCAGAAGGCCCGAGAGGCTGTCTTCGGCAAGCCCGAGGGGCAGCCGGCGTTGGAGGAACCTCAACCAGACGAGGCAGCAACCGCCAGCGACAAATGAGCTCAACTGAAGTCATCTTCTACGTTCTCGGCGGGCTGACCGCCCTGGCCGGCATCGGCGTGGTCACGTTCCGCAGCGTCGTGCACGCGGCGTTGGCGCTGATCGTGACCCTGCTTGGCGTCGCGGCGACGTTTTTGCTGCTTTCGGTGGAGTTCCTGTTCCTGGCCCAGCTGCTGATCTATGGCGGCGCGGTTACCGTGCTCCTGCTGTTCGCCCTGATGCTGACGCGGGTGCGCGACGTGCCCGCCCTCATGGTCGGGGCGCAGTGGCCGCTGGCCCTGCTGGCGGCTGGCTCGTTCCTGGGGATCTTCGCCTTCAGCATTTTCGACACCGAGTGGCGGGGCGACACCGAGAACCTGACGCCGATCCCATTCGCGGATATTGGCGACACGCTGTTCCGGGTCTGGGCGGTGCCGTTCGAGATCGCCTCGCTGGTGCTGCTCGTGGCGCTGGTGGGCGCGATCGTGCTGGGGCGCCAGGAAGAGGGTGACGCTTGATCCCGCTTGAGCACTTCCTGATGCTCAGCGGAATCCTCTTCGCCACCGGCATCTATGGCGTGCTATCGCGCCGCAACGCGGTGCTGATCCTGATGTCGGTCGAGCTAATGCTGAACGCGGTGAGCATCAACATGACGGCATTCGCCGTCTATCTCTCCCCCGACCTCTTTACGGGCATCATCTTCGCCATTTTCATCATCGCCGTGGCCGCCGCCGAGGTTGCGCTGGGCCTGGCGATCATTATTCGCGTGTTCCGCCAGAGGGCTTCGGCGAACGTTGATGAGGTGGCAAGCCTGAAATGGTAGCGAGCGACTGATGCCGGGCATGGACGAGGCCTGGCTGATCCCGGCGATCCCGGCCGCTGCCTTCGCGTTCCTGTTCTTCTTCCGCAATCTGCTTCCCCGCCAGGGCGACTTCATCGCTCTCGGGGCTCTCGGCGCCGCGTTCGTCGTCTTCCTGCTGGTCCTAATCGACGTGCTGGAAGACGCCACGCTCGGCGAGCACATAACCCCATCTGTGGAGGGCTTTACCTGGCTGGAGTTCAGCGACTTCCAGATCCGGATTGGCTTCTTCGTCGACGAGCTGGCGATCGTGATGCTCTCGGTCGTGACGTTCGTCTCGCTGATGGTGGTCGTGTACTCGCTGGGCTACATGAAGGGCGAGAGCCACTACGGCTGGTATTTCACGGTCCTCTGCCTGTTCGCCTCGTCGATGCTCACGCTGGTCCTGTCGGACAACCTCCTGCTGGTCTACATCACGTGGGAGCTGGTCGGCGTCTGTTCCTTCCTCCTGATCGGCTTTTACTTTGAGCGCCGCAGCGCCGCCGAGGCGGCCAAGAAGGCGTTCGTGACGACCCGCGTGGGCGACACGGCGTTCCTCATCGGTGTGATCCTCGCCTGGCACCAGGCGGGGACCTTCGACATCCAGGAGATCCTGCGCCTGGCCGAGACCGGCGCGATCAGCGACGGCTGGTTGACGGCGATCTCGTTGCTCATCTTCGTCGGCTGCATGGGCAAGTCGGCGCAGTTCCCGCTCCACGTCTGGCTCCCAGATGCCATGGAGGGGCCAACGCCCGTTTCGGCGCTGATCCACGCCGCCACGATGGTGGTCGCCGGCGTGTATCTGACGGCGCGGCTGCTGCCGATGTTCGAAGTCGCCCCAAGTGTCATGGACGTCGTCCTCGTCGTCGGCGTCATAACGACGGTGATGTCGGCGCTGATCGGCCTGTTACAGACGGACGTCAAGCGTGTCGTCGCTTACTCGACGCTGAATTCGCTGGGCCTGATGTTCGTCGCCCTGGGCTCGGGCGGGCACGGTCTTACAGCTGCCCTCCTGTACCTGTTCGTGCACGCGTTCTTCAAGGCGCTGCTATTCATGGCGGCAGGCTCGGTGCTTCACGCGACCGCGCGCCAGGACGCGATGGAACTCGGCGGACTGTGGCGCAAGATGCCGTTGACGGCCGGGCTGTTCGCGATAGGGGCGCTGGCGATGGCCGGGATCATCCCGCTCTCGGGTTTCTGGGCCAAGGACGAGATCCTGCTGGTCCTGCTGGACGAGCGCGGACCGGTCCTGTTCGGCCTGATCCTGGCGAGCGTGCTGCTCACCGGGATTTACGTTGCGCGGATCTGGATCCTGACGTTCCTCGGCAAGCCCCGTGACCAGCATGTCTACGACCACGCCCACGAGTCGGGCGTGCTGATGCTCCTGCCGATGCTGGCGCTGGGGGGCCTGACTCTGATCGGCGGCTTCATAGTCTTCACCGACATTGGACAGCTCGTTGGCCTGCCCGGCGGCTTTGGAGAATTCCTCTACTCGCACGACGAGCCCGTCGAGTTCCACTTCGACTACGCGATGGCGGCGGCCTCGGCCGGCGCCGCGGCCGCGGGAATCATAATCGCCTTCTACTTCTGGCATCCGACGGGGCCGCGCGCGGCCAGGGTCGAGGCGGTCTTCCCTGAGATCACCCGCACGATTCGGCGCAAGTTTTACATCGACGAGGTCTACCAGGCCGGTATCAACCACGTAATGATGGGCGCCGCCGGCCTGATCGCCTGGTTCGACAGGGCCGTGATCAACGACACAGGCGTGGACGGCGGCGGCTGGCTCGCGAAATTCGCAGGCGAGCGCCTCAAATACCAGCAGAGCGGGTTGGTCCCGAACTACGCGCTCTATATAGTGGTCGGTTTCGTGGCACTCGCGGCCATTGGGCTGCTGACGGTGACCAGCTGATGAAGGGCGAGGGCTGAGGTTGGAAGACTTCATAGAAGAATGGGCAATTGTCGCGACCATCGTCCTGATGCTGGGCGGGGCCTTCTTGATGCTGCTCATCCCGCAGCGCAGCCCTAACCTCATTCGCGCCGTCGCGGTCGTTTGCAGCCTGGCTGTGTTCGTCCTCTCCGCCTACATCTTTGCCTTCTACGACTGGCAGGAGAGCGGCCTCCAGTTCGAGCAGCGACTGCCCTGGCTGGAGAACGTCGGTTTCCTCGGCGAGAACGGGATCTCGCTTTATTTCGCGGTCGACGGTATCGCGGCGCCACTCTTTCTGCTCAACGGAGTCGTCATCCTGGCCGGGACGCTGATCTCGCTGAAGATCAAGAACCGCAACAAGGACTTCTTCATCCTGCTGTTCATCCTGGCGTCGGGCGTGTTCGGCACGTTCGGGGCCCAGGACCTGTTCTTCTTCTTCTTCTGGTACGAGGTGGCGGTCCTGCCGATGTACATGCTGATCGGCATCTGGGGCAGCTCGACCGACTTCGGCACCTTCCTGCGCACAAAAGAATACGGCGCGATGAAGCTGACGATGATGCTGGTCGCGGGCAGCGTCCTGATCTTCATCGGGATCTTCGCGACGTTCGTGGAGGCGGGGCAGGGTACTTTCGACCTCCAGGTCCTGGCCAGCGTCGAGTACGACGAAAACTTCCAGAAACTCATCTTCCCGCTGTTCCTGATCGGGTTCGGTACGCTGGCCGGCATGTGGCCGTTCCACACCTGGTCGCCCGACGGCCACGTCGCCGCCCCCACGGCCGTGTCGATGCTGCACGCGGGCGTCCTGATGAAGCTCGGGGCGTTCGGTATCCTGCGCGTCGCCATCTACCTGTTTCCGGTGGGCGCCGCGTTCTGGATGCCCGTCCTGCTGGTCTTCGGCATCGTCGGCGCGGTGTACGGTGCGATTTCGGCGTTCGGCCAGCGCGACCTGAAGTACATGATTGGTTACTCGAGCGTGAGTCACATGGGGTACGTCCTGATCGGGCTGGCGACGCTCAACGAGATCGGCGTCAACGGCGCCGTCCTCCAGATGTTCTCCCACGGGGTGATGACGGCCCTCTTCTTCGCGGTCGTCGGCTCTATCTATGACGAGGCTCACATCCGCGACATGACGCGTTTCGGCGGTCTCGCCAAGTCGCTGCCGCTGGCGGCAGGCTTCATGGCGATCGCGGGCCTCACGTCGTTGGGACTGCCGGGGTTCTCCGGTTTCGTCGCCGAGTTCCACATCTTCGTTGGCGTGTTCCAGGACTACGAATGGGCGGGGGTACTGGCCATTTTGGCCGCGGCCATCACGGCCGCCTACATCCTGAGGATGCTGGCGATGGCCTTCCTGGGGCCCTTCAACGAGCGCTGGAGCCGTCTCCCAGACATGAGTCCGCCGGAGCTGATGGGGGCGACGCTCCTGTTCGGCGCGATCCTCTTCATGGGCCTCTGGCCGGCGCCGTTCATTGACCGTATTGCGAGCACAATCGTTGGCTTCCCAGGGATCAGCTCGTGAACCTTGACTACTCGCTGCTGATCCCCGAGTTCTTCCTGGTGGCGTGGGCCGCTATCGTGGTCGCCGTCGACCTGTTCGTGCCGAAGGGCCACCAGTTGAGGACCCGTGTGGTCCACTTGCCGGCATGGGTGGCGGCCGCCGGCATGGCGGTGTACGTGGTCCTTTCGATCGCGCTCTACCACGACACCAATGACAACTTCGCCGGCGTGATCGCGGTCGACGAGTACACGACCTTCTTCCGGGTGTTCTTCGGCGGCGTGGCCTTCTTCACCATCCTGGCCTCCATGCGTTACATGGAGCAGTACCTGAGCAACCCCGGCGAGTACTACGGCCTGCTGGTGATCTCGACGCTGGGCGCAGCCTACATGGCGGCCTCGCGGGAGCTCATGACGGCTTACATCTCCCTGGAGCTGCTGAGCTTCTCGCTGTACATCCTGGCCGGCTGGTCGCGCCGGGACCTGCGGTCGAGCGAGGCCAGCATGAAGTACTTCCTGCTGGGGGCATTCTCGTCCGCGATCCTGCTCTACGGCATCGCCATGATCTACGGCGTCACGGGCAGCACGACCTACGCCGGCGTGGCGTCCGGCCTGTCAGGCGATGTGGGCGACATCGAGAGCGGGATGCTGCTGGGCATGGCGCTGTTGATAGCCGGGCTCGGGTTCAAGGTCGCCGCCGTGCCCTTCCACGCCTGGACACCCGACGCTTATGAGGGGGCGCCGCTGCCGATTACGGCCTATATCTCCGCGACTTCGAAAGCGGCGGGCTTCGCCTGGTTCCTGAGGTTGTTCTCGGGCGCCTTTATGCCAATCATCGACGACTGGCGCTGGATGATTGCGGTGCTTGCGGCGGGATCGATAATCCTCGGCAACTTGCTGGCGTTGCGCCAGACGAACATCAAACGCCTTCTCGCCTATTCCAGCATCGGGCAGGTCGGCTATATGCTGATCGGCATCGCCGCGCTGTCGCCCGATTCTGCCGGCGCCCTGCTTCTGCACCTGTCGGGCTACGTGGTGACGAACCTGGTCCTCTTTGTCTGCGCCATCGCCTATTACGACGAAACCGGCGAGGAGGAGATAAAGGGCTACGCCGGGCTGGCCCAGCGCCAGCCGTACCTCGCGCTGATGATGGCAATCGCGCTCTTCTCTCTGGCGGGCATGCCGCTCTTCGCGGGCTTCCTGACGAAGTTCATCCTCTTCCAGGTAGCTGTCGAAGAGAACCTGATGTGGCTGGCAGCCCTCGGCGTCTTCGGCAGCTTTGTGTCGCTGTACTACTACCTGATGGTGATCCGCCAGATGTACATCGAACCCGGCACCACGCTGACGCGCTTCCGCACCAGCCCGGTCGTCGCCGGCTCACTTCTCGTACTGGGAGCCGGCGTCATGCTGATAGGGCTCTATCCGGCGCCGATCTACGACCTGGCGGACGAAGCCGCCCAGGTCCTCTTCGTCTAGGAATCGGTCGCTCAGACCGAGAGGCTCGATAGCTGCTGGGCGGCGTAAATGTGGATCGCCTTGGCGCCGCACTTGCAGCGGACGCGGCTTGCGCTCAGGTGTTGATCGTCCGTGTAGCCGATGTAATGCCCCTTGCAGGAGCGGCAGAAGTAGCTGATCTCGACCGGGGTCTGGTTCATAGCTCGCATCGCAATTCCCTCCACCTGGTATACAAATCGGATGGTCGTCCGGTTCGGTTCGCTGAAGATAGGCGCGCCCTTGTTTCCGCCGTGTAGCCGGCGGCGGCGGTCTCGTTGCAAGGTCGTAAAACGAACAGCGGGCTCACAGTGGGTCAGGGCGCCATCAATCTTGATCCGCCACCAGGCAACAGCGATGTGTACTGCCCCGGCCCTGCAGCCGAAGAATGAGACGGCGACGAAAGCGATGGGAATGAACCCTGGGCAGGGTGTCGGGCAGCCCGATGCGGGGCAAGAGCATGCCTCTGCCCCCGCGGCCCTCAAGTTTTCGTGAATGGGACGCGCCGTCGCCGGGGCATCGCAATGCCCCCGTGCGGCTATCTCCCCTCGGGGTGCCGGTGATCAGAGGATCGGCAGGTAGCGCCTTAGCTCGTAGTCGGTGATCTGCTTGCGATAGTCGTCCCACTCGATGCGCTTGTTGGCGATCAAGCTCTCAAAGACGTGGTCGCCGAGGGCCGAGCGCAGAAGCGTGCTCTCCGCGGCTTCCTCGATCGCCTCGAGGAGGCTGCCCGGCAAGACCTCGATGCCCCGTTCCTTGCGTTCGACCTCGCCGAGCTCGAACACGTTCTCCTCGGTCGGCTCGCCGAGCGGGAGCTCGCGCTCGATGCCATCGAGGCCGGCGGCGAGCATGACCGCGAAGACGAGATAGGGGTTGCAGGCGGGGTCGGCGGCCCGGTACTCGAGGCGGGTCGCCGCCTCCTTACCAACCGGCGCCTGCGGAATGCGGATCAGGTCCGAACGGTTTCGCTGCGCCCAGGTTATGTACATCGGTGCCTCGTAGCCGGGGATGAGGCGCTTGTAGGAGTTCACCCACTGGTTGGTGACGAGGGTGATCTCGCGCGCGTGATCAAGCAGGCCGGCCATGTAGGAGCGGGCTATCGGCGACAGGCGATAGGGGGCTTCAGCGTCGTAGAAGGCGTTGCGTTCCCCCTTGAACAGCGACTGATGGACGTGCATGCCGTTGCCGTTCTCGTTGGCGATTGGCTTGGGCATGAAGGTCGCGTAGACGTTGTAGTCCATGGCCACTTCCTTCACGACCAGGCGATAGGTCATGCACGAATCGGCCATGGTGAGGGCGTCGGTGTAGCGCAGGTCGATCTCGTGCTGAGACGGCGCGACCTCGTGGTGGCTGGTCTCGACTGGTATCCCCATCGATTCGAGGGCGAGCACCGTGTCGCGGCGCAGGTTGCTGGCAACATCGAGCGGTGTCAGATCGAAGTAGCCGCCGTGGTCGAGCGGCTCGGTGCCCTCTGAGCTCTTGAAATAGAAGTACTCAAGCTCGGGCCCGACGTAGAAGGTGTAGCCGAGGTCGGCCGCGCGCTTGAGCTGCCTGCGCAGCACGAAACGCGGGTCGCCTTCGAAGGCAGAACCGTCGGGGCGGTAGATGTCGCAGAACATCCTGGCGACGGAGTGTTCGGCGCCGGAGCGCCAGGGCAGGATCTGGAAGGTGGAGGGGTCGGGCATGGCAATCATGTCCGACTCGTCGATGCGGGCGAAACCTTCGATCGACGAGCCGTCGAATCCCGCGCCCTCTTCAAGGACATCGTCGAGTTCCGCCATCGTCTTGGCAACGCTCTTCAGCGTGCCAAGGGTGTCTGTGAACCAAAGCCGAACGAACTTGACCTTCTGGTCGCGCGCGCTCTGCATGACAAAGTCTTTCTGGGCCTGGTCTACCATTCTGATCACCTCTCCCTCTCATCATCTCCTATCAGCTAGCTAGAAGGCGGGTCTGGCTGGAAGCGCAGGGCCGAATCCCGGGGCTGAATGGGTGCTGGAAACAAACTCTTAAAGTTTGACCGGGGTGGGGCATTTGGGCGTGGCCGCCCCTAGGGGTCCGTCGGCTCGGCTTCTCGGTTGCCGAGGAAGCGGCGGCGGTCCTGGCGGGCGTTGAAGGGCTCGATCAGGGCTGCCAGGTCACGGTCGAGGAAGGGGTCGCGGTGGAATCCCGGGCGGCCCCAACGCTCGCGCGCCAGATCTTCATCAGAGGGCGGATGCAGGTTAGAGCGGCTAGCGGCCTCGACGTGGGTGAGCGTGGCGTAGGGCGTGTAGACGATCCGGTGGCCGGCCCCGATCAGCCGCTGGCAGTAGTCGACATCGTTGTAAGCGACCGGCAGCCGCTCGTCGAAGCCGCCCATCTCATTGAAGAGAGAACGTGGCGTCATCATGCAGGCGGCGCTCACAGCGCTGCAGTTGTGGGGAGTGAGGCCCATACCCATGTAGCCCCGCCAGTCGATGTTGAAGGCGAATACGCCGCCCGCGCAGAGACCAATGCCCTCGTGCTGCGGCTGCCCGTCGGGGAAGAGCAGGCGGGCGCCGACCGCTCCAACCCCCTCCATCTCGGCGTAGATCAGCAGTTCGTCAATCCAGGCGTCCGCCGGGGCCTGGATGTCGTTGTTGAGGAGAAGCAGAAAGTCGCCGTCCGCCTGCGCGGCCCCGGCGTTGACGAGGCGGGGAAAGTTGAAGCCTCCCGGCTGGCTGACTTTGGGACCATTGTGCCCGGCGAAGATGCGGCGGGCGCGTTCGTCGCTGCTGCCGTTGTCGACCAGCACAACCTGGAGGTTGCCATGAGTGGACCGGTTGATCGATTCGAGGCAGCGCTCGAGCAGGTCGGGCTGGTCCTTCGTCGGAATGATGATGCTGACGCGCTCGTTCGTGGCTGAACGCCTCGCTAGCCGGTAGCGGTCGAGCACAGGTTCGGCACGCAACGCGGAATGACACTCGGCCAGGTGGCTATCGAGGGCCCGCCCGGCGGCCGCGAAGGCCCAGGGTTTTCCAGCCACGCCGGTTGACGTCGAACCCGGCACCCGCCGCCACGAGTAGAGTACCCCGGGGACGCGGGCGATGGCCCCGCTACGGGCGTGGACGCGGAGGGCGAGGTCGTGGTCCTGCGCGCCGTCGAACTCGGAGCGCAGGCCTCCCAGGTCGCGCAGCAGGCTGGCCCGGACCACGCAGAGGTGGGCGACGTAGTTGACCGCCTTCAGGAGCTCGGGCGACCAGTCGGGCTTGATGAAGGGATTCAGGCGCAGGCCGCCGTCGGCCTCGATGTGGTCCTCGTCGCTATAGACCAGGTCGAGCTCGAGGCGTCGGTTCAACATCTCGACTACGCGGTGCAGCGCGTCGGGATGGAGAACGTCGTCGTGGTCGAGGAAGGCGATGTATTCACCAGTCGCGAGCTGCAGGGCGGCGTTGGTTGCGGCGCTGATGCCGCGGTTGGAGTCGAGACGCACCGAATGCGTTCGATCTTCTCCCGCGGCCTCGGCGACCACGGCCCGGACGGCCTCGCTTTGCGACGCATCGTCGGCCAGGCAGATCTCCCAGCGCGGATAGACCTGGGCCTTCACGGAGGAAATGGCCTCGTTGAGGTGGACAGGGTCGGGATCGTGGACGGGAATGACAACTGAGATCAGCGGCCTGAGCGCCCACGCCGCCTCGGCGGCCAGCAGGCCAGGCCTGTCCGATTCGCGGAAGGCGTTATCCGCCAGCCACTCGTTATAGTTGACCGTCAGGTCGGGGCCCGGCGACCGCCCAAGCCTGCCCCACCAGTCGCCGGGCCGGAACAGCTGACGTAAGAACGCCCGCCAGCCGTAGGTCAGGAGGAGATCCAGGCCCTTGGTACCCGCGTAGGCCAATCCCGCGCGGCGGGTCCCTGCCGGCGCCAGGCGGGCCAGGAGTCGCCCCCAGGTTCCCAGCAGCTTGTGCCCGGGCGAGGTCACAACGTCGATGTAACGGGCCTGGAGCTGCCAGTATTCCCGCCGCAGGTCCTCAAGTTGTTCCTCGGGGGAACGTGGCTCGCGACTCTCGCCGCCGTCGGGGCTCATGTCCGGAGGCTCGCATACGAGGGCATCCGGCGAAAGGGAGCATCCAGAAGAGCGTCCCTTCGAAACCCGGCCAGGGGGGTCCCGCTCTCTCTGGTTCCGCCTGTGCCCCCGGCGCACTCCGGAAGGATCGGGTCTGCACTCAGGGGGGACCGCTGCTAGCCTCAGCAGGACGGCGCGCCCCTGCGTGCTGGTTTGCGCGATGCTGATCGACCTCCACTGCCACACCTGGCCGCTGTCTGACGACAGCATGCTGTCCCCGGACGACCTGATAGAACACGCCCGTGAGCTCGGCCTCGACGGCCTCTGCCTCACCGAGCACGACTTCGGGTGGAACATCGACGAGGTGCGCCGGTTGGAGCGCAGGCACAACTTCGTGCTGCTTCCGGGCATGGAGGTAAACACAGAGGACGGCCACATCCTCGCCTACGGCGTAAACAAATACATCTATGGCATGCACAAATCGCAGGAGTTGGCACGGATGGTCCGGTCGGCCGGGGGCGCGCTGATCGCTGCCCACCCCTATCGCCGTCAGATGCCGTGGCACGTCTATGACCAGAACCACTGGGAGGAGGCGCTCGACCGCGCGGGCCGCAACAAGGCTTACGAGTTCGTGGCCGGGCTCGAGATCATCAACGGCCGGGGTACTCCCCAGGAGAACTCTTTCTCGAACGAGCTGGCGCGACGCATGGGCATGCGCGGCAGCGCCGGCACGGACTCCCACGCGCGTCGCGACATCGGCGCCTGCGCAACCGAGTTCTCGCGCAACATCACCACCATCGGCGAGTTCATCGAGGAGCTCCACGGTTGGCGCTTTGCGGGTGTGCCCTTGCGCGAGGGCCTCGTCCGCGACCCGGAGGAAAGCGCCGCCGACGCTGGCCCCGATCCCTTGCTGACATCCTGAATGAAGGCGGATTAGCTTGGCCGAACGGCTATTTACGCTACCCGAGGCACGGGCCTCCCTGGAGAAGTTGCGCGAGATACTTCCCCGGCTGATGGAGGCTCGGCGGGAGGCTGAGCCGCTGCAGGCCTCGCTGGCTGAAGTGCTAAAGCTGTCAGCCGGCAACGGCCATGTCGTTGAGGACGACGTCGCCGCAGAGCGCCAGCGGTTGGAGCGGCTGGCCAGCCTGATAAGCACAGCCGTGAACGAGTTCGCCAACCAGGGTATCGAGATCAAGGACCTTGAGCGTGGCCTCGTTGATTTCCGCAGCGAGATGTTCGGGCGCGTGGTCTACCTCTGCTGGGTGTACGGAGAAGAGGACATCGAATGGTGGCACGAGCTCGACACGGGGTTCTCGGGCCGCCAGCGGCTGCCCCAGGATGCTCCCGGCTCCTGAATCCGAGCACCCGGCGGGCGCGTACCTGACAGCAAAGGAGGATTCGATGCAATCTTTTACCTGGAAGTGGGTCCTGGTCCTGGCGCTGGGCGCCGCGCTCCTGGTCGGCGCTGCCTGCGGGGACGACGACGATGATGATGACGACGACTCCGGCGACGCGACCGCGGAGGAAGACGCCGGCGATCCCGAGCCTGAGGCCGAGACGGAGGAGCCAACGGACGAGGCGACAGAGGAGGCTCCCATCGATGAGCCGGAAGCCACAGAGCCCGGTAACGTGACGATCATCGACCTCTCGTTCGACCCCGTGCAGTTTGAGGTCCCGGTCGGCACTTCGGTGACGTGGACCAACGACGACACCGCCCCCCACACGGTCACATCCGATGACGGCTCGACCTTTGCGTCGGAGACCGTCGAGTCCGGCCAGGCTTTCGAGTTCACCTTCGACGCAGCCGGCGAGTTCGCCTACCACTGCGAGATTCATCCCGGCATGCAGGCGACGGTTACGGTCGCGGAATAGGCGGTCAGCGAAAGGACATTCCGGCGGCGGGGCAGTGACAAGCGTCGTTCGCGACGGCCCGAAAGGTCACGGTGCTAGAATGCTGGGGCGGGGTGCTCCCCCGCCCCTTTACTATGGACGACCAACGGCGGCTGCAACTACGAGAGACCTTCGCCGACCTCGTGCGCAGGCCGAATGAAGACATCGACCTGGCGACGACCGCGCTGCAGATAGCGCGGATCGAGTATCCGCGGGTCGCCCTCGTCAAAAACGTTGGTATCCTCGACCGCTATGGCCGCGAGCTCGCGCGGCGCGTGAAGGGGACAGACAACCCGTTTCTGCTCGTCAAGGAGCTGAATGAGCTCCTCTTCGTCGAAGAGGGCTTCCTGGGTAACGAGCGAGACTACTACGACCCGCGCAACAGCTTCCTCAACGACGTCCTCGAACGACGGCTGGCGATACCGATCACGATGTCAATCGTGTACATGGAGATCGCACAGCGGGCCGGGCTCGACTTCGACGGCATCGGCTTGCCGGGGCACTTCATCGTGCGCTACACCGACGAGACCGGGCACATTTACGTCGACCCCTTCAGCCGCGGCCAGCTGCTGCTGCTGGATGATGTGGAGCACCGCCTGCGCGAGGCGCGCGTCAACCCGGATCAGACCAACCAGTACATGGTGCCGGTCAGCCGGCGCCAGATCCTCTCCCGCGTGCTGACGAACCTCAAGGGCATCTACTACAACGGCGGCCAGTATGAGAAGGCGCTCGATGTCGTCGAGCTCATGCTTGCCCTCTATCCCTGGTCGATGACCGAGATTCGAGACCGCGGGATGATCAACTACCAGCTGCGCTCGTTCGAGGCTGCGCTCGCCGACCTCGAAACCTACGTCAGGGGATACCCGGACGCCCCCGACTCTGACCGGGTCAAGCGCAGCATCCAGATGCTGCGCCCGCTGGCCGAGCGAGCCGGGACGCAGTAGCGGTGAGGGCGGCGAGTGGCTGAAACGACCGTCACCGCCCCCGGGCAGGCCATCGACCTGAGGGCTGTCGCACCTGAGCTGCAGGCGTATCCTGCCATCCGCGTGGCCCACTCCGCCGCCAACTACCGCCGGTCCATGAGGCAGGCGCTGGCCGCCGGCGTGGACCTCGTTGAGGCCGACGTCTGGCCGCGCTGGAACCGCGTCGTGGCGCGCCACGAGCGTGGCGTCATCGCCCTGCCCCTCGTCTTCGATAAGTGGTACGTGCGTCCCGAGGTACGCCCGATCACACTGGAGGAAATCGCCGAGACCGCCGGGCCTTACGCGGGCCTCTATCTCGACCTCAAAAGCGACAACGAGCGCTACCTGCGCAACATCGTGCAGGTCCTCGAGCGCTATCAGCTCACCGAGAGGGCGGCGATCAGCTCGAGCTACTGGCACGCTATCCAGTACATCGAAGCAATGTCTCCCTCCATCTCCTCGTACTACACGGTGCGCACGCGGAGCAGCCTCGATCCCTTCTGGGACCACCTCGATGAGCACCCCGAGGTCAACGGCACGGCCATTCGCCACGGCCTGTTGAGCCCCGCCCTGGTTGATGCCTTTCACGCTCGGGGACTGCGCGTCCTGGCTTGGACGATCGACGTGCCTTCGCGGGCGTTGGAGCTTCTGCGCTGGGGCGTCGACGGCATCATCAGTAATCGCCTCGACCTGCTGCAGGCGATTCCCGCTCGTGGACCGGAATCCGTTTAAGCCGAGTCGCAGATCCAGGCGCTCGGGCGCCGGGGCGCGACTTCCCCCTCGATCGCGAATCATGGATCGCTCCGCTCGGGATGGGTTGTAATGAAAGGGTGAAGCAGCTCTCGCGCCGAGAGCTCCTGGCGATGATCGGCGGGCTCGGCGCGGCCGGAGTGGTATCCGGCATCGGTTGGGTCTTGGCCTCCAACGGCGACGAAGGCAGGGACAACGGCCTTGCCCTGGACGAGGGCCAGCCGTCCAACGGTGGCGCGGGCGCTCCGGAAGACGGCGCCACCATCGAGGAACGCCCCAACAACACCTCAACTCCCGTGGTGGGGACCCCCGTGGAAGACGCGGAGGCTACGGCGGGCGAAACAGCAGAGCCGTCGGCGACCGCCGAGCCCACCGATACCGCCACGCCCGAACCGACGCAGCAGGCGAACCCCGATGAGCCGGTTGGTTATGCCTGGCCAATGGAAGGGGTGCACATGCCGATCCCGGCGTCACAGCTTCCCAACGCGGCTCGCGACTACCGTTGCGGCTACCACGAAGGCCTCGACTTTTACCCTTACGACTCGGGCCCCTTTTTCGCCCGGGGAGCGGCCGCGCTGGCCCCGCGGCCGGGGACGGTCGTCAGGGCAGACCATGACTTCGTGGAGTACACCACGGCCGACCGCGAGGCGGCGCTGGCGATGACCTGCGCCGCGGACGGCGCCGATTCGGTGATCCTGGACCGGCTGCGCGGCCGGCAGGTGTGGGTGGAGCACGACGACGGCAACACCACGCGCTACTGCCACCTGGATGACCGTGGGCCGATCGACGTTTCAGTCGGCCAATCGGTAGCTGCGGGCGCGCGCCTGGCGGGTGTCGGCAACTCGGGCACGAGCAACGGCGCGGCCGGCACCGAAAACGACATCCATCTGCACTTCGAGATGCGGCTGGGCGGCCAGGACGGTCCGTACCTGGGCAGCGGGCAGCCCGAGGACGAGGTGCGCCGGCTCTACGAGAACCTTTTCGGGGTTTAGCGCGGCCCTCGATTCGTGGGGGCGCGGGGTGCGCTGCTACCGCCAGACGGCCTCCAGGACCACCCACTGGCGCGGGTCCTCGCGGATGTAGCCTTCCAGCAGTGCCAGCAGGCGGCGCGTGGTCTCGACGCGGTCGGCGCGCGGGTCGCCCGTGTTCACGGCCTCCATCGCCGGGTGGAACCAGACATCGAAGCGGCCGTCGGGACGGCGGCGGGGGAAGGCCGGTACGATGAGCGCGCCGGTCTTGGCCGCGAGGTCGGCGACGCCCATCGGTACGAGAGCCTCGCGTCCGAAGAACTCGACGGCGCGGCCGCTGCCGATGACGTCGCGGTCGTAGAGCAGGGCTACGGCCCCGCCGGCGCGCAGCGTCCGAAAGGCTTCCTTCATGGCGCCGAAGCTCACCGGTTCGAAGTGGTGGCCCTGCGAGCTGCGCAACCGGTCCATGAAGCGTGACAGCGCGCGCGGCGCCAGGGGCTCGGTCACGACGAAGAGTTCGATGCCGAAGACGCGCAGGAACTGCGCGGCTGCCTCGGGGCTTCCATAGTGCCCGCTGGCCAGGATCACGCCGCGCCCGGCCTCGACCGCCTCCTTGAGGTTCTGCAGGTGGTGCGTGATGATCTCGCGGCGATAGAAGCGCTCCATGTCGAGGCTCGGCATCGCGACCACGTCGGCGTAGCAGCGCGCCGCGTTGCGGAAGATCTCGACCGCTACCGCCGAGATGTAGCTTTCGGGGACCGTGTCGCCGAGCACCTGCTTCAGGTTGTGTTGCACCGCCAGCCGGCCGCCGGGATAGATGCGGAAGAAGAGGTCGCCGACGCGGTCGGCGACGCGATAGAGGACGCGGCGCGGCAGGCGGCCGAGGAGGGCGAAGGCCAACCGATAAGAGAGGTACTTGAGGAAGGCCTTAAGCATGCGCCTTCAAGCTACCCGGTGGCTTCGTCGCGCTCCAGCCACAGGGGCCGAAAGACGTACCACTGGTCATAGTGGTGGCGAATCATCGGCTCGAGGCTGTCGACGACGCGCTGGGTCAGCTCGCGTACGCCGGCGGCATCGTCGTGTGTGCCTTGCGGATAGATGGGCGCGGCGACCTCCGTGAAGATGGTGTCAGCGTGTCCACGTTTCTTGTGGAACACGAGCGGAATGATGCCGGCGCCGCTGCGCAGGCTGATCCGCGCCGGACCAGCCGGCAGGCGGGCGGGCTCGCCGAACAGGCTTACCTCGACGCCGCCGGGGTCGGGGACATCCAGCATCAGGGCGAGAATCTGGTTGCGCCTGAGGACGCGGAAGGCCTCGATGGGCCGATCCTCGTAAACGACACCCACCCCGAGGGCCTTCCTCGTCTCGACCACGAGCCTGTCGATCCAGGGGTTAGCGAAGCGCTCGGCGATCACGTAGAAGGGATAGCCCAGGCGGGAAGTCCCCCCGCCGGCGAGGTCCCAGTTGCCCATGTGCACGGTGACGAAGATGCAGCCCTTACCGCGGTCAAGCACCTCGTGGAGCCAGGGCCAGCGGTCGCTGACAAGCTTCGCGCGCAGCTGCGCCGGCGCGAGAGTGGGGAAGCGGACGAAGTCGGCCCAGAGGCGCGCGTAGTTGCGGTAGTTGCGGCGGCCCAGCGTTGCCAGCCTCCCCGCCGATTCGATGCCGCTGACGCGGCGCAGGCGGTCGCTTGTTGCCGCCTTCGCCGCGTCGCTCATGAAGAAGCGCCAGATGACCTCCCCGGCCACCGCGGAGACGCCATAGCAGAACTCGGTGGGGACGAGGCGGCGGAGGATTACGGCGAGGCGCCAGGACAGGTACAGAAGCATCGTCCTCCCGGCTCACGGCCGACTGGCGGCCGCCGCGTCAGGGAAGCGCCTCGTCCGGGTACTGCCTGGAAATGTCGACCGGTCCATCTCGGTGGCCACTCACCCCCAACCCCTCGCCACGGCGAGTCGCCCGCGGAGACCTCCTGGGGAGAGGGGAAATCTAAGAAGGGATTCTTCAAGTGGGGACACCCCTTTGAAACCCCGCCAGGGAGGCTCGCCCTCCCTGGATCCTCCTGTTGGTTCTGCGAGGACGCGCGTCCCGGTCGGCGGTCAGGTGGCGACTTCGTCGCGGATGAAGGCTTCTACCTTGTCGCGGGCCTGGTCGTCGGTGAACTGCTTCGGCGGCGACTTCATGAAGTAGGCCGAAGGCCCCTCGAGCGGGCCGCCGATGCCACGGTCGAGCGCCAGCTTGGCGCAGCGCACGGCGTCGATGACGACGCCGGCCGAGTTCGGGCTGTCCCAGACCTCGAGTTTAAGCTCGACGTTGAGCGGTACGTCACCGAAGCCCTTGCCCTCCATGCGGATGTAGCACCACTTGCGGTCGCTGAGCCAGGGCACGTGGTCGCTCGGTCCGATGTGGATGCTGCCCGGCGCCATCTCGGAGTCGAGCTGCGAGGCGACCGAATTCGTCTTCGAGATCTTCTTGGAGATGAGGCGGTCGCGCTCGAGCATGTTCAGAAAGTCGGTATTACCGCCGAAGTTGAGCTGATAGGTGTTGTCGAGGTGCACGCCGCGGTCCTGGAAGAGGCGCGTCAGCACGCGGTGGACGATGGTGGCGCCGACCTGCGACTTGATGTCGTCGCCGATTATCGGCAGACGCGCCTGCTCGAAGCGCTTTGGCCAGTAGCCGTTGGGGTCGCGGGCGATGAACACCGGAATGCAGTTGACGAAGGCGCAGCCGGCCTGCAGGACCTGCTCGACGTACCACTTGGTGGCCTCTTCAGAGCCGACGGGCAGATAGCTGACGACGACGTCGGTTCTCGTCTCCTTGAGGATGCCGACGACGTCGGCCGTGCCGCCTGGCGCCTTGGTTATCACGTCCTCGAGGTAGCGGCCGATGCCGTCGTGGGTCATGCCGCGGAAGACGCGGGCGCCAGTCTGTGGTACGTCGGCGAACTTCACCGTGTTGTTGGGCTCGGCAAGGATCGCCTCGGAGAGGTCCTTTCCGACCTTGGTGACGTTGATGTCGAAGGCGGCGGTGAAGTTGATATCACGAACGTGATAGCCGCCGAGGTTGACGTGCATGAGACCGGGGACGAAATCGTCCTCGCGCGCGTCCTTGTAGTACTCGACGCCCTGGACGAGCGAAGAGGCGCAATTTCCGACGCCGACGATGGCGACGTTAATCTTGCCGTTTTCACCCATGGTTGATCCCCCTGTATATGAAGATCGTCCACCGCAGAGGGCGGACGATTCTTCGGTGAATTCCCTTTAAGACAAGCGAATATTAGGTCACGAACCGAACATGGCAGATTGTATCATAGGCGGCGGCCTGGGCTTCGGGGGCTCGCCAGGGCAGGCCCGCTGTCTGCTCACGCCTGGCCGCGGCATCAGCGCGACCCGCCCTGGCCCTGCAGGAGTGGAACCTCACCCCGCCCCGCCTGCGGCGGGCCACCCCTCTCCGCAAGCTGTTCAGACCGGAGACATGATGGACACCCGTTCGGAGACATGGTGGACACAATAGACGGCAGGAAATCGCCCGTAAGGAGATGTTCATGCCGTGGCAGGAGGTGTCCGTCGTGTCGTCACGCAAGGAGTTCGTGCTGCTTGCAAGCCAGCCGGGAGCAAACATCAGGGAGCTCTGCAGGCGCAATGGTGTGAGTCCCACCACGGCTTACAAGATTCTGGCCAGGTTTGGGGAGGAGGGCGAGGCCGGTCTCCTTGACCGTCTTCGGCGACCCCATGTCTTCCCCAGGCAGACGCTGGCGGATGTAGAGGAAGCGGTACTGGAGGTACGAGACCGCCATCCAGCCTGGGGCGGGCGCAAGATCCGCCGACGGCTGCTCGACCTGGGCCACGAGCAGGTCCCGGCGGCGAGCACGATCACAGTCATCCTCCAGCGCAACGGACGCCTGGCTGGCGCCGCAGGGTGCAGCAGCAAGCGCTGGCAGCGCTTCGAGCAGGAGGCTCCCAACCGCCTCTGGCAAATGGACTTCAAGGGCCACTTTGCCCTCGTCCTCGGACGCTGCCACGCCCTCACCGTCCTCGACGACCACTCGCGCTTCGCTCTCGGGCTCGAGGCCTGCGGCAACCAGCGGGGGACCACCGTCCAGGAGTGCTTAAGCCACGTCTTTCGCAGCTACGGGCTGCCCGAGTGCATGCTGATGGACAACGGCTCGCCCTGGGGCTCGGACTTTGAGCATCCCCACACCCCGCTAACCGCCTGGCTGATCCGGTTGGGAGTACGCGTTCTTCACTCCAGGCCCTATCACCCCCAGACCATGGGCAAGGACGAACGCTTCCACCGCACGCTCAAGGCCGAGCTGCTGGGCGGCCCGCCCTTCCGCGACCTCGTGCACTGCCAGCGCCGATTCGACCGCTGGCGCGACGTCTACAACCTGGAGCGTCCCCACGAAGCGCTGGGCATGGCCACGCCAGCCAGTCGCTACCGGTCCAGCCCGCGCCCCTTCCCCGAGAGCCTGCCCGCGATTGAGTATGGGCCTGGGGATAGCGTCCGCAAGGTGGGCGAGAAGGGGCGGATCGCGTTCCGAGGCCGCGTGCAAAGTCAGCAAAGCCTTCCGCGGCTATCCCATAGCTCTAAGGCCCACGACCGAGGATGGCTGCTGGGATGTCCACTTCTGCAGCCAGCGAGTCGGCCGGATCGACGTCAAGGAAGATTGAAAGCGTCCACCATGTGTCCGAACACCTGTAACCTATGTGTCCGGTCTGAACACCTCAGGAGAGGGGTCGGGGGTGACCCCCGGCTCAGGGCACGAACTGGGTGGTCTC
This sequence comes from Dehalococcoidia bacterium, assembly GCA_009377665.1. Lineage (GTDB taxonomy): Bacteria > Chloroflexota > Dehalococcoidia > WHTO01 > WHTO01 > WHTO01. The sequence continues at coordinate 49,552 of WHTO01000004.1, forward strand.
GCAGTTGACGGCCGTATCGCCGAGGCCCACGCTGCCGTTGCAGAAGTCGTTGCCGGGGCCGCCGTTGAGGGCGTCGGGACCGGGGCCGCCGGTCAGGATGTCGTTGCCCCCGAGCCCGATCAGCGTGTCTTCGCCGCCGAAGCCCCACAGCCGGTTGGGCCCGGCGTTGCCACGCAGAGTGTCGGCGCCCGACGACCCGCTCAGGTCCTCGATGGCGATCAAGTCGTCGTTGCCCTGCCCGATAGCGGTGCCCGCCGCCAGGTTGGCGTTGACGGGTGTGCTGCCCCCGTAGAGCGCGCGGTCCCGTCCGCCTTCGCCGTCGATGGTGTCGTTGTCTTCATTGCCGGCGATCAGGTCGTTGCCGTCTCCGCCGCAGATCACGTCGTCTCCGCCGCGGCCTCTGACAAAGTCATTCCCGCCCAATGCGTGGATAACGTCGGCGCCGTTCGTGCCGACGATGGAGCACCGTTGATGCTGTGCCGAACCGGTCAGGAATCCAAAGCCTGATTGCGTTACGGCGTTACGCTTTTGATTTGAAACGCCCGGTGCTTGGTCTGGCCTTTTTACGCGGAAACTAATGCGAATCTGCACCGTTCGCAGTAACAGCAGTAAATCTAGCGGGTTGAAGTCCCGTCCGGGGAGTTGTCCGTACGCCCCGG
>WHTO01000093.1 GCA_009377665.1 Dehalococcoidia bacterium
GTCAGGTTGACCAGCATGCCGACCTGTGGGTGCACTCGCTCAGCGCAGCTTACGCACGCGCTCTCCTCGCAGTGCTCGGGGACCCTTCCAGAGTGGATCTTGCCGACCTTTGGGCCCGACGGGGAAGCCGCTTGTACCTGGGTTCGGACGCAAGCCTGGAATACCTCCTGGTGTGCATGCGCGCCGTGCAAGAGCTCGGCTGCGTTATGACGGACGGCCGCGTCCAGGAGGCGGCTCTTGCCGAGCAGCTGGCCGCTGTCGGATTGACTACCGGCGCCAGGCTTTCTGACACGGACGTAGGGATCATCAGGTGCATCCGCCAGGGGCTCTCCACGCGGGAGACGGCGATCGAGCTTGGGGTCTCAGGGCGTACCGTCGAGTCCCACCTGACGAGGCTTTACGAGAAGTTCGGAGCGAAGAACCGAGTAGAGCTGGCCAACCTGACACGCCACATCTGAAGCAGGCTCCGGACTGTCGCTGTGGAAACCCGCAATAAAGCCTGTGGCCACGCCCCTTGTATCCCTGGCACGGGTTCGAGAGCATGAGGCCGACGGGAGGACACCATGTCAGTGCTCAAACTCGGGGTGATTCTGCCCCTGGCCGCCGGGGTGGTCATCGCGGTCTTCGCACACAGCCTGACCGCCCAATCGGGAAGCGACCCCGGGGAGCCGAACGCAGGAGAGTCCTCCTACCCTCCTGAAATCGCACCGGATCCTGATGACCCCGCAGTCGAGGCCGCAAAGGCTGCCATCGACCGCGACAACGCCGAACCCCGGTTTGAGGGCGCAACCGGCGATTTCGATATCGTCGGACGCGACGGCATGAGCAACTTCCCCTGCTCCGACGGCCCCCAGCAGGCGACAGCCGAAGAGGCCCTCGGCTCGGAACTGCACTTCCTCGATCCACTGATCGTCGGCTTCAATGGCCCGGGCCCGACCGGTGGGCCATCGGTTGGGAAATGCGAAGGGGTGGTCAACACCGTGGCAGGCGATTTCACCGAGGGGCTGGCGCAGGCTTACGTTGTGCGCTCCTATTTCGTAAACGAAAGGGCACAGCTCCCGCTAGACGTTCCAACCGAGCGCCTGGAACTCACGGAGGTCGAGGGACGACCAGGCCTCCTCGAGCTTCCCAACCAGGATCTCGTCCCGGGTTGCCGCCTGTTTGTAATCGAGCGAGCTTCTGAACCCGAACGGCCCGGCATCCTCTTGGAGGTATCTGGCGGCCTCACTTGCGACGCCGCCCGCGACGTCGCCGTGCTCCTGCTCACCACACTCGGCGAGGAGGGATAGGTGTGATGCAACGCCCCATTAACCCCAATCAGGACGCGCGAAACATCGGCATGTTCAGAACGGTGTTTCGTTACGGGCATCAGATCTTCAACATCTGGAACCATAATCGGCAGTGAGTCCACCGCTGGAGGTACACGGAGGGTATTCCTGGCATCCCACCGCCCAGCCAGCGTGCAACTGGTGATGCGTGGCCATGCCGTCGACTTGCGGTACACGGGCGCCCTGGTGGCTCTCCTGGTCGGGTGTCTCGTCGCCATGGCCTGCGGCGACGACGACGATGACGAACCCCAGGAGGATGATGCCGCGACAACCGAGCAGGAGGACACGCCGAGCGAAACCGCTACCTCGACCCCGCAGGCCGGCGACAGTGCTGCCGACTATCTGGGGATGGTTGCCACGATCGAGGCGGAGATCGCGGCCACGTACCCCAGGTGTGCCACAGGCGCGTGGACACTGGGGTTCGCCGGCCTGGGCGTCGACGCCGGCTGCGGACCGGCTCACGATGAGTTCTCGGTGGCACTCGCCAGCCTCGACCCCCCTCCCGAGTGCCAGGACCTGAACGACATCCTCGCCGAGAGAACAGCGGCCATCGCTAGCGGGGATCAGCAGGCCATGATGGACGCCTTCACACCGGAAAACGAAAAGCAGGCGGAGTTCGCAGCCGCCGCTGAGTCATGCGGGCTGGAGCGCTAGCGAGTATTCCTCCCAGGCCCGCGGGGTCGACGGGAACGTCATTTGGAGGGGCGAAGTTCGATGCCGGGACGGCGGCAGCGGGTCGGGCCCGGGCCGATGCATGCATCGCCCCCTATGGGTTCCGGCGAGGTCCTGCTGGTTGCTTACTCGATGCCGAGCTCGTCGCGGGCTTCCTCGGACATCATCGTGTAAGGGTCCCAGGGCGGCGTGAAGGTGATGCCGACCTTGACGTCCTTGACGCCTGGGAGCAGCTTCACGTTCTGCTGCACCTGCTCGGTAATCATCGGCCCCACGGGGCAGCCGGGGCTGGTGAGGGTCATCGTGACGCCGATATCGCCCTCTTTGACGTCGATGTCGTAGACCAAACCGAGATCGACGATGTTGATATGGAGCTCGGGGTCGTAAACGGTGCGCAGGACCTCGCGCACCTCGGGTTCTGATACAGCCATGGCCGTCTGCTTGCCTCCTGCGGCCTTTCGCGGCCCGCATGACAAGTATAAGAATTCTGCCTGGTGTCACGCGGCGCAGCGACGGGGGCGGCGCGGCGTCTACTAAGATCGATGTTGACCGGCGGCCATGTGGCCGCGGCCCAGGCAGCCTCCCTTCTGCCTGCGGGCGGGCAGGAGCGACTCCGAAAGGCGCTTTGTGACGGCTTCCCGAGCCCAGACAGCCCCGGCCTCCCGCACACCTGTCGCGACCCCCTGCACTGTCGGCGAGGGCAACGCGCCGTGAACCGCGTCCTCGGATTGATCCTGGCGGGGGGAAAGGGCGAAAGGCTGAGCATCCTCGCCGAAGAAAGGGCCAAGCCGGCAGTCATCTTTGGAGGCAAGTACCGCATCATCGACTTTACGCTGAGCAACTGCGTCAACTCGGGGATCAACCGGGTTGGCGTCCTGACCCAGTACAGGCCGCGGTCGCTGAACGACCACATTGGCATCGGCCGCCCGTGGGACCTCGACCGGGCCAGCGGCGGCGTGGTCCTGCTGCAGCCCTACGTTGGGCGAAGCGCCGGCGACTGGTACCGCGGCACCGCCGACGCCGTCTATCAGAACCTCTATTTCGTCGAGGAGTCACGCGCAGAGCAGGTGCTCGTCCTCTCCGGCGATCACATCTACAACATGCGCTACGACCAGATGATCGACTTCCACCGCCAGAACAAGGCCGACGCAACGGTCGCCGTCGTGGAGGTCCCGATTGAGGAGGCCAGCCGTTACGGCATCGTGCACGCCGACGAGGACGGCAGGGTCATCGAGTTCATCGAGAAGCCGTCCCGGCCACCCGCCAATACGGTCTCGATGGGGGTCTACGTGTTCAACCGCGAGACGCTGATCGAGAGGCTGACCGAGGACGCTCACGACGAGCTGAGCGGGCGTGACTTCGGGCACAACTTGTTGCCGGCGATGGTGGGCAAGGACGAGGTCTACGCCTATCGCTTCCCGGGATACTGGCGCGACGTCGGGACCATCGACGTCTACTGGCAGGCCCACATGGACCTGGTCGCCGACCTCCCCGAGTTCAACCTCTACGACTTCGATAACCCTGTGGTGACGCGGCACCAGGAGCGTCCGCCGTCGAAGCTGGGGCCGCATGCCGCCATTTCCCGCTCGCTTATCTCGTCGGGCGCGATCGTCAACGGCACGGTGCAGCGGTCGGTGTTGTCGCCAGGCGTGTTCGTCGCCGAGGGCGCGACTGTGGCCGACTCGATCCTCTTCGATGACGTCGTGATCAGACAGGATTGCGTGATCAACCGCTGCATCATCGATAAGCGCGTCGAGGTCAGGCCCCGGAGCCAGCTGGGGTTTGGCGACGACCTTACCGCGAACAAAGACGAGCCAGAGAACCTGAACAGCGGCATCACGCTCGTGGGCAAGGGCGCCTGCATCCCGGAGCGGATCAGGGTCGGACGCAACTGCAAGGTCCTGCCCTTCGTCCGGCCGGTGGACTTCGAGAACGAGTACATCGAGAGCGGCTCAACGATTTCCAGAAAGGACACGAGGATAGGGGTTTGAACCAGAGCGGAGCCTTCACGTTTGTCCTGCATTCGCATCTTCCTTACGCCCGCCGGGCGGGGCGCTGGCCCCACGGCGAGGAGTGGGTCCACGAAGCGCTAACGGAGACGTACATACCACTGCTCAATGCGCTGCACGACCTGCGTGACGAAGGCGTGGCCTACAAGCTCACGATCGGGCTGACGCCCGTCCTGCTGGAGCAGCTGGCCGACGACCTGATCAAGACGAACTTCGAGGAGTTCATCGACGAGAAGGTCTCAAGGGCCGAGCACGACCTGCAGCGCTTCAGCGAGGCCGGCGACCTCGCCCGCGCGGACGTGGCGCACTTCTGGCTGAACTTCTACGAGGGCGTGGCGCGCTCGTTCCGTGAGCGCTTTAAGCGCGATGTAGTGGGCGCCTTCCGTGACCTCCGCCAGTCGGGGCACCTCGACGTGCTGACCTCGGCGGCGACCCACGGCTACCTGCCGCTGCTCGGCAGGGATTCATCGATCACGGGGCAGCTGCGCACGGGCTATCGAGCCACGGCCCGCCACCTGGGGCAACCGGCTCGTTCGATCTGGTTGCCCGAGTGCGCGTATCGCCCCGAGCGTCCCGGAGGGCGTCCGGGCATCGAGACGTTCCTCGACGGGATGGGGATTGAGTGCTTCTTCGTCGAGACGCACCTGATTGAGGGTGGACGGCCGAGCGGAAAGGCGACCGGCGACGCTGTCGGTCCGTATGGTGAGGTCGCCAGGCGCTACGAGGTGCCGCAAGGCGCTCACGATGAAGCGAGCGCGGGCACGACTTTCAAGCCCTACCTTGTCCGCCAGAGCGGCGTCTCGACGCTGGCCCGCAACAAGCGGACGGGCCTGCAGGTCTGGTCGGGCGATCACGGCTATCCGGGCGACTACTGGTACCGCGAGTTCCACAAGAAGGACGGTGTCTCGGGCCTGCACTACTGGCGCGTCTCGGGAGTCGGCATCGGGCTGGGCGACAAGGAGATCTATGACCCGCCGCGCGCAGCGGTGCGCATCCAGGACCACGCCGATCATTTCGCGTCGCTGGTGCACGAGGTGCTGGATGACTATCAGAGGGAGAGCGGGAGCCCCGGGATCGTGGCCGCGGCGTACGATACGGAGCTGTTCGGGCACTGGTGGTTCGAGGGGGTGCAGTGGCTGGCGCAGGTGCTGCGGCAGTTGGCCGAGAACCCTGCGATCAACCTCACCAGCGCCTCGGACTATGTCGAGGAAAGCCCGCCGCAGAGCTCTATCGAGTTGCCGGAGGGGTCGTGGGGGCAGGAGGGCACGCACTTCACCTGGCTTAACGTCGACACCGAATGGATGTGGCCGATGATCCACGAAGCGGAGGCGCGGATGGAGAAACTGGCGGAGATCGAAGACCTCGACCGTCAGGAGGTGCTCAACCAGGCGGCGCGAGAGCTTCTGCTCCTCCAATCGTCGGACTGGCCGTTCCTGGTTACGACCGGACAGGCCGCCGACTACGCGCGAGAGCGCTTCCTATCGCACGTGGGCCGCTTCAACGACCTCGCTTCGTTCATTGAGAGCGGCCACGACGCCAGCGCGCGTGCTGCTGAGCTCTGGGAGCTCGACCGGGTCTTCCCGGACATCGACTATCGCGACTTCCGCAGGAGCGGAAACTGACCAGCGATCGGCTGCGCATCCTCTTCGCCTCGGCGGAGGCTACGCCCTTCTCGAAGGTCGGTGGGCTGGCAGACGTTGCCGGTTCGCTGCCGCAGGCGCTGGCCGCAAGGGGGCACGACGTTGTGCTCTTCACGCCGTGCCACAAGCCTTCCGGCAGGCCGGGCGGCAACGATGACCTGAGCATCAGCTTCCAGGGCGCGATCAAGAAGTTCAGCGTCGTCGAGTCGAGCCTCGCGAACGGGGCCAGGGCCTGGCAGATCGAGGACGGGGAGTACTTCCCGCGCAGCGCCGTGTACGGCGAAGCAGACGACCTGGACCGCTACCTCTTCTTCTGCCAGGCGATCGTCGAGATCCCGAAGCTGCTCGACTGGAAGCCCGACATAGTGCATATCAATGACTGGCACACAGGGCCCGTGGCCTTCGCGCTGCGCAACTACGCCTGGGAGGACGAGTTTTATCGGGGTGCCGCCTCGATCTTCACGATCCACAACCTGCGTTATCGCGGCCCGGACCGCTTCCTGGACCTGATCGGCCCGGCGATCTTCTATGCCGACGTGATCACGACGGTCAGCCCGACGTACGCGAAGGAGATCCTGACGCCCGAGCTCGGCGAAGGGCTGCACGACTTGCTCGGCCTGCGCCGCGACGACCTCAAGGGCGTCGTCAACGGCATCGACTACGACGAGTTCAACCCGGCGACGGACAGCAGGATCGCCAGCGTGTTCGACGCCGGCGGCCTGGAGCGGCGGATCGAGAACAAGCGAGCGCTGCAGAAGGACCTCGGGCTCGACGAGAGCGACCAGCCGCTGGCGGGCATGGTTGCCCGGCTATCCGAGCAGAAGGGCATCGACATCACGCTGGAAGCGGTCGCCTCGCTGCTCGAGGCGGGCAGCATGCAGTTCGTGCTCCTGGGCGCGGGCGACGCCCGCTACGAGGAGGAGGCCCGCCGGCTGCAGGAGCGGTTCCCCGGCAAAGCCTCGGTGACGATAGGCTTCGACGCCACGCTGGCGCAGCGGATCTACGCCGGATCGGACTTCTTCCTGATGCCGAGCCGCTTCGAGCCCTGCGGGCTGGGACAGATGATCGCGATGCGCTACGGCTCGATACCGATTGCCCGACGCACGGGCGGCCTCGCCGACACGGTCCCCGACGCGCGCGAGGGCGGCCTCGGGTTCGTGTTCGAGGAGTACAGCGCCGGCGCCCTGCGCTCGGCGCTGTCGGCGGCTGTCGAGCACTACGGTGACCGCGAGGCGTGGGCCGACCTGCAGAGGCGGGCGATGGGGGCGGACTTCTCCTGGGGCGCGTCGGCGTCCGAGTACGAGCGGATCTATCGCGAGGCGGTCGGCAGGAAGGGCGCCTGAGGGCGGCGAAGTCACCCCCTCGGGGATGGGCGGGCACCTGCCCAGGAGCAAGCCGGGCTTAGCCCGGCCACTACAGAGACGCGGTGAAGCTGCGCGGGACCGGTCTGCTAGCCTCGGATCAGGGATGACCGGCTTCGATCCACGGCTTTCGCCAGCGGCCCTCGTCGCTCGACGGCGGGCCTGGTGAAGCAGGTCTACCTCAGCGTTGTCCTCCACAACCACCAGCCGGTGGGCCAGTTGCCGTGGGTCTTCGAGACGATCTACGGCGAGTCGTATCTGCCGATGCTGGAGGCCCTCGAAGCCAACCCCCACGTCAGGCTCTCGCTGCACTACAGCGGCTGCCTGCTGGACTGGATCTTCGCCAACCGGCCCGACTTCGCGCCACGCCTGCGCAAGCTGGCCGAGCGGGGACAGGTCGAGATCCTGACCGGCGGCTACTACGAGCCGATCCTGGTCTCTATCCCTCCCGACGACGCGGCGGGACAGATAGCGAAGCTCACTGCAACGGTCCGCGAACGCTTCGGGCAGGAGCCTCGAGGTCTGTGGCTCGCCGAGCGGGTCTGGGAGCCACACCTTCCCAGCATCCTCGGCAAAGCCGGAATTGAGTGGACGATCCTCGACGACACGCACTTCAAGATGGCGGGGCTTACCGAAAGCCAGCTCCAGGGCTACTGGGTGACCGAGGACCAGGGCTATCCCCTCAAACTGCTGGGCAGCAGCAAGCTGCTGCGCGAGATCCTGCCCTGGAAGTCGCCTGGAGAGGTCGTCGATCACCTGCGTTCGCAGGCCTCCGAAGAGCCGCGGCTGCTCGTCATGGGCGACGACGGCGAGAAGTTCGGGAGCTGGCCGGGCACCTACGACTATGTCTGGCGCAAGGGGTGGATGGAGCGCTTCTTCGCGGCGTTAAACGAGAACTCCGACTGGTTGAAGACAGCGCCTGCCGGTGAGTTCGTGGCCTCGCAGCGACCGCTGGGGCGCGTGTACATCCCCACCGCCTCCTACGAGGAGATGATGGAGTGGGCGCTGCCGGCGGAGCGTTCGCACGAGCTCGGTGTCCTGCGACGGCAGTTCATGGAGGGCGGCGGCGACCTGCGGCTGGCTTCGTTCGTCCACGGCGGCGCCTGGCGCAACTTCATGGCGAAGTACCCGGAGGTCAACACGCTCCACAAGAAGGTACTGCGGGTGCATCAGAAGCTGGCCGCGGCGGCTGTCGGCGGCGGACTGGATAACCGCGCATGGGACGACCTCTGGGCGGCGGAGTGCAACTGTCCTTACTGGCACGGCGTCTTCGGCGGCGTGTACTTGAAGGACATCCGACACGCCCTTTTTGCCCACGCCCTGGCGGCGGAGGCGGCCGCGGACCGGGTCCTGCACCCGACCGGAAGCTGGTTCGAAACGAGCGTCGAAGACCACGACCGTGACGGACTCGATGAGCTACTCGTCGAGTCCGAATCCAGCGACGTCTACGTCGCGCTGGGCAAGGGTGGCGGCATCTTCGAGTGGGATATCAAAACGGCCGGCGTGAACCTGGCGACGGCGATAGCGCGCCGGCCCGAGGCGTATCATCAGACGCTGCGCGAGGCGCTGGCGGCGCAGCGGGCCGCCGGCGACGCCGGGGGCGAGGAGGCGGTCAAGTCGATCCACGACGCCGTGGCGATCCTCGATGAGCGGATCGGCGAGGCGCTCCTGTACGACTGGCACGATCGCTGGTGCCTGATCGAGCACTTTCTCGACGCCGATGCGACGATCGACAGCTTCTATCGCGCCCAGTACCAGGACCTGGGGGACTTCGTGCTGCAGGGTTTCGATTGGGAACCCAGCGGCGAGCGAGCGGTCGAGCTGAGGCGAAATGGCGTCGTGCGGCACAGTGGGGGAGAAACGCGGGTGGCACTGGCCAAACGTCTCGTCCTCGGGACGGACGGTGATCTGGGAGTGTCCTACTCGCTGGAGCACCTGGGCGGCCCGTCCGTGGAGTGCCGCTTCGGGTCGGAGTGGAATCTGACGCCCCTGCTCGTCGGGACCGAGTACGAACCGGCGGTTAGTGTCGAAGGCGCCGCGAGGGCGTGGGGGCGCGAGGTCGTTGACGAACCGACGGTTAAGGCCATCTCGCTGTCATCGCGGGGACTGCCCATCGGGCTGGAGGGTACGCCGTCCGTGGGCGCCCGGCTGTGGGCGTTGCCTATCGAGGCGGCTTCGGCGTCGGAAAAGGGGTACGAGCGGACGTACCAGGGGCACTGCCTGTACTTTCACTGGCCGTTGACGCTTGGACCCGGAGAGTCGGCGAGCTTCGGGATCGATTGGCGGGTGCGCCCCGCGTCGTAGGCCCGAGCAATCCTAAGTCGATGGCGTGGCTTGCGATCATGCAGGTCAATCCATCGCGATGGCCCTCACCCCGGCCCTCTCCCTGAGGGAGAGGGAGAAGGAAAAAGAGGATAAAAGGGGACACCCCTTTGAACCCCGCAAGAGAGGGCGCCTCTGGACTCTCCCCTGAACGAACCGGCCGCGCTGCGCGGGGCGGCTGCTCTGGACTGGGCCTGGTTCGGCGCGGCAGACCGATCACGGGCTCGCCGGGCTTAGCCGGGCCACCACAGGCAGTGGCGATCGAGTGGGCAGTCGGGACGGGTGGCTGCGGTTCGGACTCCCGGCTACGGGGTGGCGGTGACGCAGACGAAGCCCTCGGGGCAGGCCGTGGCCGTGGGATCCGGGGTGTCGGTTGCCTCCGGTGTCGGCTCGGGCGTTGCTGTCTCCGTCGGCTCAGGCGTTGCCGTCTCGGTGGCCGGGGGTTCGGTGGGCTCGGCGGTCGGGGCCTCTTCGGTGGCTTCTTCTGTCGGTGTGTCGATGGTTTCGGCGTCGTCATCGTCGCCGCCGCCACCCTGGAGGAAGTCGTCGCCAATAAGCGCCACGGTGACGCCGAAGGCTAGGGCGAAGAGCGCCAGCGCGATGATGATCGTGGCCAGCGCGGCCCAGAAGCCGCCGCCGCGCCGCCGTGGCGGGGCACCCATCGGCGCCGGTCGCGCCCGCCGGGTCGCCTGCGTCTGCGGTCCCATCATGGGCGTCGGGGCCGCTACGCCCACGGGCGCTCCCGACGCGTGACGGCGCAACAGATCTCCGAACTCGGCGGCCGACTGGGGCCGTTCGGCGGGGTCGCGAGCCAGTGCACGCATGATGATGCGTTCGAGCTGGGGCGACACCTCGCTGTTGAATCGGCGCAGGGGAATGGGGTCTCGGACCAGCCTCTGAGCGGTCACAGCGGCGACCGACTCGCCCTCGAAGGGGAGGCGGCCGGCGAGCATCTCATACAGCACGAGGGCCAGCGAATAGACATCGCTGCGCTGGTCGGGCCGTGTGCCTTCGACGTTCTCGGGCGCCATGTAGGCTGCCGTGCCGAGGACGGTGGTCGCCATAGCCCATGTCTGCGTGGCCAGGCGGGCGATGCCGAAGTCCACGAGCTTCGCGCGTCCGCGGCGGTCGACGAGGATGTTGCCGGGCTTTACGTCGCAGTGGATGATCCCGGCCTGGTGTCCGTATTCGAGCGCGTCGGCCACCTGGATCGTGACGTCGACGGCGTCGCGCTCGTCGAGGATGGCGACCTCGTCGAGGTATTCCTTGAGGCTGCGCCCGTCGATGAACTCCATGACGATGTAGCGCCGGTCGCCCTCGTCTTCGGTGTCGT
>WHTO01000094.1 GCA_009377665.1 Dehalococcoidia bacterium
CGAACTGCGACAGATCCCGGCCGAGACCAACGGCGTGATCGCCGTGTCGGCTGTCGACCGCCGCAGCAACCGAGCGTCTTACTCCAACGGCGGCCGGCCTCACAATGACGTGTCGGCGCCAGGCGGCGGCACGGCTGCGGGCGGATGCGGGCAGTACGTCCTCTCGACGTTCCCCACCATCCACGGCTCATACGGCTGCATCAGCGGGACATCGATGGCCTCGCCGCACGCGGCGGGCGTTGCCGCGCTGATCATCAGCCAGTTCGGCGACCTGCGGCCGGCCGCGGTGGAACGGATCATGCGCAGGACGTCGATCGACATCGAAGCGCCTGGATATGATCGCTGCTTCGGGACCGGCCGCGTCGACGCGCTGCGCGCCGTTCACAATCGCCAGGGCCCTGTGCGCCAGCTCGCGCTGTGCCCACGCTACAGCAACGACTAGAGCGTCAGGCCACGCCGAGGGATGTGGTGACCGACGGAGGGGCGCTAGATCGCGCCTGAAGTCCTGAACGACGCGATTTCGTCCACCGAGTAGCCGAGGTCGCGAAGGATCTCGGCATTGTGCTCGCCCAGCGCCGGCGGCGGCTTCTGTATCGTGTCCGGCCAGTCGGCGAGGTGATAAGGCGTGTTGACGGCCGACATAGGCCCTGCCTTCGGATGTTCGAAGTCGGCCCGCAAACCAATCGCGACCGAGTTGTCGTCGGCGAACACCTGGTCCAGCGTGCGCACCGCCTCGCAGGGCACGTCGGCGCCGCGCAGGGCCAGGACAAGGTCCTTCGAGGTCATGGTCGCGAACCTCTCGACCAGAACATCGTCGAGCGCTGCCCGGTTGCCCGCCCGGTCCGGGATGGCGGCGAAGCGCTCATCGCCGACCAGGTGCCCCAACCCGAGGGCGCCGCAGAAACGACGCCACGTGCCGGCGTTGACTACGGCGATGGCGACCCATCCGTCGGCCGTCGGGTAGGTGTCATAGGGCACGATCGAGGGGTGGGCGTTGCCCATGCGGCGTGGGTTGTCGCCCGTGATGAAGTGGTGGCTGGCCATGTAGGTCATGAGTGATGTCGCGGCCTCGAGAAGCGAGGTGTCGACCTGCTGACCCCGGCCAGTCAGGTCGCGCTGGCGCAGCGCGCCGAGGATGGCGTAGGCGCTGTACATGCCGGCCGTAAGGTCGGCGACCGGCGCTCCAGAACGAAAGGGAGGGCCTTCTGGCGGGCCCGTCACCGACATCAGGCCGCTGCCGGCCTGGGCGATCATGTCCAGCGCCGGTGTGTTCTTGTTGGGCCCGCGCGCCCCGTAGCCGTTGATCGAACAGTAGACCAGGCGTGGGTTGATGTCCCTGGCATGCTCGTAGGAGAAGCCCAGGCCATCGACTGCCCTGGGCAGGGAGTTGTGGATGAAGACATCGGCGTCACGCAGGAGCCTGCGCAGGATCTCCTTCGCTCCATCCTCCTTGAGGTTGAGGCTCAGCCCGCGCTTGTTGCGGTTCAACGACGCGAAGTAGTAGCCGACGCCGCCGAAGTTGTGGGGGCCGTAGGACCGCGACTCGTCGCCGCCCGGCGGCATCTCGACCTTGATCACGTCGGCGCCCATGTCGCCGAGCATCTGGCCGCAGAACGGCGCCGCCATCACGCGGCCCATCTCGACCACGCGCAAGCCGTCGAGCGGCGCAGGATTCATGCGCCCACCACCTGGATCCGCTTATCGCCCGCGATCACCTCGAAGTCACGACGGTCAAACGTCAACACCCTTCCTCCGTTCCGCTCCGCACACGCCACAACGGATGCATCGGCCAAACCCAGCGACAGGTTCGAATAGCGTGACACCAGTTCAGCAATCCGTTCAAAATCGGACTCCCCGCAGTCGAAGCTCAGGGCGCCATCGGAGAGCGAGCGGAGGAACAGGTCCACGGCTGGGCCCGACACCCGTGCGTCGAACATGTAGGCGACTTCCGCAAGGATACCGGCCGGGACCAGATAAGGGCCCCTGTCGTCTGAGAAGTATGTGCGAGCTTTTATGTGATGGCGGTCGTCGGCGTTGGCAAGAGCCAGGATCGCGGATGTGTCAAGCGTTATCACGCTTGCGCTCGATGTCCTCGATCCAGTTCTCTCTCACCCACGACTTGACGTTGGTTGAGTCAACGCCGTCATCGAGTCTGCTGGTACCCGAGCCCACGAATGCAGGGAGGGCGGGGCGCTCCTCGACCAGGTAGGCCGTGAGGGCCTCGCGAATCAAGAGCGCCTCGGGCTGCCTGGTGCGACGGGCGCGGATCTTCAACAGCCTCTGCAGGTGTGAAGTCAGGTAAACGGTCGTCTTCCGGTTCTCACTCATGTGCTTACCATATACCATATATGGCACCCGGTCAAGAAACCTCGTCCAGCATGACGGCGGCCTCACCGGTGACGACAGGCTTCTCATCCTGGTTGAAGCAGTCGGTCTGCAGTGTGACGATGCGCCTTTCGGCGTCGATCTCCTTCACTTCCGCCCTGGTCGTCACCGTGTCGCCGACCTTGACCGGGCGCAGGAAGCGCAGCTGCTGGCTCAGGTAGATGGCCACGCCCCGCGGAAACAGTTGCGTTCCGATCACGGCCGAGATGTAGCCGGCGCTCAGCATGCCGTGGGCGATCCGGCCCTTGAAGCGCGTCTTGCCGGCGAAGTCCGGGTCGAGGTGCAGCGGCTGATCGTCGCCGCTGACGCGAGCGAAGTCCTGGATGTCCTCCTCCGACACGCGGCGCGTCATCTCGTGGCTGTCGCCGATCTTAACTCCGTAGAGCTCGGTCATGGAAGGTCCTTCAAACCGCGTTTCGGCGCGCCGACGAGAATCACCATGTTGCCTTCGCTGTGCTTGTTCTCGTGCATCAGCTGGTGGGCCTTGCCCACCTCGTCGAACGAGAAGACATCGCCCATCGATGGATCTATCCGCCCGGCGGCGATCTTGTCGTTCAGGGACGTGGCCTGGGCGTCGTTGGCGAAGTGCGACCCCTGGAAGCGCTTCTGCCTCATCCATAGATAACGCAGGTCAGCCACCGCGTTATAGCCGGTGGTGCCGGCGCAGATCACGACCATCCCGCCGTTGTCGCAGACAAAGATCGAGGTTGGGACGGTGTCTTCGCCCGGGTGCTCGAAGACGATGCGCGGGTTGCGCCGCTCGCCGACGATGTCCCAGATCGCCTTGCCGAAGGACCGGGCGCCGGCCGCCCACTTTCCGTACGCCTCGGTGTCGGTCCAGTGGGGCATGACGCCCCAGTGGTCGAAGTCCTTTCGGTTGATGCAGCCCTTCGCGCCGAGCGTCGTGCACCACTCGTACTTCGATTCGCTGCTTACTACCGCTATCGGGATCGCCCCGGCGTCCTTCGCCAGCTGGATGGCCATCGAGCCCAGCCCGCCCGAGCCTCCCCAGATGAGGACGACGTCGTTCTCGCGGACGGTATGCGGCGCCCAGCCAAAGAGCATGCGCTCGGCCGTCGCGCCGACCAGCATGTAGGCCGCGGCCTCCTCCCAGGTCAGGCGCTCCGGCTTGGGCAAAAGCTGGTGCCCCTGGATCTTCGCGAACTGAGCGAAGCTGCCGTAGTTCGTTTCGTAGCCCCAGATCTTTGCGCTCGGCGCAACCATCTGGTCTCCCCCGTCCTTGATCCAGGGGTCGTCGCTGTCCCAGTAGCCGCAGTGGCCGACGACGTGGTCGCCGATCTTGACGTTGGTCACCTCGCTACCCTTCGCGAAGACCACACCCGAGAGGTCGCTGCCGCCGATGTGGAAGCCGCTCGGGTCGCCTTCCTTCTCGTGGACCTTGACGACGTCGAGGGGCGTGCCGAGGGCCGCCCAGACGTTGTTGTAGTTGACTCCGGCGGCCATGACGTAGACGAGTACCTCGTCGGCCTTGAGCTCTGGCACGTCGACGACCTCTGTCTGAAAGGCCTTGATCGGGTCGCCGAAGCGGTCCGGGCGGATGACGCTGGCGTGCATTTGCTTCGGCACTTGGCCGACCGGAGGCATCTGCCCCACCTGGTAGAGATCCTGCGTGGTTACCACCAAACACCTCCTGCTGCCGCAAAGGATATGAGGCTGATTCTAAAAGCCACCGCGCGCGGAAGGGGTATCTTCTATAGCCGTATGGTGTTTCTCATAGAGAAAACCTATGAATCTCATGCCGCCCGGCCTGGCGAGATCAGGTGGCCATCAAGCGGCCCATCGTCTCTATCACGTCCCGGGCGATGGCGACGGTGCCATCGGCGGCCGCACGGTCGAACACACGCGAAGGTATGCTGCCGGGAAGGGCGTCAGGGTAGCGAGTTGGAACGTAGTAAGCGTCAAGGCTTCCCCATCGCTCGCATTCCGCGTTCAGTTCAGGGCGGAGCTGGCTGACCCTCTCACAGAGGTCTCGCACCGAGTGGCCCAGCACGATCTCGTGGCCGCTGTGATAGAGGAAGGCTTTGAGCGCTTTCTCGGCCGCCTGCTGTGACATGAAGCAGGCGATGTTATGCGCCCCCTCGCCCGCCAGGTGTTCGGCCCAGTGGAGGTCGTCGCGCGACTGTTCGAGCCAGCGCCCACCATCCTCACGGGTGGCCATGCAAAACCGTTCCCGTGCGCAGGGCCTCCCTGACGAACGGCTTGTGGCGCATTTCGGCGAACTCCTCTGGTGTGTAACAGAGGATGTCCACGGCTACGCGCGGCGCCACGCGCCTGTAGACTGCCGCCAGCCGTGGAACGAACGGCAGGTCGCTCTCCATGACCGCGATCAGGTCCAGGTCGGTCAGCAAGTCACGGCGCCCGGCTGCGTAGGACCCGAAGAGCAGCACGAGCTCCGCCCCGAGTCCCTTCAGGGCTTCCACGATCCTCGGTAGCTCCGAGTCGAGTCGCGCGACATGGCGCGCTCGCGCCTCAGCCAGGTCCGTCGCCATAGCCCGGCCATTCTAGCCCCGGCAGGCGGGTGGTCAGTAGACTCGCCTGATGGTCGCACCCTCACCAAAGCCGTTCAACGACGAACTTACCGCGTTGGTTCACTACGGGCGGGAGCTCCGAACGCTCGAATTTAAGCGTTCGTTTTCGTGGACAAACAGGGCAGTGCAGCTGACGCTCGCGAAGACCGCCCTGGCAATGTCCAATATTGAAGACGGCGGCACGATCGTTGTTGGAGTCGAGGAAAGAGATGGGGGCCTGTTCGAGCCCGTCGGTATGGGTGCCGAGGACTATGAAAGCTTCAGTTCCGATGACGTCTTGGACTTTATCAACCGGTTTGCCGACCCTCCCGTCGAGATTGTCCTGTCGAAGGGCCTGATAGGAGCCCGAATGTTCGTTGTCATACAGGTGCTGGCCTTTCGAGAGATCCCAACCATCTGCCGCCGCGATGACGGGCCCCGTGCAGAGCTCCGAGAGGGCGCGATCTACACTCGACCGTATGGCACCCCGCGAACGGCCGAGGTTCGCGGGCAGACCGACATGCGGGAGATAATGGATAGAGCAGTTGACAAGGGAGTAAGGCGCCTCCTCGGGCGAGTCCAGCCGCTCATAGACGCGA
The DNA here is from genome assembly GCA_009377665.1 of Dehalococcoidia bacterium. GTDB lineage: Bacteria > Chloroflexota > Dehalococcoidia > WHTO01 > WHTO01 > WHTO01. Next base: position 5,513 of record WHTO01000094.1, read on the forward strand.
GGCGGGGTGACACGTTGAAGGGCGCCCTCGACACAGAGTTGGAAGGGCTTCTTGACGACTAAGCAGGTGACGACTGGCCATGACATCGCGGTACGGATACGCTCGCGGCCCCATTGGCGTGTGCGAATTCTTCCCCCTGACTTGACTGCTCGCCTTGGGTCTCCGTCCGACTGTCTCCGAGCGATTCAACGGTCGGGCGTAAGGTTGCGCGGTGCCACCTATCCCCCGATAGAGTCGGACGGCCGCTTCGGGGGCAGCTATCCAGTGTCCGCAGGTTGGGAATCCTGGGAGGAATTCAACGATCTCAGCGTGTGGCGGTTCACTACCACCGGGCAGTTCTTCCATCAGTTCACCCTCCGGGAGGAGGGCGAGGACGAATGGGGCCGAACGCATGGCATCGATGAGCGCTTCCTCAGCTTCGAGAACACCATCTACCAGCTGACGGAAGTGGCGGAATTCGTCGGCCGCCTGGTGACGACCGTCGACTACGCACCTGCGCTGTCACTTGAGATCGAGCTGCACGGCATGCTCAATCGGCAGCTTGTGAGTGGGCCTGACATTTGCCTTCGCGGAAGCCCGGTATCACGTGTTGATCCTATTCGGATCAATCCGTCCTTAGAGCCTCTTCGCTTGCTGGCGGACGCGCGAAACGTGGCGATAGAGTTCGCGACAGCGGTTTTCCAGCTGTTTGCCGTCGAAACGAACGATGTCGTGATCCGAGGCGTGCAGGACAAGATCCTGGCTCCTGCCGGCTAGGGGGAACCGCCTGGCCCCTTGCGTCCTGGGGTAGCAGCTACGCCCAAGAGCGAACAGGCTTAAGTACGAGCCTGCTGGCATGCGTAATCGAGTGAGGTTGTAATTGAGCGCGACTGGTCCATTGAGCGGCGTCCGGGTTGTAGCCCTTGAGCAGGCGGTAGCCGGACCGATGGCCACCAGGCACCTTGCCGACCTCGGCGCCGACGTGATCAAGATCGAGCGGCCCGGCGAGGGCGACTTCGCCCGCCACTACGACGGCAACGTCAAGGGACTGAGCACAAACTTCGTCTGGCTCAACCGCGGCAAGCGCAGCCTGACGCTCAACGTCAAGGACCCGGACGCCATCGCCGCCCTGCAGAAGCTCGTCGGCAGCGCCGACGTGATGATCCAGAACCTCGGGCCCGGCGCGGCCGACCGCCTGGGCCTCGGCCCCAAAGAGCTTTCGAAGACCTATCCCAAACTGATCTACTGCAGCATCTCCGGCTACGGCGAGGACGGACCCTACCGCGACCGCAAGGCCTACGACCTGCTGATCCAGGGCGAGACCGCCATGATCTTTACGTCCGGCACAGCCGAGCAGCCGGCCAAGATCGGCGTCTCGGTCTCCGACATCTCGGCCGGCATGTACGCCTTCAGCGCGATCCTCGCCGCGCTCTACGAGCGGGAGAGGACGGGACGCGGGCGCGCGCTCTACATATCGCTCTTCGATACCTCGGCCGAGTGGATGTCGGTGCCGCTTTACCACCACATGTACACCGGGAGGCCGCTTTCGCGCGCGGGTCTGCATCACAACCTGATCGTGCCCTACGGCCCCTATCGCTGCGGCGGCGACGAGATGATCAACCTCGCCGTCCAGAACGAGCGCCAGTGGCGCAATCTCTGCGACGCCATCGACCGCCCGGACATCGCGGTAGACCCTCGTTTTAATAGCAACAAGCTGCGCACCGAGAACCGACTGGTTCTCGAGCCCCTGCTGGAGGAGGTGCTCACGCAGTGGGATCGTGCCGAAGTCGTCCGGCGCCTCGAAGCGTCCGACGTCCCCTTCGGCGAGGTCAACGACACCATCGGACTCGCCGAACATCCTCAGCTGGAGGAGCGCGGGCGCTGGGTCGACGTGGACAGTGAAGCGGGCGAGATAAAGCTGCTCAAGCTACCCATCGTCCTCGACGAGGAGCTGCCCGCTCCCTCGGCCATCCCCGCGGTGGGCGAGCACACGTCCGAGGTGCTCGCCGAGCTGGGCTATTCAGACGACGAGATCGGCGCGATGCGGGAGCGCGGCGCCGTCTAGGAGGCCGCCCCCTGGGCGCTGCAGCAAGCGACCTCCGCGCCAGCGTCATCGTCCTCGGTTACCGCGGCCTGCGCTTCCTTCCCGGCTGCCTGGCATCCGTCCTGGATCAGACGCTCCCGCGTGGCGACTACGAGGTAATCTACGCCGACAACGCGTCGCCTGACGCGTCGCTGGCGTACGTCCGCGACAGCTTCCCGGACGTGCGCATCGTCCCGTTCGACCGCAATCACGGATACGCCAGGGGATACAACCTCGCCGTCGAGCAGGCGCGCGGCGCCGTACTGGTGCTGCTCAACCAGGACACGGTGGTCCACCGGCGCTGGCTCGAAGAGCTGCTGCGGCCGTTCGCCGACGAACGCGCGGTCATCGCCCACCCGGCGGTTGTCACGCCCTGGCGAGCCGAGTTCGCGGTCCGCGAGCGCGAGGCGCCGGTGCCCGGCGACATGATGGAGCTCTCCCGCCTGGGCTACGTGCGCTATCGCCCGCAGAGCGGAAGCAGGACGTCCACGCTCTACGCCGCCGGCTGTTCGCTGGCCGTCCGACGTTCGTGGATCGTCGAGCGCGGGCGCCTCTTCGAGGAGAGCTTCCATTCCTATGCGGAGGACATGGAGCTCGCCCTGGCCGCGCGCTGCCAGGGACGGGATGTCGTCTACGTCCCGGCGGCCGTGGTCTATCACGAGCATTCACTCGACTCCTCGTGGACACCGGCCGCCGCCCGCAAGACGGTGCGCATCATCCGCAACCGCCTGCTCGCCTTCTACCTCCACTCCACAACGTTGGAGTTGCCGGCCTTGATCCCGTTGACTCTCATCGGGGCGCCCGGAAACAGCAGCGAGTTTGGCTTAACGGGGTGGCGGCGTGTGGTGGCCGGCGCCGCCCTGGTACCCGCCGCCGCCATCGCGCTTCCAGCGTTCCTCGTTGCCGCGATGTCGGCTCGTGGCCGGCGCGGGGCCAACCTGCGCCGGCGCACCCGGGGCAGGTTCTGGCTGGCGGGCGAGGTGCTGCGTCGTCCGTTCTAGCGTCGTGCGGCCAGAGGCGTTCAGTCGGCGGCCAGGATCAGCGTCGAGGCGGACGATAGGATGCCACCCGTACCGTTGACACAGGCTAGGCGAGCGTTGACGACCTGGCGTTCTCCGCACTCCCCACGCAGCTGCCGGACGGCCTCGATCAGCAGGAACATCCCGAACATACCGGGGTGGGTGTACGAGAGCCCGCCACCGCTGGTGTTCATCGGGAAGTCGCCTCCAGGACCAGTGCGCCCGGCGAGGAAAGGCCCGCCCTCGCCCTTCCCACAGAATCCGAGCTCCTCGACCGTGACGAGCACGGTGTAGGTAAACGAGTCGTAGACCTCGAGGAAATCGATCTCGTCGTGGCTGACGCCGGCGATCTCGAACGCTCGCTTGCCGGAGTAACGGGCGGGCGTCTGGGTCAGGTCGGGCATACCGGTGAGGCCCGTGTGCGTCGACGCCTCGCCGCTGCCGAGCAGCCAGACGGGCTTCTTGCGCAGGTCGCGGGCGCGTTCCGCGCTCGTGACCACAGCCGCGCCGCCGGCGTCGGTGACCAGGCAGCAGTCGTAGATGTGGAATGGATAGGCTATCCAGCGCGAGCTCAGGACGTCGTCGACCGTGAGGTCCTCGCGCATCATCGCTTTCGGGTTGAGCTGCGCCCACATGCGCGTCGCTACCGCGATCTCGGCGAGCTGCTCGGAGGTCGTCCCGTACTGGTGCATGTGGCGCATCGCCGCCATCGAGTAGAGGCTGGGCGGCCCACCGACGCCGTAGGGCATCTCGAACTGCGCCCGCGTCGACCACGGGTCGAAGGCGGGACGGGCGCCGCGCCGAGCGCGGTCGGAGAAGCCGGTTTCGCCGTGGGTGATCAGCGCCACCGAGCAGCGCCCGGCGTTGATCGCGGCGGCGGCGTGCTCGACGTGCATCTCGAAGGAAGAGCCGCCGGCGTTGGTGCTGTCCAGGTACTTCGGGACGATACCCAGGTACTCGGCCACCTCGACGGCGGGCATCTGGTTAACGCTCGCCGTAAACAATCCGTCGACTTCTGACTTATCGATCCCGGCGTCCGCCAGGGCGTTGCGGGCGGCCTCGGCGTGGAGCCGGATCGGCGACTTGTCGGGGACGATCCCTATCTGGTCCGACTCGTCGACACCGACAATCGCGATTCGCCTCTCCGCGGTCACCGAGCTCCCCCTGCCGCGGGCCGGAACTTCGGCAGGCTGATCTCGTCGTTGATGTCGGCGAAGACGACCTCGACCGGCATGTCGCAGCGAACGCTAACCGGGTCGGGCTCGACCTCGACCAGGTTCGTCATCAGCCGCGGTCCCTCATCGAGGTCGACGAGGGCGGTGAGGTAGGGGAGTTCGTCCTCGAAGCCCGGCATTTGCGCGCGGTACTGGATGGCGAAGCTGTAGACGCGACCCCTGCCACTGGCTGGACGCCACTCGACCTCCCATGAGAAGCAGCGTGGACAGAAGGGCCGCGGAAACCAGAAGAACTGGGCGCAGGCAGGGCAGTAGGGCAGCGCAAGCCGATGCTCGCGCGCCCCTTCCCAGAACGGCCTGGCTTCCGGGCTGGGCGAGGGGATGGGTCGGCGGTACTGAGACGTCAAGTCCTGCTCCTGTCAGTACGGCTCGCGTTGGCAATTGAACCAAGGCTAATCCCGCGAAGCGCGAGGCACTACGGCAAGGCCGTCGCTGCGGCAATAAAAGGGGGGAGGACCTTGTGGTCCTCCCCCCCTTGTTCAAATCCGTGATAGGCGCTTAGCGCGTCCGGTGCCCGCCAATACCCATGTCGCTGGCTATCTGCTCCAGCCGCTCGATCCGCTTCGGGATCGGCGGGTGAGTGCTGAAGAGCCCGGACAGGCCCCCGGCCAGCGGGTTAACGATGAACAGGTGGGCGAACGCCGGGTTCTCGGACTTCTCGTTCAGGACACCCGCCTCCTTGAGCTTTACGTTGCCACCCTCGAGCTTGGCCAGCGCCGAGGCCAGGCCCAGCGGGTCCCGCGTGAGCTCGGCGCCCGTGCGGTCGGCCTG
>WHTO01000095.1 GCA_009377665.1 Dehalococcoidia bacterium
CCCCAGCTCGTCGGTAAGCAGCTTTACGCGCGACGAGTCTTTGTCGATGACGAGCACCTCGTGCCCCCCCTCGATCAGCTCGCGCGTCAGGTAATACCCGACCTTGCCGCCACCGACAACGATGATGAACATCAGCCGGCCTCGACGGCCTCATCTTCGATGGCTTCGCGAAGAAGCTGGGCGCCTGCTCGGGTTGGGCTTACCGTGCTGAGGCCCAGCGCGCGATAGATGTCCTCGCGCAGCGGGTCGTAGATCCTGCAGACCACCCTCTCGACCTTGAAAATGTGCCTGGCGATCTGCGCCGCCATGATGTTGCGGTTGTCGCCCTGCGTCACAGCGATGAAGGCGTCGATCTCCTCGATGCCGGCAGCGACGAGCTTGTCGATGTCGATGCCGTTGCCGACGATCTTGCGACCGCGGAAGCTCGCGGGCAGGCGGCGGAACGAATAGGGCTCGATGTCGAGGACCGTCACGTCGTGCCCGGCATCCTCAAGCTGGCCGGCCAGCTCGGCGCCGACCCGCCCGCAACCCATGATCATCGCCTTCACTCCGCCTCACCCTGGGCGGCGCGCAGCAACCAGACCTCGCAGGGCGCGTTCTTCAGCAGGTACTGGGCGGTCCTGCCCGGCTCGAAATCCCCGTAGGGCGCCTTATAGGCCACGCCCAGGATTATCGCGTCCACGGCGCGATCCGTCGCCTCATCGGCGATGGCGCTGCCCGCCTCGCGGGATTGCAGCAGCTCGCCGCGGACAGTGAAGTCCTGCTCGGCTGCCACGCGCTCGGCCGTGGCAAGGATACGCTCCCCCGCTTCCGCCTCCGGGCCCATCTCGGCGTCCAGGGGGAGCGAGCGCCTGACCTCGATGACGTGGGCGACATAGACCGTCCCCTTGTTGCGCTTGGCGATGCTACAGGCGAGATTGAGGGCCTCGTAGCCCACGCGCTTGCCATCGATAGGGACAAGGATGTCACGAATCCGCGCCAGCGGTTGGTGGAGGTCGTCCTCCCGGGTCTTCGTCCCGCGTTTGAACATCTCTCTCGCGCGTCCCCTGGCCCTATCTCCGGCGAATCCGAGGCCAACGCCTAAGCTAGGATTCTTTGGCCACTAAAGCCAGAGCCTTCTCCACACCTTCGACTCGCTCGAATTATCGAGTGTGCCGGCGCTGTCGAGTAACAGACGACCTGATCTGCCAACCGCGCCAGCAGGATCGGCTTCGGGCCGCGCCGTTGCACAGGGGGTTCGCATGCCGGAGAGTCAGCGCCAGGGCGCGACCGGTTCATGCTCGACGATGCAGTCGGTGGGCAGGAGGTCTGGGCGCAGCGCGACGAAGATCGGGAAACGCAGCATGCCGTCGCGCGTCCACGAGCTGAAGCGCACGCGACAGACCAGCTCGGGGCGGCACCAGTGGATGAACTTCTGGAGGACAGGATCCTCGCTGAAGGGGGAGGTCGCGGTGTGCTGCTCGGTCAGGAACTCCAGGATCAGGCCGGCCTCGCCCAGCGTGAAAGGCCCGCTGACCTGGCCCAGGTACTGGAAGCCTCCGTCCCGGTTGTAGATGCCCAGCAGCAGCGACGAGAAGGGCTCGCGCAGGCGAGTCCTCCTTCCACCCCGGGCGCCAGGCGACGACCCGCCAAAGGTGTAGCCGCCGATCACGACGTCGATGCTCTCCTGGATGCGTAGCTCCTGCCACTCGGGTGAGCGCTCCCCGCTGTAGTACTCGCTGTCCTTACGCTTGGCAACGATGCCTTCGAGCTTGTGCTCGACCGCCGCCTCGTAGAAGGCGATGCCCTCGCCGTCGATGAAGTCGGTGGCCTGCGCGAACTCCGAGAGCCGCAGCAGGCCGTGGAGCGCGTCCTTGCGCCGCCAGAGGGGGCTCTCAATCAATGGCCGTCCTCCGGCCAGAAGGACGTCATAGACCTGGTAGGAGAGCGTCCCGGTCTGCGGAAGCTGCTGCGGCGGCGCCATACCGTGTGCCTTGAAGCGCTCGCGCAGGAGGTCGAAATCGGGGTAGCCCTCCTTGCCCAGGGCGACAATCTCGCCATCGAGGACGGCGCTCGTCGAGCGCACCTGGCGCGGCAGGTCCTGCAGCTCGGGGTACCAGTGCGTGATGTCGCGGCCGTTGGCGCCGATCAGGGTCAGCGACTGGCTCTCGATGAAGGCCAGCGCCCTCACGCCGCCCCACTTGAGCTCGAAGATGTGTTCGGGCGAATCGAAGGGCTCGTCGGCGATCACCGGCAGCATCGGCGTCAGAAGCTGCTGCTGCGCAAGGATAAGGGGCGACGGCGGCCCGCCAGCGCCGGTCATCAGCCAGCCTTGCGTACTCGCTCGCGGCGTGGCGCGCGCTTCTTCGGTGCCTCCTCAGCGGAGTCCTCTGCCGCCGCCCCGTCGGCGCCCGGGCCGGCGGCGTCGGCGTCGCGGCCGGCCTTCGCCGCATCGATGCTGGCGCGAAGCGCGCCCATCAGGTCCGTGACGCGCCCGGGGGCAGGGGCGGCCTTCTCGACTTCTCTGCCCTCGGCCTTGGCTTCGATCACGCCCAGGAGCGCCTCGCGGTACTCGTCGTGGTATTTCTCGGGTTCGAATTCGCCGGTCAGCATGTCGACCAGCGACGTCGCCATTTTGAGCTCCTTGTCGGAGATCTTGACCTTCGCGTCGGGGACGGCGAGCTCCTCTGTGCCTCGTATCTCGTCGGGGTAGTACATCGTCTCCATCAGGATCACGCCGTCGTCGTTGACGCGCAGGGTGCAGAGCTGCTCCTTCTGGCGCAGGGCGACCTTGGCGATGCCGACCCTCCCGGTCTCACGCAGGGCTTCCCGCAGGAGGGCGTAGGGCTTGGCTGCTATCTCCTCGGGCTCGATGTAGTAGGTGGAGTCGTAGTAGATGGGGTCGATCTCTGCGGCGCTGACAAAGTCGCTGATATCGATGGCGTGCGTCGTGGTGATGGGGACCTTGTCGAAGTCCTCTTCCTCCATGACCACGTACTCGTCCGGCCCGACCTCGTAGCCGCGCACGACCTCGTTCCAGGGCACGACCTCTTCGTGGAACTCACAGAAGCGCTGCTGCTTGATGCGCCGGTGGCAGGTCTCGTGCAGAAGATGGAAGCGCACATCCTTGGCGCTCGTGGCTGTATAGAGCCGAATGGGGATCGTGACCAGCCCGAAGCTGATCGCACCCTTCCACATTGATCGCGGCATCTGTCGGTCCTCCTGGTTCCTCGGCTTGCCGGCGAGGAAGAACACCTGTGTCAGCGCTGATTCTAGTTCGCGGAGGCCGGGAATCAGATAGTCCCTTTGCTGGTGTTGAAGGGCTCGGCGTTCCCGCCCGAGCTTGGGGCGAGCGCCCCGATTACAGATCGCGCTCTGGTGAGGTTCCCATTTACCGTTCCCAATGCCCATCGGCAGCGCGGGCCACCAGTCGGGGCTTGCAGGAGCTTTCGAGGCTGTCCGCCGCGCGACTTCAGACGGTTGCGGCCGGCGTGTGTTGCAGGGGCAGAGTGAAGTGGAAGGTGCTGCCCTGGCCCACCTCCGACGCAACCCCGATCGATCCACCGTGGGCCTCGATAATGCTGCGGCTGATGTAGAGGCCCAGGCCCATGCCACCGCGGTGTTCACCGAGCAGGTTGGCGCCACGGAAGAACAGCTCGAAGACATGCGGTTGCTGCTCCCCCGGGATACCGATGCCCAGGTCCTGGACCTCGACGATCGCTTCGCCGTCGCGGCGGTCGAGCCTTACCAGTGCCTTGCGTCTCTCGCCGGAGTACTTGGCGGCGTTATTCAGCAGGTTGGTCACGACCTGCTGGACGCGCATCCTGTCGCCGACGACCTCGATCGCCGGCGTGCCCTCCTCAAGGCTGAAATCGAACTGATGATCGAGCGCTATGCTCACCTGCTCGACGCTCTCACGTACCGCCTGGTTGAGGTCGAACGACCGCCTTTCCAGCTCAAGACGGCCGTGCTCGATCCGCGTGATATCAAGCATGTCGTTGACCATTTCGGCCATCCGGTTGGCCTCGCGATCGATAAGGCCCAGGATCTCGCCCGAAAGGGCGGGGTCCGTGTCTGAGATCCGCCGCAGCAACAACTGGGTGTAGCCCTTGACGGTTGTGAGCGGCGTCTTGAGCTCGTGCGAGGCTATCGAAAGGAACTGATTGCGCAGGTCCAACGCGCGCTCGGCCTCCTCGAAGAGCCTCGCGTTCTCGATTGCCACGGCGGCGCGGCGGGCTGTCTCCTCGGCCATGGCCAGGTCGGCGGCGACGTAGCGCAGGCTCGAATCTGACCTGGCGAAGTACATCGCACCCAGGGTCTTCCCGCCCGAAGTGAGGGGCAGAATCATGAACGAGTGCGGATTGAGCCGGCGGATCAGCCGCGCGCGCGCCGGGTTGACGGTCAACGACGCGATGTCTTCTGCCGAGGCCTCGGGTTGAAAATCGACCCGACCCTCACGCAGCACGCGCGCCAGCCGCCCTTCGGATTCGAGGTCGACGGCGTGCGACGACAGCTCCTCCAGGAGTGTTTCCTTGCTGGGGTCGGTGTGCGCCCCTGCTGGGCGGCTCACTACCCCCTCCGTGATCAGATAGACCTGGCAGTAGTCGGCAAGCGTAGGTACCGCCAGGCTGACCAGCCTCCGCAGGGTTTCGTCCAGGTTGAGCGACGACGACAGGATGGAGCTGGCGTCGGCCAGGAAGCGCTGCGCCAACTCCAGCCGCACCCTCTCGGTGACGTCGATGACGTATCCCAGCATGCTCTCGACGCCGCCGTGGGCGTCGAGCGTGGGGAGAAGATGGAACGTGAAGTAGCCGGGCTGCCGGTCGGCTCGGGCAGCGATGGAAACAGGGAAGCTCTCACCGTGAAAGGCCTCGCCGGTAACGTAGACGCCCTCGGCCATCTCCAGGAACTCGGGATCGGACCGGCTGAACAGGTCACCGAGGGTCCGGCCGATGTGCGCTTCGCGGGGTAGCCCGTTGATCTCGGCGAGGGCGTCATTGAGGTCAACGTAGCGGCGCTCGCGATCCCAGAGGGCCATACCGACCGGCGACGTCTCGAAGATGGAGGCCAGCCGGGCGCCGGCTTCGTCGGCCTGGGTGCGAGCGCGCAGCTCCCCCTCATAGAGGCGTCCGCGCTCGAGCGCCTGGTCACACTGCTGCGCCAGCGCGAGCATAAAGGCCCGATCCTCCTCACTGAACGTGTGCGGTTGGAAGAAGGTGACGCTGATCGCCCCGACAGCGACTCCGTCGCGCTGCAGGGGCAGACTGGCCATGGCGTGGCGGGGAATGTCCGAGACATCCGGAAGATTGGGGTAGCGGGCGACCAGCTCGGCGCGGGATTCGAACCAGATCAGATCGCCATTGCGGACGGTCTCGGCAATCGGTGTTTCGTCGTTGAGGGAAAAATGAGCCCACCGTTCCCTTGACGCCTCGTTGTAGCCAATGGAGGCGGCTATCCCGAGGTGCCTGGCATCGGGTTTGAGCAGCACGACGGCCCCGGCGTCCGCTTGCAGCGCCTTCACCGCCTGCTCAACCACAACCGAGGCAACGTCGCGCTCGTTGAGGGTCGCCGCCAGCGCCGCCGTTACTTCCTGCAGACGGGTGAGGCGGTCGGCTCGCTGGCGGGCCTCCTCTCCGGCCCGCCTGGCCTCGCGATAGAGGTCGGCGGATTCGATGGCGACGGCGCCGCGCCGCGCTATCTCCTGGGCCAGGACCAGGTCGTCGCGGCCGTAGCGGCGGCTCCCCGAGGTGCCGAAGGCGACTATACCGCTGCGACGGCCCGCGGTAAGCAGCGGGACGATGATCGCCGAGCTGAGCCTGAGCCGGCGCAGCGCGTCCAGTTGTTCCTCGTCAAGCGCCATCTCCTGCAGGGCCTCATCGGTTATCTGGCTCAGCAGCACGCCCTGGCCGGTGCGCAGGGCGATGGTCGCCGGGTTGCGGACGTTGCTCAGGGGCCGGCGGAGGAGAGCCCGGAGTTGCTGCTCCTTCGCCTTATCGACGTGTGCCGCAGCCGTGTAGACTGTCCCCCTGCCGCCCCGCGCTCCGACCACGCAGCAGTCGGCGAAGCGTTGCACGGCAGCCTCGGCAAGGCCCTCGACGATCTGCTCCTGGTCGAGTGAGGCCGAGAGCGCCTCGCTGGCCTCGGCGAGGAAGCGGAGGCGGTCCTCGGAGCGCTGCCGCTCGGTCAGATCGACGACGTACGCGGCGGAAGTGTTCTCATCAAGCAGGGCCCCGCCGACAAGGATCGGGATCCGACGGCCTTCCTTGTGCATGTACTGCTTCTCATAGGGCGGGAACGCCCCGACCGTCAGCAGCTCCTCCCGCCATCGCGCGTCGAGCTCGAAGTATTCCGGCGGCGTGATGCTCTTCCAGAACAGGTGCCCCCCGGCAACGTCCTCTCGGCTATAGCCAACCAGCGAGAGGAAGGCGTCGTTGGCCTCCATGATCCTCCCGTCGAGGTTCGCCAGGACCATGGCGACGGGGTTGCCTTCGATGACCTTGCGGAACTTGCCCTCGCTCTCGCGACGAGCCTGCTCACCGCGAGAGCGGGCGACCGCGGCCGCGATAACGTTGGCTACCGACTGGACGAAGGCGACGTCCTCGGCGTTGAACTGGCGACGCTGCTGCTTGAGCGCCCCGAGGACACCGAATGGTGCGGGCTCACCACCAATCACGACGGTGATCCCGCTGACGACGCCATGCTCGAAAAGGATTGGCGGGCTGCTGAAGCGCTGCTCGGTCCGCAGATCGTCGACGATGACAGGGCGGTTGGAAGCAATCGTGTAGCCGGCCTGGGACTGGGTCCCGGCGCTGACCGATACGTTACCGACGAGCCCTTCACGCCAGCCGACGCCGGCTCGAAGCAACAGGGACTCGCCGGAGGAAGCTAGCTCGAGTACCTGCGCGTGCTCAACATCGAGCGACGTCGCAACCCGCTTCACCGATTCGTCCATGAGCGTCTGAATGTCCACGTCGGCCAGCGCCAGTTGACCAAGTTCTGCCACCGCGGCCTGCTGGTCGATGCGGGCGCTCAGTTCGCTCGCCGTGCGCAATCGTTCACGGATATCGCGGACGATGAGTGTGGACAGTGACATGCCCGCCGCCTCGCTCCCCGACAGGGTGGCTTCGACGGGTATCTCGCTGCCATCGGCGCGACGGGCGGTGATGGTGGTCAGCGAGTGCGGTCGTTTGTCACTGCCCTCGGACTCACCGCCGGCCGAGGCCAGGCTGGCCCGCAGACCGGCGAGGCCATCCGGGATAAAGCGGTCGAGCGCCGTGCCCGCGGCCTCGGCGGCGGTGCAGCCGAAGATCATCTCTGCGGCGCTGTTGAAGACGACGATGTGGCCCGCGCTATCGGCGGAAATAATAGCGTCGGTAGCGGAGGCGACGATGGCCGAGAGGCGGACCTCGCTGACGCGCATCGACCTCTCCGCGGCTTTGAGCGGGGTGACGTCCTGGAAGGTGTTGATCGCCGCCGCGGGCCGACCCTGATCGTCAAAGACGGGGGCCGCTTTTACGCTCGACCAGCGCTCGGCCTCGGCACCCGGCAGATTCCAAAGCACCAGCGCCTCGGCGGTCCTGCCCTCGGCGAGCGCAACACGCCCGGGCAACTCGCTGAGCGGCAATTCGGCGCCGTCCTCGCGCCGCAACTGAAACCTTGCCACCAGTTCGGCGCTGGAGGCCGCCATGAGATCATCGACCGAGGAGAAGCCGGCGAGGCGAGCGGCCTCGCGGTTGGCGTAGACCAGCCGGCCCTCGCGGTCCTGGACCGTGATGCCGTCGGAGGCCGTCTGGAGGATGAGATCGAGCTCGTCGCGTGACCGCAGGAGGTGACCGCGGGCCTCGGCAAGCTGGTGCCGGGATCGAAGAACCCCCCCGGCGATGATCGAAGAGAGCACACCGACCAGCGCCGCTGCTCCCAGCCGCGTGACTTCATTGTAGTCGCCGGAAAAGAGCCCATCGTTCGGATCGATGACGATTAGCGCGAAGGCGGCGCACGAGAGAGCGGTGCCGGCGATGCCGTACCAGAGGCCCAGGAAGAGGCCGGCCAACACGATGACCAGCACGTAGGGGACGACCGTCTCCAGGCCCAAAACCACCAGGATGCCGGTGATGAGCGCGACCGCGAGGACAACTGCAGCCGCGCCGGCGTACAACGGAAGTCCGGACGACAACTCGTCGGGCGCGCGGAGCCAACGCAGCGGCGCAGCCGTTCCCGGTCGCGCTTCTCGATAGAGATGATTCAGATCGATTCTCCGGGGAATCAACGCGGTCGGAGGGGCCGAGAGCAGAATAGCGCAATCGCCGGTACGGTATCGCCCAGGTGAGTCGGCGATCGGCTGGCCCAGCCCGCGCGCCTGTCCTTCGATGTGTATCGGCGGCGGCCGTCCTTCCTGCAGCCGAAGTAGGGCGAGGGGGCTAAAGAGGGGATTCCTCAGACGCCCAGGTGGACTGGGATCGCGTAGATGTGCGTGTCGGAACCGTCTTCGGCGCTGGCCTCGAACAGCCAGATGCAACCGGGCTGTGTGTGCGGCACGACGAAGGGCACGCCGACATCGAATTCGGAGAGCACCTGGCCCTCCGCCGTGGTGGCGGGCTGCTCGATGACGATGTTGCCGGCGGCATCATAGATGCGGACCAGGAACTGGGCCTCGAAGACCGCGGCCAGGCCCTGCACGCGCGCGGCGCCGATGACGGTCTCGTCCGGCAGAGGCTGCTCGACCTGGAAGTTCTCGCTGGTCGCGGGGTCGGGGTTCTCCGGACACCACGCGCCGCCCTCCGCATCGATAAAGCCTGGAGCCGGTGCCAGCTCCAGCGGGACCTGGACCACGTGCGTCGGGCTCCCGTCCTCGGCCGAAGACTCGAACACCCAGAGGCAGCCCTCGGTCTGCTCGTCGACCCCGGCATATCCGACCCTGGCCTCCAGCTCGCCGAACGCGGGGGCGCCCTCGGACGTTGTGGAGAAGGTTTCGGCCAGCAACTCGCCGTCGGCGTCATAGAGGGCGAGCGAGACCGTTGCCTCGAAAACGCGTGCCTCGCCGCTCACCTCGACGATGCCCTCAACGCTATCACCGGGCGCCGGGCTGTCAACCAGGATCGATGGATCGCCCTCATCCACCGGTGAGGGATTCGGCTGGCACGCCGCCCCGACAGGCTCATCGGTTGCGCCGGCGGTGATGTCCGCGGTCGGGCTGGGCACAGTGGTGGCTGACGCCGTGGGGATTTCGCCAGGGGCCTCCGTGGCCGTCTCGGAGTCCTCGGCCTCGTCGGGCTCGAAGAAGTCGTCGGTCTCGCTGTCGTCGTCGCCGCCGCACGAAGCGAGGAGCGCCGCGGACGCGGCCAGCGCCATGAGCAGGGAGGCTAGTCTGATCCTGGCAGTCATAAGGGAACGCAGGCGTCTTCGGCCCGCGATCCCGTTGATCTTAGGGGGCGCGTGGCCGGGGTCTAGTCGAGCGCGTTTATCGTCTCCGCCATGTTGATGTCGTTATCCGTAACGCCGCCCTCGCTGTGGGTGACCAGCGTCAGCACGACCCTGTTGTAGCTAACGCCGATGTCGGGATGGTGGTCAGCCTTCTCGGCGACCAGCGCGACCCGATTGACGAAGCCCATCGCCTGCACGAAGTCCCTGAACTTGTAGCCGCGGGATATGCCCGAGGTGTCGCCCTGCCAGGACGGGATACGCTCCAGCCCTGTTGTGATCTGCTCTGCCGTCAGCTTGGCCATGTCTATCTCCTTTTCTTCATGTTGATGCCCGACCTACTCCCCCGTGAACGCAGGAGGGCGCTTCTCGGCGAAGGCCTTCACGCCCTCCCGCGCGTCGCCGGTTGTATGCAGGGCGCGCGAGAGCAGGGTTTCGTTGAGGCCCGTCTCCAGCGCCCTCAGCGCAGACTCCTTGACGGCGCGCATAGTAAGCGGTGGCAAAGCGAGCAGGCGCCCGACGACCTCATCGACGCTCGCGTCGAGGCGGCTACGGGGCACGACGCGGTTGACCAGCCCGACCTCGTGGGCGCGGCGGGCGTCGATGCTGTCGCCCATGACGAGGAGCTCCATCGCAATGGCCCAGGGGACCTGCCTTGGGAGGCGCCAGGTCGCGCCCTGCGTCGGGAAGACGCCGTGCTTGATCTCGGGCAGACCGAAAGTGGCGTCCTCGCTGGCGATGCGCAGGTCACAGGCGAGAGCGAGGGTCAGCCCGCCACCGAGGCAGTAGCCGTGGATGGCGGCGACCACCGGCTTGGTCAGCCCAATCCCCTGTTCCAGCCTTTGCAGGCGCTGAGTGTTCAGGAGGCGGGCCGCGCCCGATTGCTGGGGGATCGTCTTCTTGAGGTCCATGCCCGTGCTAAAGGCCCGATCGCCGGCGCCGCGCACGACGGCCACCCAGATGTCGTCGTTGTCGCGGACCTGCGCCCAGGCTTCGGCCAGCTCGCGCAGGGTCTCAGGGTCGAAGGCGTTGAGCGCCTCGGGACGGTTGAGAGTAAGGTACGCGACGCGGTCGCGGACTCCGAACTCAAGAGCCATCGGGATATCC
>WHTO01000096.1:0-9754 GCA_009377665.1 Dehalococcoidia bacterium
GGGCCGCCGTAGTCCGGACTGTCCAGGTTCCGCCGTACTATGATCGCTAGGGCAACTGAACATTTGGCGACCGAGGTTTAAACGTCTTGCCCCAGCCCAGCAGCGCCGCGGCCGCGCCCGTGGCGCGTCTGATCGAAGAGTTCCACAAGCTTCCCGGCATCGGGCCCAAGAGCGCCCAGAGATTGACCTATCACATCCTGCGCGTCGGCAAGGAGGACGCCTCGGCGCTGGCTGACGCGATCCTGGACGTCAAGGAGAAGGTCTTCTTCTGTTCGGTCTGCCAGAACATCACCGATACGGACCCCTGCCTCGTCTGCACCGACCCCGGGCGTGACCGCTCGCAGATCTGCCTGGTCGCCGAGCCGCTGGACATCCTGGCGATGGAGCGCACCGCCTTCCAGGGGCTTTATCACGTGCTGCACGGCCTGATATCGCCAATGGACGGCGTTGGCCCCGACCAGATCCGCCTGCCGCAGCTGCTCAATCGCCTAAAGGTTGGCGAGGTGAAGGAGGTCATCGTCGCGACGAATCCGACCCTCGAGGGCGAGGCCACGGCGATGTACGTGGGCCGGCTGCTGCAGCCGCTGGGGGTTCGGGTGACGCGGCTGGCCCGTGGCCTGCCGGCTGGTGGCGACCTTGAATACGCGGACGACGTGACGCTATCGCGGGCTATGGAAGGCCGCCAGGCCCTGTAGACCGTGCCCGGCAGCCGTAGCTACTCAACGGAAGCCATCGTCCTGCGCCAGCGCCGTCTCGGCGATGCCGACAAGATCATCACGCTGTTCACTCCCGATTACGGCCGGATCGAGGCAGTGGCCAAGGGTGTGCGGCGCAGCAAGAGCAGGCTGGCGGGCCACGTCGAGGTCCTCTCGCACTGCAACCTGCTCCTGCATCGGGGCAGGAGCCTCGATGTAATAACGCAGGCGCAGCTGATCGGCGGCTATCGTTCGCTGCGGGAGGACCTGTCGTTGGTCAGCCGCGGCCTCTATGCCGCCGAGCTCGTCGAGCGCTTCACCGACGTGTCAGCCGACAGCCTCCCGACGTTCCGGCTGCTGGTGGACGTGCTGCAGTGGATGACAGCGCGCACGGCGCCTCCCGATGTCGTCCTGCGCTACTTCGAGATGCGGCTGCTCGATGAGCTCGGATACCGGCCCCAGGTTGACTGCTGCGTCGCATGTGGGGGCGCGCTCCCGCCGGAGACCAACTACTACAGCGCCCACGCCGGGGGCGTCGCCTGCCCGTCGTGCCGCGCCGGGGTGCAGATCAGCGGCCCCCTGGGGGTCAACGCCCTCAAGGTCCTGCGGCTGATGCAGCGCGCGTCCTTCGAGGACCTGGCGCGAGTGGGCATCGAGCCGGCCCTGCAGTTGGAGCTCGAAAGGCACCTGCGGGAGCACATCAACTTCTCGCTGGACCGTGAGGTCCGCTCGGCGGCGTTCGTGCGCGACGTGCAGCGCCAGGAGGAGAGGCTGCTGCTGGCCGCCGACGGCGTGCAGGGCTAGCCGGTGGATCGTCGCGCCTTCGCTGCCAGCGTGATCGCGCGCCACGGACTGGCGCCAGGGATCGGCGCTGTCTTGCTGGCCGCGGTCATGGTCACGGTTGCTGCCTGCGGCGATGACGATGACCAACCCAACGGCGGCACGCCCGAGGTCGAGAGCACGCGAGTGGCGGGCCCCGCCACGCTCGAGGTCACCGCCGGCGGCCGCGAGGGCGTTGTCGAGATACGCGCCTTCATGCCCGCCGACATCACCGTCATGGTCGGCGACACGGTGACGTGGGATGCCCCGGCCGACGCTCACACGGTTACCTTCCTGCAGGGTGGCGAGCCTAGTCCGCTGATCGTCCCGGACCCGACGAGCCCAGACGATGTGGTGCTCAACCCGGCGGTCGTCGAGCCGGTGCCGGCGATGCGTCCGCTCGCGTTCGATGGAAGCTTTGCGCTGAGCTCGGGGATGTTTGGCGCCGGAATGGCTGACCCGCCGCGGGTCATGTTCACGACGCCCGGATCATATGCCTATCTCTGCCTGGTTCACCCGCGCATGCAGGGTGAAGTTTCGGTTGTCGAGGACGCCGACTCGGCGGTGACCCAGGGTGAGCTTGATGCCGAGTCAGCCGTGCTCCGGGCGCAGTACGTCGAGGAGGGCGAGGCTGCCCTGCTGGCGGCGCAGGAAGGGGGCCCGGAGCGTGCTGTCGGGCCGGACGAAAGCTCCGTTGTGCGAGTCCTCGCCGGCCTGTCGACCGACCATACGGATGTAAGGGCGTTTGTTCCGGAGCAGCTCAAGATCGAGGAGGGCGATACGGTGGTCTGGGAGAACGCTGCCGCGGAGCCCCATACGATCACGTTCGGGGAGCCGCCGCCGTTCCTGGTTGAGGAACAGCGAGCGGATGGCACGCGGAGGCTCGTGATCAGCGCCGAGATGCTGAACGTTGCGCTGGGCGCGTTCGAGTTCGTCGCCGGCGAGTTCTTCCACTCGGGGCTGCTCGTGGAGAATGGGCCCCTCGGGATCCAGTTCCGGCTGCTCTTCCCCTCGACGGGGAGTTTCGCTTACGTGGACTCCCTTTACCCGGATCAGATGACCGGTGAGATCGCGGTTGGTGAGTGAAGGAAATCAAAGGGGACACCCCTTTGAAGCCCCGCCAGAGAGGCGCGCCTCTCTGGACTCTTCCGAGGTGGCTAGGAGGAGCGGGTGACTACGTACTGCAGAAGGTCGGCGAGGGTGTCGCGGGCGGCCGTTGGGGGCAGGCCTGCGAGGGCATCGCTGGCGCGGTCGCGGAAGCCTCGCGCGATATCGTGAGATTCGTCCAGGATGCTGGATTCACGAACCGCCGTGATGGCAGTCTGCAGGTCGCCGTCGTCACGCCTTTCGAAGAGCGTCTGGACCGGATTATTGACGGGTGAGCGCTCGATGAGGAGCAGCGAGGGCAGGGTCAGGGTGCCCTGCATGAGATCGCTTCCGACGGGCTTCCCCATCTGCGCTTCGTCGCCGCTGAAGTCGAGGATGTCGTCGACGATCTGGAAGGCCATCCCGAGGTTGTAGGAGTACTCGCGCATCGCCTCGATCTGGTCCTCCGGAGCGCCGGAGACGATGGCGCCGCCCTCACCCGCCGCCGCGAACAAAGACGCCGTCTTGCCGCCGATGCGAGAAAAGTAGTTCTTCAAGGTCTCGCGAGAGTCGAAGGCGCTCAGGTCCTGGTTGATCTCGCCGCTGGCGAGCTTCATGAGGGTCGCGGCGAAGAGCCTGATGACCCTGATATCGCCGGTGGTCGCCACGAGCTCGGCGGCGTGGGCGAACATGTAGTCGCCCAGCATGACGGTCGGGCCGTTGTCCCAGATGCTGTTGGCTGTGGCGCGGCCGCGGCGCGTATCGGCGCGGTCTATGACGTCGTCGTGGACAAGAGTTGCCGTGTGCAGCAGCTCGATGGAAGCCGCCAGGGGCACCAGCCTCTCGGCCTGGTATTCGCCGAACGTGCCCCCGAGGAGGGCTATGGCCGGGCGCAGGCGCTTGCCTGTCGCCCCGAGGACGATCGCCAGCATGTCTGTTAAGGCGGGAAAGTTCTCGACCCTGCTGATCCTGTCGAGGGCGTCGTCGACCAGCCGCAGGTCGTCCTGGACGGGACCGTAAAGAGCCGGGGAGTTCACACTCAGGTTCAAAGCCGCAACAACCGCCGTGCGTTGCTCGTGGTAATCCTCACAATCTCATCTTGGGGCTGCCCCCTCACTTCCGCCACTGTCGCGGCGGCGTCGAGCGTGTGCCGAGGATCGTTACGCTGCCCGCGCCTGGACTGGGGCGGCAGGTAGGGCGAGTCCGTCTCGAGGACCAGCGATTCGGCCGGCACGGCGGCCGCGACGTGTCGCAAGACGTCATTCCGCGGGTAGGTGATGGTGGCCGGTATTGAGACCAGGAAGCCGAGGCCGACCAGCTCGTGGGCCTGCTCAACGGTCCCGCTGTAGCAATGCATGACGCCGTACGGCCTGGTGAAGGCCTCGGGGAGGCCAGCGGTCCATTCGCGCAACAGGATCGTGGCTTCGGCGACGGCCTCGCGCGTGTGGATCACGACGGGAAGCTCGAACTCGGCGGCGAGCGCCAGCTGCCGCCCGAGGGCTTCCTCCTGTGCCGCGCGCGGCGACAGGTTGCGATAGAAGTCCAGGCCCATCTCTCCGAGGGCGACGATCGCCCGCTCGTGGGCGAGGGTCCTGAGGGCCTCCTCGGCCTGGCCGTCATAGTCCGAAGCGTCGTGGGGGTGAACCCCGGCCGTGGCGAACAAACGGGGGTCGGTGGTGGCGAGCTCAACCGCCGCGTGGGAACTGGGGATGTCGGTCCCGACGACGATCATGGCCTCGATCCCGGCACGCCAGCATTCTTCAAGCATGGGACCGCGGTCTTCGTCGAACTGTGGGAACTGGACGTGGGCGTGGGTATCGATGGCGCCGGTCACCGGGCGATCGTAGCGCCGGTCAATGAAATGAGGCCGGGGACGGCAGCCCCGGCCTCATGGTCTCCTCCGAGTGCCGGTCAGGTCTGGAAGCTCGGCGATCTTGCGGCGGGCGCTATCCAGCCGCCCTGCGGCTCCTCGCCGCCGTCGTCACCTTCGCCTCCACCTCCATCGCCGCCGCCGTTTCCTTCCCCGCCGTCGCCTCCGTCGCCGCCATCGGCGTCGATATCGACATCGAGTTCGTCGCCGTTGCCAATGGCGCCATTGTCATTGTCATCGTCATCACCGTCGAACGTTCCCGCCAGGAAAAGGACGACTATGACGGCGACGATGAGGATGACTACGACCCCGAGCAGCATGCCGGCGCTGAAGCCGGCTGCTCCCGCTCCGGGATCCTCGTGATGCCCGTGATTGTGTGCCATGAGTCCTCCTTCTCGACTCACGATCAGGGGGAGTCATAACAAACTCATGACGTATCAGCGGCTGTTACTTGCGAACCGGCTGCCTGTCAGCCCCAGGTGGCCGGTACGAACAGGACGGAAGAGCCGGGAGCCTCCCGGCGGCGGAATCCGCCCTGGGCGAGCGCGGCCATGATTTCGTCGCAATGGGCCGAGGATCGAGCCTCCAGGAGGAGCTCAACCTCAACGCGGCCGACCGGTAGGTCCACGCCGGCGCGCTGATGACCAACGGTGATGACGTTGGCGCCGTTGTCGGCCACCAGCTGGAGGAGCTGGGAGAGCCGGCCGGGCCTGTCGTCGAGGCCCACGCGCAGTCTGAAGTATCGCCCGGCGTGAGTCAGCCCATGCTCGACGATGCGGGCCAGGACGTTGATGTCGAGGTTGCCGCCCGTCAGGACAACGGCAGTCTTCCCCTTCTCGCTGAAGTGTCCGCCAAGAATGGCGGCGACGCCCACCGCTCCCGCGCCTTCGACGATCAGCCTGGAGCGTTCGAGCAGGAAGACGATCGCCTGGCTTATCTGCTCCTCGTCGACCGTGATCATGCCATCGAGGTAACGCGTAATCAACGGGAACGTCAGCGGTCCGGGCGCCGACACGGCGATGCCGTCGGCGAGCGTGGCCCCTGGGTCGCTGCTCACGATCTGCCCGGCCGCGAACGACTGCGCCACGGCGGACGCGGCCGACGCCTGGACGCCGTAGACGCGCACGCGCGGCGCCAGTGTCTTAAAGGCGAGAGCCATACCGCCGGCGAGGCCGCCGCCTCCGACGGGTATGAGGACGTTGTCGACATCGGGCAGGTCCTCGAGCAGCTCTATCCCAAGGGTGCCTTGCCCGGCGATAACAGCGGCATCGTTGAAGGCGTGAATCAGCGTGGGCCCGGAAGCCCGCCCGGCCACCTCGCGGGCGTACTCGGCGGCCTCCTTGTAGTCGCGGCCGACGAGGATGACGTCGGCGCCGTAACTGCGCGTTGCCTCAACCTTGGCGAGGGGCGCGGTCGTGGGCATGACGATCGTCGCTTCGACGCCGGAGGCGGTCGCAACGACGGCGATGCCCTGGGCGTGATTCCCGGCGGATGCCGCGACCACGCCGCTGTCGCGCTGCTCGTCGCTGAGGAGGGCGATGCGGTTGGAAGCTCCACGGACCTTGAACGAGCCGGTGTGCTGGAGGTTCTCGGCTTTGAGGAAGACCTCGGAGCGCAAACTCCTGCTGAGGGCGGTGCTGTGCAGCAGAGGGGTCCTGCGCACGAGCGCGCCGAAGCGCTCGCGGGCGGCCCTCAGGTCCGCCAGCGACAGCGCCTTATCCACGTCCGGCGGCGGAGCCACGGAGAGATCATATCCGCCGCGGGCGGCTCGATGCTGCGCTGGAGTACTGCGAGCCTCGTCGCCTTCAGGCGCTGGGTCCGGGATACTCGCCTGAAATGCGCGTTCTGTTGCTGCTTCTTGGGATGATGGCCTGCCTGTCGTGCGATGGCGATAACGGGCGGGTCGCGGCCGAAGCTCTCCTGTCGCTCGACGATCTACCCACGGGATGGGTCGAAGAGTCCGCCGGTGACGTTGGGGATGTCTTCGACTACCTGTGCGTCCCCACCACCGTGGACACGGTTGTCGCGGCGAGGGGACGGTCCAGCTTCAGGACGGATGGTGGCGCCGACGGTTACATCGTCCACCACGTCGTAGTGTTCGACGGTGGCGCCGACCGGGTGATGGAGGTCGCCGGCCTGGCCTTCATCGGCTGCGCCAGCGTCAGCCTGTTCGGGGTCAGACCGGAGGCCGTCGAGCTCCCTGGCCTTGGCGACGAATCGGCGGGCTTCGTGGCCAGCGCCGACGATGGCGCGGCGGGAGGTATCTCGGTCCACGCCGTCTATATCCGGCGCGGCGACGCGCTGGCGTTGGTCATGGCCAATGGCGTCGACGAAGGAACCGTGGTCGCGCTCAGCCGCCTCGCGGACGAGCGACTGGAGACGCTCCCGAATTCGCCTTAGCGCGGACGCGATATCCTCGTACTACCGCCGTGCTTCTCAGATGCGGCCAGCGGGCCTTCCATGAATGAAAAGATCCTGATCGCGGTCGCCTGGCCTTATGCCAACGGGTCCCTCCACCTGGGGCAGATCGCGGGCGCCTACCTGACACCGGACATCTTCGCGCGGTACCACCGGGCGCTGGGCAACGATGTCCTGATGGTGTCGGGGTCGGACGCGCACGGGACGCCGGTGACGCTGCGCGCCGAGCAGGAAGGGATCAGTCCTGGGGACGTCCTGGCGCGCTTCCAGCCCGAGTTCTTGAAGAGCTGGGAAGACCTGGGCATAGGCTTCGACATCTTCACGTCGACGCACACGGAGAACCACTTCGAATGCGCGCAGGAGATCTTCCGGGGACTCATGCGCAACGGGCACGTCTACGAGGCCGAAGTTGAGCTCTGGTACTGCCCGAGCGACAGGCGCTTCCTGCCCGACCGCTACGTCGAGGGCACGTGTCCGTTCTGCGGCTACGACGGAGCGCGCGGCGACCAGTGTGACAACTGCGGCCGCACGCTGGACGCGTCGCAGCTGCTGGAGCCGCGCTGCCGACTCGATGGGACAACGCCGGAGCTCCGACCCACGAGGCACCTGTTCTTCCGGATGTCGAGCTTCAACGGGCCGCTTGCCGAGTGGCTAAAGAGCTGCGAAGGGCTTATGAGGAGGCCGGTGCTGTCGTGGTCGCTGGGCATAACCGAGGAGGGCATGCCAGACCGCGCCATCACGAGGGACATCGAGTGGGGCGTGCCGGTGCCGACGGAAGGCTACGAAGACAAGCGCATCTATGTCTGGGTCGAGGCGCTGATCGGCTACTTTTCGGCGGCGGTCGAGTGGGCGAAGAAGCGCGGTGAGCCGGAACGGTGGCGCGAATGGTGGCACAACCCGGACTCCCGCCATTACTACTTCGTAGGCAAGGACAACATCCCCTTTCACACGCTGATCTGGCCGGCGATGCTGATGGGCTGCGGGGAGATCTATGGTGGCGAGCTGCGGCTGCCTTACGACGTGCCGGCGAACCAGTACGTGAACTTCAAGGGCGCGAAGGCTTCGACGAGCCGGGGGACCGCGCCCTTCCTGCCGGAATACCTGAAGGTCTACGACCCAGACGCGCTGCGCTACTACCTGTCGGCCAACATGCCCGAGCTGCAGGACTCGAGCTTCGACGACGCGGACCTGATCCGGCGCAACAACGATGAGCTGGTCGCGACGTGGGGGAACCTCGTCAACCGCGTGCTTGCTTTCACGGTGCGCAACTTCGATGGCGTGGTCCCGGAGCCGGGTGAGCTCGACGAGACGTCTCGCGAGGTCCTCGAGGCGGCACGGGCTACGGTTGGCGACGTTGGCGATCAAATCAGCCTCTGTCGCTTCCGCAGCGGTTTGCAGGCCGCCTTTGCAACCGCCCGCCGGCTTAACCAGTACCTGGACGAGGCGGCGCCGTGGAAGGCCTTGAAGACTGACCGGCAGGATGCAGCGAGATCGCTCTGGGTGGCGATCCAGGCTATCAACGCGCTTAAGACAGCGTTATACCCCTACCTGCCGTTCACTAGCCAGCGTCTGCACGAGTACCTGGGCTTCGATGGGCTGCTGGGCGATAGCGGCTGGAGCGCCGAGGGTGTGCCTGTGGGGCAAAAGTTAGCGGCGCCGCAGCCCCTGTTCAAGAAGCTGGACGCCGCTGAAATTCTCGTTAGCGCGGACTAGCCGCGGCTCTCGGCCCGGCGCCGGTTCTTCGCCTCGCGGCGAATGGCGTTGCGGGTGGCGATGCGCTCGCGCTCGGAGCGGGAGACGAAGTAGCGCTTCGACTTCATCTCGCGCATGAGGCCGCTGCGCTCTACGCCCTTCTTGAAGCGGGTAAGCAGGCCCTCCTGGCTTTCCCCGTCGCGTAGTATAACTTCCATGCGCTTATCACCTCCCCTCGCGTAAGGTCCACGGTCAGGATAACAATCGGGCCGCCTACGCCGGCGATCAGGGCTCGCCCAGGCAGACGATGGTCCGGTCGTCGGCCTCTTCCCAGCTCTCTTCGCTGGGGATCAGGTAGAAGGTCGTCTCGGCGCTGCAGTCGTTGCGCGCCTGTTCGTCGAGCTCGATATCGCCCGGGTAGCTGTCGCCGCCAACGTCAACCACCTCGATCACGCGGTACGACGCTTCGTCATCGTCGCAGTCGACGAGGTCCACGTCCGTGACCTCACCGCTGGGCTGGTCGCTGAAGCAATCGTCCTCTTCGAGCTCAAGGACGTTGTTGTCATCGCAGGCGGCTATTGCCCCGGTCAGCACGGGCAGCGCGAGAAGCAGGGCTAACTTTGATGACATCCGGTTCTCCAAACGCTGCAGTCCGTCCGATGCGTCTGCCCTGCGAGGCTAGTACGCTGGCACCCGTTCGACCAGTTGATCGAATGGTCGGGGTGCCCGGATTCGAACCGGGGGCCTCCTGGTCCCAAACCAGGCGCTCTGACCAGGCTGAGCTACACCCCGACGGGCTAAGGATAGGGCGCGAGGGCGGTATCTCGTATGTCGGCAGAATCGCCGGCGACAGTGAGCCGCCTGCCGCTGGGAAGGGCGGCGCCGATGATCTCGTCTGCGCTGCGGACGCCCTCCGACTCGAGGAAGGCGACCAGCTCGTCCAGCACCCTGATGGGCGCCTGGGGGTCCTGGAAGGTGGCGGTGCCAATCTGCACAGCGCAGGCGCCGGCCAGCAGATACTCGACGGCGTCGAGGCCGCTGATGATGCCGCCGCTGGCGATGACCGGCAGGGGGACCGCGCTCGCTACCTGGTAAACCAGGCGCAGGCCGACCGGCTTGATAGCGGGTCCTGAGAGGCCGCCGAAGGTGGTAGCGAGCACGGGCTGGCGGCTCT
>WHTO01000096.1:9764-10380 GCA_009377665.1 Dehalococcoidia bacterium
GTCGATGGCCATGCCGAGGACCGTGTTGGCCACCGTGACGGCACAGGCGCCGCCGAGAGCGGCGGCCTCGGCCAGCTCAGTGATCTCGGTGACGTTGGGCGTGAGCTTGACGATCACCGGCAGGCTGGTGGCTGTCGTCACTGCTGCAACGACCTCGCGGCACAGGGCGGGATCCTTGCCGTAGTCGAGGCCGTGGGAGACGTTGGGGCAACTGACGTTGACTTCGATGGCGGCGACGCCCGCTACGCCTTCGAGCCGTGACGCCAGCTCGCCGAACTCACCCGGGTCGGCGCCGGCGATGTTGACGATGACGGGAACGTCCCATCCGGCCCAGATCGGCGTCACTTCTTTGACCAGGGCGCTGATGCCTATGTTCTGCAGGCCGATGGAGTTGAGCATGCCGCCGGTGGTCTCGATCGTGCGCGGCGTGGTGTTGCCACGGCGGGGCTTGAGGGTGACGCCCTTGCTGACGATGGCGCCGAGGCGGGCGACGTCGATGATGCGCGCGTATTCGAGGCCGTTGCTCAGCGTGCCGGATGCCGTTATGACGGGGTTACGGAGCGAGAGCGTTTGCCCGTACTCGCTCGAGAGCTCGATAGCCAGGTCAGGCGTCATC
>WHTO01000097.1 GCA_009377665.1 Dehalococcoidia bacterium
CGCATAACCCGCGCCAGGGCCGGCGCCGTCACCCTGAAGTCGGCGTCGTGGGTGGCCGTGCCGCTGAAATAGCCGACCACCACTCGCCCGGTGCTGTTCGCGCCGCGGCGCCCTTCCTCGGAAAGGCGCTGCTGCTCGCCGTTGAAGCCGTTGGGAAGCACGAACGCCGTCTTGCCCAGTGCACGCGCCCGCTGCGCCAGGTACTCCGTCGGAGCCGTGAAGTAGTCGCACGCCTCAAGCGCCTCGCGATAGCGGCCGGCGCCGGCGCGATGCTCCGCGACCAGCTCGCGCTGCCAGTCCTTCAACGCGTCCAGGTTGTCCGCGACTGAGGGGTCAAAGATCAGGTCGTCCGTATCAAACACCGTCAGGACGCCGCGCTCCTTTGCGGATGTCAGGACGCGGCGCAGAGCGGAAGTCATCGGCGCGCGCATCACCACGATCACGTCGTGGGCCAGCATCCACTCGGGGCGCCTTTCGCAGTCGATCTCGCCGCAGACGCCCGTAGCGACCTCTCGCGCTTCGAGGTACTCCCTGTAGTTGTCGACGCGGTAGCGGCGGCTGCCGCCCACCTCGGTGCCGACCAGGTAAAGCACGCGATAACGATGCGTCGAGAGCAGACGCGGCCGGTCGGGCGGGAATGGCTCATAAGAGCGCGATGCGGGTGTCGACCACTGCGCGCGCAGGTAGGTCCAGGCGACGCGCAGTGTTGCCGCGGGCCCGAACAGGCGGTAATGGTGAAGCGCTCGGTCGAGCAAGTCGGTGCCCGGTGAAGCCAGCCCCAGCCGGACCAGTATTGCCAGCGCGGCCCGCCTGATCACGAAGTACCGCCGGCGGATGCCTTATCGCGCATCGTCAGCATGCAGGCGAGGTCGCTCGCCCGCGCACTCGGCTACCAAGCATCAGAGTTCGTCCGCGACCGCAGGGACGCATTTATGTAGGCTCGTTGATAACGGGACGGCGAGCGTTCGCGGCTGCCCCTACTGTTGATGATGCCCGCTGCTCCCATCCGCCTCCTTGTCCTGGTCTGCGCACTCGTGCTGGCGGCGTCCGCTGGAAGCCTAACATCCCCCGGAGCACTCGCTGCCGCGCCGACCTGCGGAGGGCCGGGCACCGCCGGAGGGCCACACTACCTGCTGGGCATGCAGTCCGCGATCGGTGTTCATCACCAGTCGGCAGTAGAGCCGGGCGGCTATGAGACGCCACGGCCGATGAACGCCTGCTGGGATCGGGTGGGGATCTCCTGGGCGCAGTACGACAACGCCGCTGTCATGGCGGCGACCGACCAGCTCATAGCCGACGCCCAGGCTGGGGGCGTCAACGTCATCCTGGTCATCCTCCCGTTGCACCCCACCCACACCGTATGTGGTCAGACGGTGTCGTCGCGGCCCAGGGCCGGCGACGGCGAGGCCGCCTGGAAGGACTTCATAAAGGACATCGCCCAGCGCTACGACGGTGAACCCAGCGGTGACCTGGCCAACCCCGATCCTCCTGACGTTCAGCGCGTCACGCACTTCCAGATCGGCGGCCAGGTCGCCGCCCGCACCTACTGGCGTGTGGGCGGGCACTGCGTGAATCAGCCCGACGGCTCCCAACCGGTGACGACCCCTCACCTTGCCCAACGTGCCGCCAAGGACCTCGCGAACACGGTCCGCCTCGCTGACGAGGCCCTTGACGAGCTCGCCCTGCGGCCAGCACTCGGCCTGGGCAACATCCCGGCTGAGCTGGTCGACCGCGCCTGGTTCTGCGATACGCCCGCGCTCGGTAACCTCTACCGCGACCACAAGGTGCGCCCGAACCCTCAGACCGGGCTGCCCCAGATATTTCGCCGGGTCGACATCCCGCGCAACCAGGTCTGCCGCAACGATCCCTTCTTTATCGAGCTCGATGTACTGATCCGCGAGCTCGAGCCTGGTTCGGCCCCCGTGGTGGACTGGGTCGACGTGGCGCTCTACGGCTCGATCAGCGACATCCGGGGCTGGGTAACGTGGCTCAACGGCGAGTTCGAGGCGGCCTGGGATCAACCCGCGCCAGAGATCTGGTCAACTGAGTTCGCCGGTCCGGACTTCCGCTTCGAGGACATCGTCGTCAACAGCGAATCCGCCCTGAACAGGCTGAGCGCCCACGACGCCGTCAAGCGGCTTTCGGTCGCGATGGCCATGGACATGGGCCCCATCCTCGGGCTGCGCTACAGGCAGGCGGACGCCGATGTCCACCCCAACGTGGTCCTGGCTCATCGCTTCGCGGCACCGCTCAATGTCGAGGGCGGACAGCGGCCGTCATACCAGAGCTTCCGCGAGTTCGCCGAACTGACAAATGGCCACGCCTCCGCCCGCTTCGTCGGCTCACCCGTCGATACGACGGTGACAGAGGTGAGGATGAACCCGAGGAAAATGGTGATCTCGGCCTGGAGCGAGCGTCCCCGGTTCGTCATGATCCAGTTCCGCGGACCGACGCGCCTCTCGATCCACCGCACGGACCGACACGGCGCCCTGAGGCAGGCCGCC
Source organism: Dehalococcoidia bacterium (assembly GCA_009377665.1). Lineage (GTDB taxonomy): Bacteria > Chloroflexota > Dehalococcoidia > WHTO01 > WHTO01 > WHTO01. The sequence goes on from WHTO01000097.1 coordinate 2,505, forward strand.
GTGTCCCTCGGTCCTCACAGTCAGCTGTGCCTGCGCCTCGCCCCCGCGCCGGTGGTTCTGATCAGCGCCTCCTTCCGCCCAAACAAGGCCGCGGTAGCCAGGGTGACGCCTGTTGCCAGATGCAATAGCTGAGCGCGGCCGACGCACCTTCTCGCCCTCCTTTCCCGTTCGGCTTGAATGGACGTGGCTGCTGCGGGAGCTGCTGCCCCTCGTAGCGCTGGCCGCGCTGTTCGTGGCGGCGGCGCGACAGGACCTTGACCCGCCGGCGCTGGGCGGCGTCATCGATGTGGCGGCAATCGTCCTCCTGCTCCTGGTCCCGGGGCGGGTGCTCGCGCGCGTGCTGGGAGTTTCACGCCTGCCGATTGGCCTCGCCTTAAGCCTTTCAATCGTCCTGGGGATGGCAGTGCTCGCCCTTCCCGCGTACATCGCCCTGCGGCTCGAGCAGTCGCTGGCCACCCTGGACGTGGCCGTGGGCGGGTTCGTGCTCCTGCTCATCGCGATGGCCGTTGCCATGCCCGGCGTGCCGGTACGGTCCCCATTCGTCGCCGCCCCGCACGCCCTGCGCGCGACCGCCGCGGCCATGCGCGGCTGGTGGCCCTGGCTCATCGTGATCGCCGTGCTGCACTCGGCGGTCTTCCTGCTGCTCATCGATGGCCAGCGCAGCCTCGATGTCTGGCCACATATCATCTCGATCCAGAGGTATCTGACGAACGATGCCTTGGTCCTCTCCGGCTCACCGCGGGAGGACTACAACGCCTGGCCGGCGTCGTGGGCCTACCTGGCGCGCCTTGTTAGCGTGGAACCGGTCACCCTCTACAACTCGTACCTGCCCCCGCTGCTGGGGATGTTCACCAGCCTCTGCTTTGTTGGCCTGGCCCAGGTCCTGTTCAGGCGCACGCGGCTGGTGCTGCTGGCCACGGCGATCCAGGCACTGGTGGTCTTTACGTCGCCTCGCGTCTACGAGCTGGCCGCCGAGGACAAGGTCTTCGTCGTCGGCGGCCTGCACTTTGTCGTCCAGGCGCTTGCCCTGCTCTATGTGCGGACGGCCCGCCGTTCAGTGCTGACCGCGCTGGCCTGTTGCGTATTCCTGGGCGTGCTGGTCCATCCGGCGATGGTCGGGCTGGTGATGATCTCCGCGGCTGTCACGCTGGTGGCGATGCCGGGGCCGGGCAGGCTGAAGCTGACCACCCGCAGCCGCCACTGGCTGCTCCTCCTGGTCCTCATCGTCGTGATGGGCTCGATCAGCGCGGCGGCCTACGTGGCGTTGCGCGAGGCCGTGCCCGGCATCTTCGAGGGCCAGAGCGGCTCGCTGCCCGGACGCCTGCGGTACATCCACGAGAACTGGTATATCGCGGAGCCCCGGCTGCTCATGGACCCGCTGGTGATCATCAATCTCATTGCCGTGCCGGTCTTCATCTGGCGCGCCGGGCACGACTCCATCGCACGCTATCTTGCCCTGCAAACCGTGCTCATCCTGCTGATCGCCTTCAACCCCCTGGCCACGCGCTTCCTCGCGCTGTTCGTCACCGACATCGTGGTCTGGAGGATCCTCTGGATCCTGCCGACCGCTCTCAGCGCGACCTGCCTGGCGCGACTCCTGCTCGTCGGGGTTCGCTGGCGGTTGCGGGCGGGTTTCACCTCCCGCGCCGCGCGGATCGCCGCGTTGCCAGCGTCGCTGGCGCTCCTGATCGCCGCCGCCGCGGCGGTCGATGGCGGCGAAGCCTACAGCCACTGGCGGGACCGCCAGCACACGCGTCCCGACCTGCGGGGCTTCGCCGACCTCGTACCGCTGCTCGAAGAACACGTCGACCAGGGGGGCAGGCTCTTCGCGGCGTCCCCCGACATTAGCCCTTACCTGCGCGCCTATACACAGGAGGCGTTGCCGCTCTTCGGTGGGACTTCCCGTGGCGTTGCCGAAGAAAGCGCGCTGGCCCGGCGGCTGCGCGAGCACACCGAGATGACCTACCAGGGTGGATACCTGCAGCCGGTGGCGATGTTCGATTATGCCCGGATGTATTACGTTCGGCATTACGTGCTCGACAACTCGACACTCTGCTGGATGAGAGATAGTGAAATCGACAGCCGCTACGGCCTGGTTGAACTGCTGGGGGGCGGCTCCGCCATCGTCTTTACGCGGGAGCAGACCTTCGTGCTGGGCTCGCGCGAGCGTACGGACGAGGCCCTTGGGGACGTCTTTTGCGATCCTCGGACCGAACCAGGCTGATGGAGTCGAAGGTAGTCGACGACACCCTGATTTCCTTCGTGATGCCCTGCCTGAACGAGGAGGCCAGCGTCGGCGATTGCGTGCGGCAGGCTCGCGCCTGGCTGGACGAGCGCGACCTCCTCGGCGAGGTCATCATCGTTGACAACGGTTCGGTGGACAGGTCCCCCGTGCTCGCGGCCGAAGCGGGCGCGCTCGTCGTTGTCGAGCCGGTGGTCGGCTATGGCAGGGCCATCCGCACCGGGCTAAGCCATGCCGGTGGGCGGTTTATCGTTGTCGGGGACTCCGACGGCACTTACGATTTCTCGCGCATCGACCCGCTCATCGATGGCCTGCGCGCCGGCAGCGACCTCGTCATTGGCAACCGCCTGGCCGGCAACATCGAGCCCGGAGCGATGCCCTGGCTGCACCAGCACATCGGCACGCCCCTGATCTCCATGCTCCTGCGCACCACGAGCGGCACGACGGTCGGCGACAGCCAGTCGGGCCTCCGAGCCCTGACCCGTGACGCCCGCGACTCGCTCGACCTCAGCAGCAACGGCATGGAGTTCGCATCCGAGATGATCCTCAAGGCGCGCAAGAAGGACCTCAGGGTGAGCGAGGCGCCCGTGCCGTACTACGTGCGACGGGGAGAGAGCAAGCTGCGGCCCTTCCGCGACGGCTGGCGACACCTTCGTCTGCTCCTCCTGCTGACGCCCGAGACGACCTTCCTCGCCATCGCCCTCGCCTTCCTGATCGCCGGCGCCGCCGTTCAGATCACCTCCGCCGTCGCCACCAGCCAGCTCCACTGGCAGCCGGTCTACCTGGGCACCATCCTCATGGTCGTCGGCCTCAACGCCTTCGTCGTTGGGGGCATCGCCCGGCTGCACGCGGTGAAGCGTGGCCTCCTCAAACCCGACTGGCTTGTCAGCCTCTTCGCGCGTCGCGCCGGCCTCGAATTGATGGGCAGCGTGGCCATCGCCCTGTTCGTCGGTGGCATCGCCCTCGACGTCGCTATCTTCATCTCCTGGCTCTCGGGGTCCGAGGGCTCCTACATCTGGCAGGGGTCGCTGGCGCAGGCCATGATCCTGCTGGGCGTCAACCTGGGCCTCGTCGCCCTGGTCGTGGGTCTCTACCAGAGCGAGCCCTGACGGCGCAACCCGGACCTGCTTTAACCCGCGTTATTCACGAGCCCGGGCGGCCCCAATGCGCGTGCGGAGAGGGGTTTGGGGTGAGGTCAATCCCGCCCTGCGCCTGCTAGCGCAGCTTGATCTGGATCGACTTGGTCTCCATGTACTCTTCGAGGCCGGAGCCCCCGAGCTCCCTGCCGATGCCGCTCTGCTTGTAGCCGCCGTAGGGCATCTGCGCCAGGCCCGTGCCGTGATAGGCGTTGACCCAGACCGTCCCGGCGCGCAGGCCCCTGGCGACCTTGAACGCAACGTTGATGTCCTTCGTCCAGACAGCCGCGGCCAGCCCGTACATCGTGTCGTTCGCCGTCCTGATGACATCATCGAGGTCATCGAAGCTGAGCACTGACAGGACCGGCCCGAAGATTTCTTCGCGCGCTATCGTGGCGTCGTTGCTCACACCGTCGAAGATCGTCGGCTCGACAAAGAGCCCGTTCGAGAGTTCCCCGTTCGGACGGTTGCCGCCCATCAGGAGCGTTGCCTCCTGCTTTCCAGCCGTGATGTAGCCCTCGACCTTCTTAAGCTGGTTCTCGTTGATCAAGGGCCCCATCGTCGTCGTTGGCTCCAGGGGGTTGCCCAGCTTGAGGCCCTTACCCATGTTCATCAACTTCTCAACGAACTCGTCCTTGATGCTGTTGCTGACCAGGAGCCGGCTGCCCGCCTGGCAGACCTGTCCGCTGTTCAGGTAGATGCCGAAAAACGCCCCGGCCACCGCGGCGTCGACGGCCGCGTCGGCGAAGACGATGTTCGGCGACTTGCCACCCAGCTCCAGGGAGAGCTTCTTTACGTTGTTGGCGGCCGCCCGCATTACCGCCTTGCCGCTCGTTGTCGAGCCGGTGAAGGCTATCTTGTCGACCTGCTCCGACGACGCGAGGTGCTGGCCGACCAGCGCGCCGTTGTCCGTCTCGCTGGTCACGACGTTGAAGACGCCATCGGGCAGCCCGGCTTCTGAGAGCAGCCGGGCCAGGATCAGGGCGCAGCCCGGCGTGTAGTGCGACGGCTTGGCGACCATCGTGCAACCCGCGGCGATGGCCGGTCCGATCTTCCAGGAGATGAGGAGCAATGGGAAGTTCCAGGGGGTGATGATGCCGACCACGCCCACCGGCTCGTGCACGATCAGCCCGACGGCATCGGCGACCTCCTGCGTTATGGCTTCGCCCTTCAGATCCAGCGCCTTGCCGGCAAAGTACTGCAGGACCTCCGCCGTCATCGCGACCTCGCCCTTGGCGATGTTCAGGGGCTTGCCGACCTCCTCCGAGATCGAGCGGCTCAGCTCGTCGCGGTTGGCCATGATCAGGTCCGCCGCGTCGCGCAGGATCTTCGACCGCTCGCGGGCCGGCGAGTTCGACCACTTGCCTTCGTCGAAGACGCGCCGCGCGGCCTCGATGGCCCGCTGGGCGTCCTCCATTCCGCCGTTGGGATAGGTGGCGACGACGTGCCCGTCATAGGGACTCGTCCGCTCGAAGGTCGCGCCGGACGCCGCATCGGCCCACTGTCCGTCGATGAATTGCTGATAGGTCCTGGTCTCGCTGGGTGCCGAAGCTGTCGTAGTCACCTGTTCCTCCTCGTTGCGGGGGGCTGTCCCAATAGGCCCATGCTATCCGACCGTTGGCGGGGAGGGGCAGGGAGGCCCGGGCCATGTCGGCCCGGGCCTGAAGAGGGGGCTGGCAGCGAGCTGGTGCGCTACGCTGCGGCGTTGGATTCGAGGATGGCGAAGCGCAGCTTGCGCAACGCCGACGAGTGAATCTGGCTGATCCTCGACTGCGAGAGACGCAGCCGCTCGCTGATCTCTTTGAGGGACAGGTCGCGCTGGTAGTGCAGTTGCACGACCTCGCGCTCGCGCGGGTTGAGGCGGTCCATGGCGCCGAGGAGCGTCGCGCGGTCGTCGGTGCGTTCGGCCTGTGCGTTCGGGCTGCAGGTCGGGTCGTCGTCGGCGACGTCGGTGTAGTGATAGCCGCCGGCGTCGTCGTCCCAGCGGTTGTTGTCGTGCAGGGGCAGGGTGGTCCTCTCCACGGTGGCGAGGATCTGCGAGTATTCGGCCGTGGTCAGACCGAGCCTTGCCGACACCTCGGCCTGCGCGGGTGTGCGGCCCAGTTCGGTGTAGAGCTCGTCGATCGTCCGGGTGATTTCGCGGGCTCGCATCCGGGCGGAACGCGGCATCGGGTCGAGCGCACGAATGGCGTCGATGATCGCGCCCTTGATGCGCAGCATGGCGAGGGAGGAGAACTTTGTGTTGCGCGTGGGGTCGTAGGCCTTCAATGCCTGGATCAGGCCCATCGTCCCGAAGGCCAGCAGGTCCTCGTGATCCATCACGGCGTCCAACTTCAGCGTCCCCAGCAGGCGCCCCACGGTGTACTTAACCAGCGGCAGATACTCGATGACCGCCTGGTCAAGTTCCATCGCCCGCCCCGGCGTCATGTAAACAACATTTGACTGCGCGCTTGCCAATTTCCCGCCTCCTTGTCCGCGTTGCGGAATTCCAGGTTTCTGAGACCTGCGGGTAGTTGGCTGAGCCGGGGCTTCTTATAAAAAGAAAACCGCCTGTCTGCTCCAAAGGGCGACGGCGGTCTGTGGTCCATCGGGTCCGCGCTTTTGCACGTTCCTGGCGCCGGGCTCTTCGGCAGCTCAGCCACCTTACCCGGGCCAGGGGGTTAGGTCTGTAGCTTTGCGCCCCCACCTTTCGATGGGTTTGCCTTTTCGGTCCCTATTCTCTTTTGCGGCCTCTAGGCTCTTGCCTGCGGCCTCGTTACATTATTAGCTCCGTCGATGCGGCTCAGGGTTGCTTTGGAGTCACAATGCTCTCACAGCAGAGGTGCCTACGTCAAAGCGCCGCCGGTGACTCCCCGAGAGTATCGTCCCTGGATACAGGCCATTTAGGGGTTAGCCCTTAGGGGATCAGCGTCGCTCGGCCTGCCGTTCGGCGTCGCTACATTAACCGGGGCGATGCCTGGCTCGCCTCGGCAATATCCCCGGACCTTACCCCTCATTCCGCGGCCTCGCGACGGGAGGCGGCGGTGCGCGGGCGGTAGTGGTCGGGGACGGGCTGGCAGGTTGGACACCATACGGTATGGCGGTTCAGCTCGCCCTGGCGGTCGCCGACGATCCGCGTGCGGCAGCGGCGGCACTCGAGGCCACGGCGGCCGTGCAGCCACATCCGTGTCCCCCGGTGGGCGGCCCGTCGGAGGTCCGTGATGCGGATTCCGCGGTCGGCGTTGAAGCGCATCAGATCCCGCGCGCGCTCGACGATTCCCCTCAGCGAAGCGTCGTCGATGATGGCGACCTTCGTGTAGGGGTGGACTCCTTCCATGAAGAGGGTTTCGTTCTTGTACAGGTTGCCGATGCCGGCCACGATCCGCTGGTCCATCAACACCTCGCCGATCTCTCCGGCGTCGCCGGCGCGACGCCGGAGGCCCTCGCAAACGGCGTCGACGTCGAAGGGGTCGACGAGGATGTCCGGTCCGAGCCGCGATAGCGTCGGGTGGATGGCGAGGGCGCGCTCGTCCATGAGCTCGACGGTCGGCGCGTTGAAGCAGACGGCGACCGAATCGGGCGTCTCGATGACGGCGCGGGCCTGTGCCAGGGGACGCCGCCAGGGCTCGCCGGGCCGATAGCGATGCCACGAGCCCCACATGCGCAGATGCGTACGGAGGGCGAGGCCGTTGCTGAAGCGGATGACCAGGTTCTTGCCCATCGCCTCGACGCTCTCGACCGTCGCGCCGACGACGCGATGCATCGCGGGCCCGCCGCGCGGCGCGCTCGCTGCCAGGACTTCTCGGCCGGCGAGGACCTGGCGCAGGACGGTCGCCGTCTTGAAAAGCGTGTCGCCTTCAGGCACGGAAGACCAGGCCTTTGTAGCTGCGCACGAAGCCAGCTTCGGCCAGCCAGCCGGCCAGTGGAGACTCGTGGGCCGGCTCGCCGTCGATGCGTTCGATTGTCAGCGCTTTCATGTGTCCGTCGCCGAGCAGACCCTGCAGCAGAGGAAGAGCAGTCGCAATCGCGTGTTCGTCATCCGTAAGGACAGCCAGCCCCCGTCCTCCGCGCTCGAGGTAGAGGGTCGCGACGCCATCCACCATCACCACGTAGGCCCCCGCGGCCCTTTGAAGGCTGCGACGGTCGGTATCGGAGCGCCTTGGCCAGGGCAGGGCCGCGCCGTAGGGGTTGGCCGGGTCGGTTGCGGCGAGCAGAACGGCGTGGCCTCCGTCCTCGGGGTCGCGGACCGCGCGCAGGCGGTCGACGGCGCCCGGAAGCGCGAACTGGGCGGCGCCCAGGCCTTCGACGAAGTAGCCGCGCCGGACTCGACCCGAGTCCTCCATCGCCTTGTAGATGGCGTATACGGACGCGAAGCCACCGGGCGTTCCTTCGGCGAGCACCGCTTCCCGGGTGACCACGCCATAACGATCGAGAAGGGCCAGCGCCTGGGCGTGAACCCGCGCCGTCTGAGTGGGCTCATCCCGAGCCAGTCACGTCCGA
>WHTO01000098.1 GCA_009377665.1 Dehalococcoidia bacterium
TGAGGACGGCAGACTCCGGCTACCTGACGAGACGTCTGATCGACGTCGCCCAGGACATCATCGTGCTGGAGGAGGACTGCAACACCGAGGTCGGTACGTGGATTGGACGGCCTTCCGACCCGGGCCTGCTGGAGACCCTGTCGGAGCGTATCATGGGTCGCTACACCGCGACCGCTATCGCCAATCCTCAGACCGGCGAGGTCATCCTCGACAGCAACCAGGAGATCACTCCCGAGAAGGCGGAGGAGATCGAGGCCGCCGGCATCGAGCGCGCCTATGTGCGTTCGCCGCTGGTCTGCCAGACGGCCCGCGGGATCTGCAAGTACTGCTACGGCCGCGACCTCTCGCGCGGCGAGCTCGTCAGGCCGAACGAGGCCGTCGGGATCATCGCCGCCGAGAGCATCGGTGAGCCCGGTACGCAGTTGACGATGCGCACGTTCCACACCGGTGGTGTGGCGAGCGTTGTCGACATCACGAGCGGCCTGCCCAGGGTTGAGGAGTTGTTCGAGGCCCGCGTGCCCAAGGGCCAGGCGGTGATCTCGGAGATCGCCGGCCGAGTCGAGGTGCTGCGTGAGGGTGACACCCGCAGGGTGCGCGTCATCGCGGCCGAGGTCTTCGAGGATGAGCTTGTGATCCCCAAGGGCGCCGAGGTCGTGGTCAAGAAGGGCGACATCGTATCCGACGGCGCTGTCATTGCCCGCCTCCCGGTGCCGGAAGGCAAGGGCAGCGAGGATGTCCCCGCTGTGCGCGACATTACGGCGCGCATCGGCGGCCGCGTGGAGATCCGTCGGGGCAAGGTCTCGATATACCACGAGGAGATCGACGAGCGTGAGTACCAGATCGCCGCAACCCACAGGTTGCGCGTCGACCACGGTGAGGTGATCGAAGCCGGTCAGCAGCTGACCGACGGCGCTGTGAACCCGCAGGACATCCTGCGAGTCAGCGGCCGTGAGGAGGTCCAGCGCTACCTCGTTGAGGAAGTGCAGAAGGTCTATCGCTCGCAGGGTGTGACCATCAACGACAAGCACATCGAGGTGATCGTTCGCCAGATGCTGCGGCGCGTAATGATCGACTCAACGGGCGACTCGAACTACCTGCCCGGCGAACTGGTCGATGTCTTCGCCTACAACCGGGCGAACGAAGAGGTCCTGGCCCAGGGTGGAGAGCCCGCGACGGCCAAGACGGTCCTGCTCGGTGTCACCAAGGCGTCGCTGCACACCGATAGCTTCCTGGCGGCCGCCTCCTTCCAGGAGACGACCCGCGTCCTCACCGAAGCCTCGGTTGCCGGACGTACCGATACCCTGAAGGGTCTCAAGGAGAACGTCATCATCGGTAAGCTGATCCCGGCGAGGGCTCTCGACAACTTCGACGAGGAGCTCGTGATGAAGGTGGCGGGTGTCAAGCCGCGACCGGTCCTGATTGGCGCCGACGCTCCCCTGGGCGAGGGCGACCTCGGCTGGAACGACGGGAATAGCCAGGACGAGTTTGCCGCTTTGTCCTCGGTTCCAGGCGATGTCGAAGAGGGCTTCCAGAAAGACCTCGAGGACTATGCCACCATGCCCGAGGATGAGGAAGAGGCCACGTGGTTGCCAAGCGCCTACGTCGCCGAACCCGATGAGGATGAGGATGTGGAAGTCGCTCCAAGTCCGGAGGTGGAAACGAGCCAGCTCCTGGACGCGGATGAGCTTGTGACAAAGGATGAGGAACTGCCCTAAGGGCACCTCAATCTGCTTTGCAGGGGGCGGGCCCGTCGGGCCCGCCCCCTCTTTTCGTTATCCATTCATGGGAAACGCGCGCTACGGCGGGCGTGTAGGCACTCAGGACTGGAGTAGGGCCGGCGTCGCGGTCGACCCGTGTGACGGAAAGGTCATCAGGATCCGTGGAGTCTATCTCTGAGTGGCGCCCTTTGCGGGCGGTCGGCCACCACCGCGGCCGCCGTCCACCTGGTCCCCAACGTACCGGTCGACTTCCGCGCCAAGAAGCACGCTGAACGCTGTCCAGAAGAACCAGACCATTATCAGGATCACGGCGCCGACTACTCCGAACGCAGACGTCGGCCCACCGAACAGCGAAAGGTAGATGGTGTAGACGCCGGTGATGGCGATCCAGGCCACCGCGTACACAAGGCTGCCAAGCGTCACCAGCGCATCGCTCTCGCGGCGCTCAGAAGGTGCAAACCGGTAGAAAACGCCGATGCTCGCGACGACCAGCGCCAGCCCGAGCAGCCAGGCGATGAATTCGATCGGGAGCCCCGCGACGGAGCCAATCTCGTCGCCGAGCAGGGACGCCCCCTGGATCAGCACCTGGGCGAGAACGAACACCGCGACGAACAATACCAGGAAGGCCGCCGCCTTCGCTCTGATAGCCAACCAACCGGTGCGCTTTTCCGTTCCATGGATGCGGTCCAACCCCTTCATCAGCGCGGCGATGGCGTTGGAGCCCGACCAGACGGCGACCAGCAGGCCGACAGCGGCGAGTTGCGCCGAGCTGTTGTCCAGGATGTCCTCGACCATCTGCTTCACGGTCGAAGTGGCCTCCTCCGCGCCGGCTTCCTCTGCTTGCCCGGCGATTGCGTCGACGATCTCGTCCTTCTCGATCAATGGTGAAAACAGGCCGGCGATCGCGCCGAGGAAAAGGAGAAATGGCAGAAAGGCGAGCATGGCATGGTAGGCGACCTCGGCGGCGAGTCCGAGGTCGTCGTGCTTCATCACACGGCCCGACACCTCGCTCGCCGACGCCTTCAGGTCGCCGCCGGTCGCCTGTTTAACCGAGGCCGTCGCCGCTTGCGCAGAGTCCGTCGGGTGCATTGGGATGAGATTAGGCTGGTGCCGTTGCAAAAACGTAACGCCGGCGCAGGCCAGGTACGATCGGCGCAGCTTGTCATGTTGCGGCGCTCCACCTTAGGTTCAGACCGTGCCTGGCGTTGCTGCGATCATCCTTGCCGGGGGCCGTGGGGCCCGCGCCGGCGGCCCGAAACAGTTCATGGACCTGTGCGGGCGGCCACTGCTCGCATATTCGCTCGAGACCATCGCCTCTGTCCCAGCTGTTGAGGCCCTTGTACTCGTGATGCCACCGGGAAGCCGTGACCGGGCCGAGGCCGTCGTGTCTGCCAGCGATCCCGGTAAGCCGTTGACATACGCCGAGGGCGGCGAGCGCCGCCAGGACTCTGTCCGTTCCGGGCTGCACCAATGCGCCGATTTTGAATGGGTCGTTGTCCACGACGCCGCGCGCCCGTTTGTCACCGCCGAGATGGTCGAGCAGGGCCTGGAGATCGCCGGCGAGACCGGCGCCGCCACCGTCGGCATGCGCATCGCCGACACCATCAAACGGGTATCGGATGACGGGCGAGTGCTGGAGACGCTGGACCGCGGACAGCTGTGGACCGTGCAGACGCCCCAGGTCTTTCGCCACGAGCTTCTGGAGCGCGCCCATCGTGAGGTGAGCACCAACGTCACCGATGATGCGGCGATGGTCGAGATGGTGGGCGCGCGAGTTGTGGTCTATCCCGGGTCGAACAGAAATATCAAGGTCACCACCGCTGACGACCTCAAGCTTGCCGCCGCGCTGCTGAGCACTGTTTTGTGAGACGGTGGAACGGAATGAACAGATCGGGGGCCAGGCCGTGACCGTGCTCGACGGCGTGCTGCGCCTATCCAAAGAGCGATGAGGGTCGGTTTCGGTTACGACATCCATGTCCTGCAGGCAGGCGGCGGCGCGCTCTTGCTGGGCGGCCACGCGATCACGCAGGAACTCAGGCTGGTCGGCCATAGCGACGGTGACGTCCTGCTCCACGCCGTGAGCGACGCGATCCTCGGGGCCGTGGGCCTGGGAGACATGGGGGCACACTTCCCATCCGACGATCCGGCCCTGAAGGATGCCGACAGCGCCTCGTTCCTGCGCGAGGCCGTACGCCTCGCCGCGGAGCGGGGCCTGCGGCCGGGAAACATCGACTGCACGGTGGTCGCCGGGCGGCCGCGCCTGGGGGAACATCGACATGCCATCGAGTGCACGCTGGCCGAGGTCGCCAATCTAGACGCCGCTCGCGTTAACCTGAAACTGAAGTCGAACGACGGCCTCGATGCCACGGGGCGCGGCGAGGCAATCGCCGCCTACGCCGTAGTCCTGCTCCTTGATGAATCCGAATGACCACACTGGCCCTCTCGCCGACGCGGCGCCGCCCCTCTCCTGGATGGGCGGCCGCTGTTGCTCCTGTCGTAGGGGCTGATGCCCCGAGCCCGTCCTCAAGGACGGGCGAAGCCGAGGACGGAGCAAGGAGGTATCGACTTGGGATTGCTGGGAGACATCAAGGCTGACCTGGACGCCGCGCAACGGCTTGACCCCGCCGCCGCCGGTGCTCTCGAGGTGGCTCTGACGTATCCTGGCTTTCACGCTCGCCAGCTTCACCGGCTGGCGCATACCCTTCACGCGCAGGGCGTTCCTTTGCTGCCTCGTCTTGTCTCGCACTTGAGCCGCGCGCTGACCGGCATCGAGATTCATCCGGGTGCCCAGATTGGCCGAAGGCTTTTCATCGACCACGGCATGGGTGTGGTGATCGGCGAGACCGCCATCATTGGCGATGATTGCCACCTGTACCAGGGCGTGACCCTGGGTGGTACAAGCCGTCGCCGGGTCAAACGTCACCCAACGCTGGGTCACAACGTTACCGTCGGGGCCGGGGCCAGCGTGATCGGCGCGGTGATCATCGGCGAGAACGCGCGGATCGGGGCCGGCTCGGTGGTGGTGAGTAATGTACCCGCGAACGCCACGGTCGTCGGCGTACCGGGGCACATCGTGGCCTTCCAGGACCCCGAGGAAGAAACCACCGTGCGCCTGCCGGACCCGGAGTGGGACCGCATACACATCCTGGAGCAGCGTATCCGTGACCTGGAGCAGAAGCTCTTCGGTCATTCCCACCCGCCGCTCGACGACATGGACGATGCCGGGCACGAGGGCGTGCGAATCGAGGATGGTGAGGATACTCTCGGTAACGCAGCGCGATCCCAGGCAGAACAACGAGGAAGAGGGGAGAGCGCGGACCGCCAGTGATCAGGTTGTACAACACGCAATCGCGCAGCGTCGAAGAGCTGGCCGCCGAGGGCGAAGTAAAGATCTACGTCTGCGGGGTTACGCCTTACTCGCGCAGCCACCTCGGCCACGCGATGTCGGCCATCGTCTTCGACGTGCTGCGGAGGTACCTGGAGTTTCGTGGTCTGCGAACGCTCCACGTCTCGAACTACACCGACATCGACGACAAGCTGATCAACCGCGCCAACGAGACAGGCACCACGGTCAAGGACCTGGCCGAGCGTCACATCGCGGAGCTGGAGGGGGAGATGGAGGAGCTCAACGTGCTGCCACCCCACGTCCGGCCGCGCGCCACCGAAGAGATCGCCGGCATGCTCGACATAATCGCCGGATTGGTCGAGAGCGGGAAGGCGTACGAATCGGGCGGAGATGTCTATTATCGCGTGCGCACGTTTCCGACCTATGGGTCGCTTTCCGGCAAGCGGGTCGACGAACTGCGGTCGGGCGCCCGCGTCGAGGTCGGCGAGCTCAAGGAGGATGCCGTCGACTTTGCGCTCTGGAAGTCCGCCAAGCCCGGCGAGCCTTCGTGGGACTCGCCGTGGGGGAAAGGCCGTCCGGGCTGGCACATCGAATGCTCGGCGATGGCCATCCGCTATCTGGGCGAGACGCTGGACATCCACGGCGGTGGCGAGGACCTGATCTTCCCCCATCACGAGAACGAGATCGCCCAGAGCGAGGCCTACACTGGCAAGCCGTTCTCACACTGGTGGATGCACCATGGCTGGATGCAACTGGGCGGCGAGAAGATGAGCAAGTCCATTGGCAACATCATCAGCATCGAGGACGGCCTCCGCACCTACGGCGCCGACGCCATCCGCCTGTTCGTGGTGAACTCCCACTATCGGAGCCCGCTGGTCTATTCCGAGGAGGGGCTGCAGGCAGCCCGCTCGGGCGCGGCCCGGCTGCGGCAGGCGGCGCGCCGGCCGGGTGCCCCTGGGGGCGAGGGGCAGGTCGACCCGGAGCCTTTCCGCGGCCGCTTCATCGAGGCCATGGACGACGACCTCAACACGCCGCGGGCGCTGGCCTCGCTGTTCGACCTCGCGCGTGAGATTAACAAGCGTATCGACGACGGGGCGCTGACGGAGGCGGCACAGGGTACGCTGCTGGAGTTGGCCGGCGTCCTGGGGTTGCGCCTCGAAGAGGGGCAGGAGGGCGGCGATATTGGGCCGTTCGTCGAGCTGCTGATCGAGCTGCGGGCCGACCTTCGTCAGAAGCGTGAGTTCGAACTGGCCGACCGATTGAGGTCGCGGCTCTCCGACCTCGGTGTTGCTCTGGAAGACTCGCCCGACGGCACGACCTGGCGCATCGAGTCGCTCGCCGGCCCCTAGAGGGGTGGGTTGCCGACGGAAGCGGATTCGTCCGTCCTGGCCTCGCCGGGTGGCGAGGGCGCGGTAGCATCGGCTGGACCCGGCGGCGAGGCTTCTCGATCCGGCGTTGACCTCGTGCCCGGTACGCTCAGCATCCCGTTCACGAAGGCGATCCCGATTGCGATCAGGGCCAGGCCGCCCAGCGTGTTCCAGCCGACGTCCTCGTTCAGGACGAGCCAGCCCAGGACGACGCCGACGGCCGGCAACAGGTAGCCGACCATTGAGGTCTTGACCGCGCCGGCGTTCTCGATGAGCCAGTAATAAGCCAGGTAGGCCAGGGCCGATACGCCGAGGCTGATGGCGGCCATGGCCAGCCACTCCTCAAGTCCCAGGCGGCCCAGCGCCGATGGGGGCTCGGAGATGAGCATGAGCGGCGCGACGAGAATGAATGCGCAGAGCATCTGCAGCGCACCGAGCGATACCCCGTGCTCGCCGCGAAGGTGGAGCCGGGCCGCTATCGCGGAGGCGCCATATGAGAAGGCTGCCGCGAGCATGGCGGCGTTGCCGAGCAGCGCATCGCGGTTGAACTCGATGGCATCCACGCCCGAGAGGACCCCGACGCCGAGGAAGCCGGCGATTACGCCAAAGAGCCGCGAGGGCGTGAATCGTTCATCGTCCAGCATGAACACCGAGAGGCCAGCGACGAAGAGCGGCATGGTCGAATTGAGCACCGAGGCCGTCCCTGTAGGTATGTGGTTCACGCTCCAGGTGATGAGCAGGAATGGAATCGCCGCGCCCACGCTGCCCATGAACACTATCCAGCCGTAGGTGGCCCGCGTCTTCGGGAGGGGAAGGCGCCAGGCCCAGACGAGGCCGAAGAGGAAGACGGTTGCGATCAATGTCCGTGCAGCGACGATCAGTGGCGTCTCGATCTCGTCCAAGAGCACCCTCACGTACAGGAAGGACGATCCCCACATCAGGCCGAGTGCCAGCAGGACAACGGTCTGCCGCGGGGTCATCCAGCCCCGTCCATGCCAGCGAAGCCGAGGGGCCAGCCATGCATCGTTGTCACATCCAGCTCATGGCCAGCCCGGGTGCAATCCGGACCATCCGCTAGCCGAGCGGACTCGAATCGTCGGCTGCTTTCGTGCCGACATTCGTAACGGGCCCCGGAAGGGCCGGCTGTGCGAGCGGCGGGCTGCCCTGCCTTCGGATCGATTGCAGGCTCAGCCCCGGTATCATCCCATTCACGAAAGCAATACCGCTCGCGATAAGGAGAAGGCCGGCGAGGGTGTTCCACCCAACGTCCTCGCTGAGGACGAGCCAGCCGAGGATCACGCCGACCGCCGGCAGCAGATATCCGACCATCGAGGTCTTGATGAGGCCAGCGTTGTTTATCAGCCAGTAATAGGCCCAGTAGGCGAGGGAAGAGGCGCCCACGCTCATGGTCACCAGGGCCAGCCAGTGTTTGAGCTCAAGGCGCCCGAGGTGGCTGATGGGCTCGGTGAGCAGGGCCAGGGGTGCGACCAGGACGAAGGCACAAAGCATCTGCAGGGCGCTGAGAGAGATGCCATGCTCGCCGCGCAGGTGCAGCCGGGCCACTATTGAAGCCGCGGAATACGACAGCGAGGCGCCGAGGATCGCCGCGTCCCCCAGCAGGGCCTGGCGGTTGAACTGCAGCACGTCGGCGCCGGACAGAACGGCGACGCCGAAGAACCCGGCGATGACTCCGACGACGCGCGAAGCTGTGAAGCGCTCATCGCCGACCATGAAGACCGAGAGGCCAACGACGAACAGCGGCATCGTCGAGTTGAGGATCGCGGCCCTCCCGGTGGGAATCTGGCTGACGCCCCAGGTTGTGAGCAGGAAGGGGATCACGGCCCCCGCGCTACCCATGAATAGCATCCAGCCATAGGTCGAGCGCTTCCTGGGCATGGGCAGGCGCAGAACAGCCACGAGGCCGAAGAGAACGATGATCGCGATCAGCATGCGCGAGGCGACGATCAAGGGCGGCTCAATCTCGTCCAGCAGGACCTTCATGAAAAGAAAGGAGGAGCCCCACATGAGGCCGAGGGCGAGCAAGACGGCGGTCTGGAAGGGGGTCATGGAGCCTCGTCCATGCTAACGAAGCGTAAGCGCAAGCGGCGGAAAGGATCGCAGCTTCATCAATAATCCGTGGCGGTCCACTCGTCTGCGCCGGGAACCCGGGCATCCCTGCCTAGACTGATCCAGGAGGTACCCGGTGAAGCCTTTACGAGTACTTGCGCTCGGCTTGGCCGCGACGGCCGCCGCCCGCTATCTGATGCGCCCGACACCACTGGACCTGGCCGCGAGGGTGGCCCTGGTGACTGGAGGCTCGCGCGGGCTCGGGCTGGCCGTGGCCAGGGAGTTGATCAGGAACGGGGCGTCGGTGGCCATCTGTGCCACCGACGGGGCAAGGCTGGAGCGCGCGCGGCAGGACCTCGAGGGGCGGGGCGGCCGGGTGATCGCCATCCGCTGCGATATCAGTGACCCCCAGCAGGTGGATGCCATGGTGCGGGAGGTGGAAGGCACCCTGGGCCCGGTCGACGTGCTGGTAAACAACGCCGGCGTCATCCAGGTCGGCCCCCTGGATTCGAAGACTTTCAACAGACGATGAACGTCCACTTCTGGGGGTCGCTCCATACGACGATGGCCGTCCTGCCCGGGATGAGGCGCAGGGCCGGTGGCCGGATCGTCAATATCTCCTCCATCGGCGGTGAGGTAAGCGTTCCCCACATGCTCCCTTACTCGGTCAGCAAGTTCGCTCTCACCGGCCTGTCCCAGGGGCTGCGCGGGGCGCTCAGGAAAGACGGGATCAAGGTCACGACTGTGATTCCCGGCCTCATGCGTACCGGTAGTCCCCGTAACGCCCTCTTCAAGGGCAAGTCCCGGCTGGAGTCCGCCTGGTTCGCGATCAGTAACGCCCTGCCCGTCACCTCGGTCGGCGCTGAATACGCTGCTCGCCAGATAGTTTCGGCTTGCCGGCGTGGTGACTCGGAGTTGGTCATCACCCTGCAGGCCCTGGCGGCGGCCCGGCTTCATGGAATCGTTCCGGGCCTTATGGCGGATATGCTTGGCATCGTCGATCGGCTCCTGCCATCGCCTGACGGCGACGCGGGAAGCGTCGCCCGTGGCTGGCAAAGCCAGTCCGCGCTGGCTCCCTCGCTGCTCACAGCGCTGGACGAGAAAGCGGCGAGGGACAACAACCAGCTCGACCCAAAGCACTGACAACAATTAAGGAGGCTGCGTTGTGAAGAAGGCGTCCGCGCTCATCATCGCGGCGGCGGCGGCCGCTACCGTCCTGGCGGGGCGGGGGAAGGTCGCCCGGACGGACCGTCAGCTCGTCAAGGCAGTCACGGTTAACCGTGGCCGAGCAGAGGTCTACCAGGCCTGGGAGCGCTTCCGGAGCCGGATGTCATCCGGCAATGGCTCCTCGGACGTGGCGCCCGGGCGAAGCGAGACCGCCGGGGCGACGAGGCCGAACGAGTCGGCGCCGTGGGAGTCCCCTGGAGGGCACGGTGTTGTCCAATTCCGAGATGCGCCAGCGGGCAGGGGTACCGAGGTCCGCGTCAACCTCTCGTATGATGCCCCGGCCGGCCGCGTTGAAAACACCGCGTGGCGTCTTGTTGGCGGACACCCGGAAGACCGCACCCGCGAAGATCTGAGGCAGTTCAAGCAACTGGCCGAGACTGGCGAGATCCCCACGACAGAGAGCCAGCCCTCAGGGCGGCAAGGATTCGCACCGTGAGGGCGCTGTGCTGGTTGGGCAAAGACAACGTGCAGGTGCAGGATGTGCCCGACCCCGGGATCCTGAACCCCCGTGACGCCATCGTGCGAATCACCAGCACGGCCATCTGTGGGTCTGACCTTCATCTCCTGGACGGCTATATCCCGACCATGAAGTCG
>WHTO01000005.1:0-4483 GCA_009377665.1 Dehalococcoidia bacterium
CACCGCCGCCGGCCTGCCCAGTCCTGCTGCGAAGCTAGGGAGTCGTTTCCACCGCAACTGGCGCCCGGCTGCCCTTCGTCGTGAGCAGACGATTGAGGGCGTTCATGTAGGCCCTCGCCGACGCCACGATGATATCGGTGTCGCCGCCGCGACCAACGTAGCTGCGACCTTCGCTTTCGATGCGAATCGTTACCTCGCCAATGGCGTCGATGCCCTCAGTGACGGCCTTGACAGAGAACTCGGTGAGGACGTTGGGCACGGCGACGATCCGGTTGATCGCCTGGTACACGGCGTCGACCGGCCCGGTGCCTGTGGCCGCATCGTCAACGATGTTGCCGTCGGGGCTGACCAGGCGCACCGTTGCCGTGGCCACGGCGTGGTTGCCGGCCGAGACCTGCACGAGCTCTAGCCGATAGACCTCGTTCTCGGTACGCATCTTCTCCGAGACCAGCGCCTCGAGGTCACGGTCGTCGATCTCGCCCTTCTTGTCGGCCAGGTCTTTGAAGGCGAGGAATATCCGCGACAGCTCTTCCTCGGTCAGCTCGTAACCCAGCTCCTCGAGCCGGGCCTTCAGACCGGCGCGGCCCGAGTTCTTGTTGAGGACAAGCACGCTGCCCCGCTCGAGACCGATCTCCACGGCGTCGATTATCTCGTAGGTCTCGCGCATTTTGAGGACGCCATGCTGGTGCACGCCGGACTGGTGGCGGAAGGCGTTCGATCCGACGATCGCCTTGTTGGGCTGAACGACCATGCCGGTCAGGTCCGAGACCAGGCGGCTGGCGCGCGTGATCTCGCGCGTGTTGATGGTGGTCGGCACGTTGAAGAAGTCGGGGCGGGTGTGCAGCGCCATCACGACCTCTTCCAGAGCTGCATTGCCGGCGCGCTCGCCGATGCCGTTGACGCAAACCTCGACCTGGCGGGCGCCGGCCGTCACCGCGGCCAGGCTGTTCGATACCGCGAGGCCCAGGTCGTTGTGGCAGTGCACGGAGATGCGCGCCTTGTGGATGTTCGGCACGTTCTCCTGGATGCCCTTGATGAACTGCTCGAACTCCTCCGGGATGGCGTAGCCGACGGTGTCCGGAATGTTGACCGTCGTCGCACCGGCGTCGATGCACTCGGTCAGCATCCGATAGACGAATTCGCGGTCCGAGCGCGTGGCGTCCATCGGCGAGAACTCGACATCCGACGTGTAGCCGGCGGCCCGGGCGACCATCGTGCGCGCCATCTGGAGCACCTGCTCCTTGTCCTTCTCAAGCTGGTGCATGAGGTGGATGTCCGAGCTGGAGAGGAAGACGTGGATGCGCGGGTGGACCGCCCCCTGTACCGCCTCCCAGCAGGCGTCGATGTCGGCTGGGACGGCGCGGGCCAACCCCGCGATCGACGATCCCTTGACGACCGACGCAACGGCCTTGACCGCCTCGAGGTCGCCCGGAGAGGAGCCCGGGAAGCCGGCCTCGATGTAGTCGACGCCCATCTTCTCGAGCGAAGTCGCGATCTCCAGCTTGTCGTTCTGGTTGAAAGCCACGCCCGGGGACTGCTCCCCATCACGCAGCGACGTGTCCAAAATGAATACCTTGTCAGCCATGTCCTTTACCTTCCGCGAAGTTAAGTCGCTTGCTTCTGACGCGGGCCTTCATATCCCGCCCGCCGGAGGCCCCGCGGGTCGCGGAGGCGACCCCGGGGCCGGAAAAGCGCGAGGTGACTGGTCAACGAGGCGAGCCGGCGGCTGGACAGCTTGCTAACGGTTGTCAACGGGCAGCTTCCTTCGCGTCGGTCTTCGCGCCGTTTCCACCCGGCGCGGGCCGGGACTGCTTCAGCCACGACATCATCGACCGCAGCTCGGCGCCCACCTCTTCCACCTGGTGCTCCTGGTTGCGCCGGCGCAGGGCATCGAATGACGGCCTGCCAGCCTGATTCTCGAGGATCCACTCGCGCGCGAATTCACCCGACTGGATCTCGGCCAGCACCTTGCGCATGTTCTGGCGCACGTTGTCGTCGATGATCCGCGGGCCCCGGCTGTAATCACCGTACTCCGCCGTGTCACTGATCGAATAGCGCATGTAGCCCATGCCACCCTCGTACATCAGGTCGACGATCAGCTTCAGCTCGTGCATGCACTCGAAATAGGCGAGCTCAGGCTGGTAACCGGCCTCGACGAGCGTTTCGAAGGCGGTCTTGATCAGCTGCGTAACGCCACCGCAGAGCACGCTCTGCTCGCCGAAGAGGTCGGTTTCGGTCTCTTCCAGGAACGTCGTCTCGAGCACGCCGCCGCGCGTACCGCCGATGCCCCGCGCGTAGGCCAGGGTGAGCTGCTTGGCGGTCTCGGTGTAGTCCTGGTGGATGGCGAAGAGCGCCGGGACGCCGCCGCCCTCGACGAAGACGCGGCGGACCAGGTGACCCGGCCCCTTCGGCGCGACCATCGTCACGTCCACGTCGTCGGGTGGCTTGATCTGGCCGAAATGGATATTGAAGCCGTGCGCGAACATCAGCATCTTGCCGGCGGTTAACCCAGGCGCGATGAATTCCTCGTAGACCTGCTTTTGCGTCTGGTCCGGGGTCAGGATCATGATGACGTCCGCGGCTTCAGCGGCATCTGAGACCGCCGCCGCGGGCACGCCGCTTTCCTCGCAGGCCTTCCAGCTCTTCGAGCCGGGATAGAGCCCAACCACGACGTCGAAGCCGCCGTCACGCAGGTTCAGCGCGTGCGCGTGGCCCTGGCTGCCGAAGCCGATCACCGCGATCTTCTTGCCCTTCAACGCCGATAGATCAGCGTCCTGGTCGTAGTACATTCGCGCCATCAGGCCACGCCCTCCTCTACAAATGAAACGGTTGTCGCACCCCTGGTCATCGCCACGCGGCCCGTGCGCACAAGCTCCTTTATCCCGTACGTCCGAAGCATCTCGAACATGGCGTCGATCTTGTCTTCGGTACCCGTGGTCTCGATCACGAGTGAATCCTGCGCGACATCGATGATGTTGGCCCGGAACATCTCGCAGATCTCAATGATCGATCCCCGCGTCGAAGCGGTCGCCTTGACCTTGATCAACGCGAGCTCGCGCATGATCGCCTCGCTGTGCGTGATATCGGTGATCTTCGCCACCTCGATGACCTTGTAAAGCTGCTTGATCACCTGGTCGACATCCGTGTTGCTGGCGTCGACCACGAAGGTCATCCGCGACAGGCCCGGTGTCTCGCTGGGCCCGACGGTCAGGCTCTCGATGTTGAAGTTGCGCTGCCGCCACTTACTCGACACCCGATTCAGGACACCGGGCCGGTCCTCGACGAGCGCGATTATCGTGTGTTTGCTGTGCTTGCTGCTGCGGGCGACGCCCTCGAGGGCGCTGCGATCGGCCGTCCCCGCCCCGTTGGAAGTCATCATATGCGGGCTCCTTGTGCAACCACTGGAATGGCGGGCAGGTCCACGGTCTCGGCCAACGAAGCGCCGGGTGGGACCATTGGGTAGACGTTCTCGTCCTGGTCAACGACGAAGTCGATCAGGACGGGCCCGCGGTGCGCTACCGCCTGCTCGATCACCGGCGCGACGTCCTCTTTCCTGGTCGCCTTAAGGCCAAGCATGCCAAACGCCTCGGCGAGCTTGACGAAGTCCGGGTTAAACATCTTGCTCTCTGAGAAGTTCCTTTCGTAGAAGAGCTCCTGCCACTGCCGGACCATGCCGGCCCAGCCGTTGTTGATGATTGCGAACTTGATCGGCAGGTTGTGCTCGACGACCGTCGCCAGCTCCTGCAGCGTCATCTGGAAGCCGGCGTCGCCGCAGATCGACCAGACGGTGTCGTTGGGGAAGGCGAACTGCACGCCCATCGCCGCCGGCACCTCGAATCCCATCGTGCCCAGGCCGCCCGATGTGACGAAGCCGTTGCGCTTGTCGGTGCGATAGAACTGCGCAGCCCACATCTGGTGCTGGCCAACGCCGGTGACGACGTAGCCGTCGTCGCCCATCGATTCATAGATCTTCTTGATCACTAACTGCGGCAGCAGCGTGCGGCTCTCGCCGATGGTGATCGAGGGGTGCTTCTCGCGCATCTCGGCGAACCAGCCCAGCCACTCGTCGTGACGGGCGGGCTCGAGATGGCCAATCAGCGCACCCAGCACCTGCCTGACATCGCCGACGATCGGCACCAGGGTGCGGACGTTCTTGGAGATTTCGGCCGGGTCGATGTCGATGTGTACGATCTTGGCGTGCGGCGCGAAGTCCTTGAGACGGCCCGTCACCCGGTCATCGAAGCGCATGCCTGCCCCGATGATGACGTCGGCCTCGCCGATGGCCATGTTGTTCCAGTACATACCGTGCATACCCGGCATGCCCATGAACAGGTCGTGCGATCCGGGAAAGCCGCCGAGGCCGAGCAGCGTGCTGACGACCGGTATCTGTGCCTTCTCGGCCACCGCCAGCAGCTCATCGTGGGCGTTTGCCATGACGACCCCGTGTCCCGCCAGGATCAGCGGCCGCTTCGCCTCGTTGATG
>WHTO01000005.1:4493-9074 GCA_009377665.1 Dehalococcoidia bacterium
GCCGCCTTCTTGATCTGCGCCGGGTGACCCTCGGTCGTCGGCTTGTAGGTCCGGATGCTGACCTTTTCGGGCCAGACGAATTCGACCTCCTGCTGGAGCACGTCACGCGGGATGTCGACGAGCACGGGCCCCGGCCGCCCCGTCGAAGCGATGTAGAACGCCTCGCGCACCGAGCGAGCGATCTCGTTGGCGTCCATGACCAGGCTGTTGTGCTTGGTGATCGGTATGGTGATGCCGGTTATGTCGGCTTCCTGGAAGCCGTCCCGCCCGATCAGGCTGGAAACCACGGCGCCCGTGATGGCGACCATGGGGACAGAGTCCATCCAGGCGTTGGCGATTCCCGTGACCAGGTTGGTCGCGCCCGGCCCCGACGTACCAAAGCAAACACCGACCTTACCCGTGACGCGGGCGTAGGCGTCCGCGGCGTGGGCCGCGGCCTGCTCGTGCCTGACCAGCACGTGCTTCACGTGCTCGCGGTAACCCGTGAGCTTGTCGTAGAGCGGCAGGTTGGCGCCGCCGGGGTAGCCGAAGACGATCTCAACGCCTTCGCGGCGCAGGCATTCCATCAAGACTTCCGCGCCAGTCATCTTAGTCATCACATTCCTCCAGGTAATCGCTCGCCCTTCGCCATCCTCCATACGGCCGGCGGTCCATCACGCGCGATTGCCGAGCCCGGGCGCCGCCCCATGGCGCGAACTGGCGGGGAACAAAAAATGCCCTCGTCCATCCAGGGACGAGAGCACATTCCCGCGGTTCCACCCTTGTTCCCGGCAACGTCGGAAAAACCCAACGTGTCCGGACACTCGACGCGCGCTAACGGACGCAAACCGTATGCGACTGAGGACTGACGAGGGACGGCCGGGAGGATAGCCTTCGCCCGGCGGGGCGAGACTAATCCTTTACTGGTACTCCCGAGTCGTCGTTCATCGCATGAGCTCCGGGGTGAGTTCGCAAGCCGCCTGCCACCGGTCTTTCACCTGCCCACCGGCTCTCTGGGGTAGGAAAGGCTTGCTACTACTCCCCTTCAAGGCTTGATTGCTTACGAACGTAGGGAATTCGCCTCCGTTCTGTCAACCCGGGAAACCGCCGCGGACCCCTCGCGTTGGGCCAGGAGAAGCCCACAGCGCCGATGTCGGAACCAGCCTGGAGCCCGCTCCCAGGTTCAGGAGGCGACGTAGCCGGGGCTGAGCTTGTCGCCCGTCGCCGGCGGCGCTCGCTGAACGCGCCCCTCGCGGGCCTCGACGTAGGAGTCAACGAGCGTGTACACGACCCAGGCAACGCCCATGCCGAGCAGCAGGTCGACGACGTAGTGCTCGCCCAGGTAAACCAGCGAGAAGCCCATCAGCAGCGAATACACGAACAGCCCGAGAGCGAGCTTGTTGCTGTAGCGGCGCGCCAGCAGGACGAGGCCGAAGGTGACAGCCATGTGAAGAGAGGGCAGGGCCGCCACCGCGTTGCTCTCCCCGAAGGCCCGGTAGCCTGTCGAGTAAAACTGCGCGTTGAGCTCGGCGCCGACATCGTTCATGACCCGGAACAGGTAGGGAATCTCGCCGACGCGGGCGGCGTACCACGGTGGCGCGGCCGGAGCGACGAAGTAGATGGCCAGGCCGACCACGAAGATGCCGATGATCGTCAGCACCTGGCGATCGAAGTCCTTCGGCTTGAAGAGGAAGACGAGGATCGTCATCAGGTGCGGCATGATGAAGTACGACCAGTGAATGTGCGTGGTCACCCAGTCGAGCGGCCCCAGCTCGCGGGGGTCGAAGAAGTGATGCTGAAGCCAGACGCTGGGTATGGTGCCGCCGAATAGCAGCGCCTCCATTTGCGCGAGATCTGCCACGTGGACCGGGATACTCGTCTCATCGGCGTAGGGCCGCAGCATGCTGAAGACGAGAAGCGTGACGACGTAGATCGCCCACATCCCGTAGTTCCGCCGGTTCTGGCGTGAGAACCAGATCAGGAAGAGGAAGATCAGGACAACGGCGAGGAAGATCAGAGGGGTACGTCGCGGCGAGCGCTCGAAGAGAAGAACCAGGGACGCCAGCAGGGCAGCGACCTTGGCTATCCATTCGACTACGACAGCGCCCCGCGTACCAAAGCGCTCTGGCTTCTGGATGACGGCGTTGGGATCGCGATCCATCGTCTGCAGTCTCTATTGAGATTACCAAACGTTGGTCCGGGGTTCCGCGAACATGGACCGCCGTGACAAAGGTCACGCCGCGCTACGACGGCAGAACAGGCAGTGCGTCCGGCCCACTGGCGATCCTTCCTCGTCCGCCGCCGTGCGACTACGTCAGTGAGCCGCCAGCTGGGCCACCCCGCCGTCGACGTTGCCGTGGATGTAGATAACCTGGCCGGTGGTGTACTGCGAACGGTCTGAGCATAGGAACCCGACCGTCTCCGCTACATCCTCAGGCTGGCAGACCCTGCCGAAGGGGAGACGGCCACCGATCTGGGTTATCTCCTCGTTGAGCGTCGCACGGATCAGACGTCGTCCCATCTCGGTTTCGACAACTCCAGGGGCAACGACGTTGACGCGGATGCCATTGTCCGCCTCCTCGTGTGCGAGGGTTTTTGCCAGGGCCTCGACCGCCGCCTTGCCCATGTTGTACGGCGCGCCGTGGGCACCCCAGGATTGGGTAGCCACCGACGAGATGAAGATGATGTCGCCGCGGCCCCTGTCCCTCAACTGCGGCACCAGCAGGCGGCAGAGATGGAAGGAACCCACCGCGTGCACGGCCAGGACGCGCTGGACCTCGGAGGGCTCGGTATCGACCACGAGCTGTCCGCGCGAAGCGATTCCTGCGTTGTTAACGAGGATGTCGACACCGCCGAAATCATCCAGCACACGTCCCACGGCGGCGCCCGTGCCTTCCAGATCCTGGACGTCGGCCTGGTAAGCCTTCGCCCTGCGGCCCAGCGCCTCGACCGCGTTCACGACCGCGGCCGCAGCCTCCTCGTCCTTGCGGTAGAACAGCGCCACGTCGGCGCCCTCCCTCGCCAAAACCTCGCAGATCGCGGCGCCAATGCCCCGGCTGCCACCTGAAATCAGTGCGACCCTCGCCATAACGTTCCTCCCTCCATCGATTGGATGGGCCCCGCCCGGGCCACAAAGCCACTCTGTACGGCGGGGCCTGCTGGGTAAAGAACCGCGATCAGCCGATTCTCTGGCCCAGCTGCCGCGCAGCCTCGCGCAGGTGAACATGAGGCTGCGCGAGGGCTGCAGCGAGCGAACCCGCCAGGTCCTCCAGCGACAGCACATCTTCGAACTCGAGCGCGGCTCGCCGAACCCGGCCGAAGAACCCGAATGCCGGCACGTGAGCCCGACGGGAGAGCTCCACCAGGAAGCCAACGCCCTTGCCCGACATGCTCTGCTCGTCATACGTGCCCTCGCCCGTGACCAGCGCGTCGGCGGACTCCAGTGCTTTATCGATCCCCGACAGACGCCCAAGCACTTCGGCCCCCGGCAGCAACCGCCCACCGAGCAGCAGGAGGGCGAATCCGAGGCCGCCGGCAGCCCCTGCGCCATCGACGCTTCGCACGGCGCGTCCAAAGGCGATCTCGGCCGCGTCCGCAAAGGCCGCCATGCGCTCCTCCAGGGAGGCCAGCTGTTCATCGCCGGCGCCCTTTTGCGGCGCGAAGACGTACGTAGCGCCGTCCTCACCGAGAAGTGAATTGCGCACGTCGGACAGACCGACGATCTCGGCGTGTTCGAGGCGGGTATCAATCGCGGCCAGATCGAAACTCAGCTCGCTTCCCTGGCCCGTGATACGGACGCCCAGCGCCTCGAGGAGGCCGCGGCCGCCGTCGTTTGTGGCGCTGCCGCCGAGCCCAACGAACAGGCGGCGAGCGCCCGCGTCCAGGGCCTCGAGGATGATCTCGCCGACGCCGCGCGTGTCAGCCCGGAGCGGGTCGTACTCGTGAGGAGCAAGGAGCGACAGTCCGCAGGCCTGCGCGGACTCGATGATCGCGGCGCCATCCCCGAGGTCGCCCCAGCGCGCCGCGATCCCGCGCCCCAGCGCGTCGTGCACCTGCGCGCGGCGCATCGCCAGCGAAGCGGCTGCGGAGACAACATCCAGCGTGCCCGGGCCGCCGTCGGCCATTGGCTGCCGAACGAGCTCGGATTCGGGAATGCTCTCCGCCAGCCCGTTGCAGATCGCCTCGACCGCCTGGAGCGCGGTGAGCGTACCTTTGAATTCGAGAGGCGCGACGACTACGCGCAAGGCAGGTCGGCCGCCCGTTGGACGGCGACGAGTCGTCGGGATCTAAACGGCCTCGTCGTCGGCTGCGCCCCATTGATAGACAACGCGGGCGCCAGGCCTCGACATCTCCCTCGCCAGCGCGCGTTCGTAGTGCCCGCGGAGCTCGGCGTTATACGAGTGGTGGATGCCGTCATGGACCGCGTAGAAGTGATGCACATCGCCATTTTCGAGGACCAGTGACATGCCACTCAGACGCGCGCCACCGTCCGGAGATTCCATGAGCCAGCGAATAATCAGCAATCTGCCTTCCGGCTTTAGTATCGGCAGGGCACGGGAGGCCTCGAATCGTCAGCCGGCTTCGCTGGACCTGGACGGTTCG
>WHTO01000005.1:9084-34972 GCA_009377665.1 Dehalococcoidia bacterium
CTGACCTGTCGAGGAACTCCTCCGCCCTGGCCATACGCTCGAAGAGCCCCCATGGACCGTCGTGATGCATATAAGCGCTGTCGGGCTCGCTCCCCTCGTACATCTGCTGGGTGAACGTGGCGAGTTCGGGCGAGGGGTCGCCGTAGGTCGTCGCAAGGTACTGCCGGGTATCCGCCAGCCACTGGTAGAACTCGGGCTGCAAGGGGCCGGTGCCCCGCAAGCGCCGCAAGCGGGCGCGCAACGTCGAGAGGTATCCCTGCGGCTTCATCGAACACAGTTTACGGCTACGAAAGCGCTGCCGCGCCATCAAGGATCGAGCCGCGAGACCTCCATCGTGACCGAAAGCACCTCGACGTCCGGGCGCAGGTTCTCGATGAAAGGGACAACGGCGTTCAGTACCTCTTCAGCGTGCGCATGATCATTCGAGACGCTGGAGAATCCAAGCGAGGCGTACTGCCAGGCTTCGTTATCAGCCACCTCCGCGGCAGAGACGCCGAACTTTGCCCGGCTGCGGTCGAGCAACGAGCGCACAACCTGTCGCTTGTCTTTCAGCGACCGCGCGCCGGGGATGGACAGGCGGACCAGGCAGGCCCCGACGTACACCTCAGGCCGAGCTGACCGGCAGGGCGGCGCCCTCGGGTGGCGTCTCGGAGGAGGGCTGGGGAGAGCCATCTTCGGACGGTACCGTGATCGAGTCGAGGATCCGTCTGAGCTCCTCCATGCCCTCCAGGCCGAAGTACTCGAGGAAATTGAAGCTCGTGCCGTAGATCAGGGGCCGGCCGGGGGCGTTCTCGCGGCCAACCTCTTCGATCAGCTCCGATTCGCGCAGCCGCGTCAGCATGTAGTCGCTGTTCACGCCACGCATCGTGTCGATCGTCGCCCGCGTGACCGGCTGTTTGAACGCCACGATCGCCAGCGTTTCCAGGGCGCCCCGCGTCAGCTGGCGCTTCTCGGCGATACCGAGGAAGCGTTGCACCACGTCGGCCACGTCCGGATCGGTCACGAACTGCACGGCCTCGCCGGTGCGCTGAAGGCGGAGGCCACGGCTGCGGCAGTCTTCCTCGAGCTCGAGCAGGGCGGTCCGCACCTTGCCGGGCGGCCAGCCGACCGTACGGGCCAGGGCGTTGACGTGTACGGGCTCGGGAGCCACGAAGACCAGGCTCTCCAGAGCCTGCTTGAGGAGGTCGGCCGGCACGGCTTCCTGCACGGTACCCTCGGTGCCCGGTACCTGTGCGTTCACGGGCGACCCGCCACGGCTATCGGTAACCGTTCCGCGTCCACGATATCGCCTCTGAGGGCCAGCAGCTTCACGGTCGAGATGGTGTTGGCCAGGTCGTCGTCGGTCGAGACCCGCGTGCGAACGTAGTTAGCGGTCAGGCCCAGCCATTCACCATCGGGGACCCGCTCCTCCCACAGGACCTCGTGCGAAGCGCCGAGCAGCCCCCTCCGGAAGCGTGCCCCCCCCTGCCGAGCGATGCCGATGAGCTCATCGACGCGGCGCCGCTTGACCTCGGACGGCAGGTGCCCATCGAGGAGCGCGGCGCTGGTGCCCCGGCGCAGAGAGTAGGGGAAGACGTGCATCCAGCTGAACCCGGCTTCTTCGCAGAGGGCGACCGTCTCGGCGAAGTCTTCTTCGGTTTCGCCGGGGAAGCCGGCGATGACGTCGGTGGTGACCGACGCGCCCGGCACCTGCTTCCGGACCAGGTCAAGCGCCTCGCGGTAGCGCCGGGCACCATAGCGACGGCGCATCCGCCGCAGGACGCTGTCGCTGCCGCTCTGCAGGGGCACGTGGAAGTGCGGGCAGAGCCGCTTATCCGCCCAGAGCTCCAGCAGCGCCGGGTGAAGGTCTTGCGGCTGCAGCGATGAGATGCGGATCCGCGGCACGGTCGTGCGCAGCAGAAGCTGTTCGAGCAGAAGCCGGGGCCCCGGCTCCCAGCCGCGGTCGCGGCCGTAATGACCGAGCTGAGTGCCGGTCAGGACGATCTCCTGCGCCCCGGCCGCCTCGTGCGCGGCGGCCTCCTCGAGGATGTCGTCGACCGTGCGCGAATCTTCCCGCCCGCGCACACGCGGGACGATGCAGAACGAACAGACATCGTTGCAGCCCTCCTGGATCTTGATGAACGCGCGGCTGCGCAACCCGCGCAGGGCCGGACGCTCGCCGGCAGCTCCCGCGTCAGGCGTCTCGCCGGTGCGCTTGCTGAACACGAGATCGACGATCTGCCCCTTATCGCGGTTGGGGATGGCAAGGTCGGCGCCGGCCTCGATCGCCGGCCTGCCGCCGGCGGAATCGACGTAGCAGCCGGTCAGCACCACGGTGGCGCCCGGGGCGCCGCGCCGGGCCTGCCGCACGAGTTGTCGCGCCTTGCGGTCGGCGACGTGGGTGACCGTGCAGGAGTTGACGATGATGGCGTCGGCACCGGCGATGTCCTCGCCGACCGCGCAACCAGCGAGCCTGAAACGCCTCGCCAGGGCGTCGGAATCGGCCTGGTTGAGCTTGCAGCCGAGCGTCAGGATCGCCACCTGGCGCAGTTGGCCACGCCGTTCAATCACCAACGCATTCTAGCCCGGCGACCCTCACCCATCAAAGAACTGCAAACCTGAGTGATCCATACTGGAACACCTAGCTAACCGCCACGGATGCCTCGGCCACCGTCGCCTCGACCCCATCGCTGACCAGGACGATTGTGATCCTGTAGTCGCCCCGGGGCAGGGGCGCTCCATCTTCCGTGGCGCAGGCCGTGAAGACCCTTCCCGACTCGCCGAAATCCCATCGCCTGAAGGCCGGATCGACGCTGCCAAAGTCACGCCCGTCCACGTGCAGGCACGACCAGCCCCAGGTAACGCCATTGGCCATGCCTTCGAATGAGAAGAAGACAAAGAACTCGGCCTGCCCGAAGGGGACGGACTGCACATCGTCGACCGGGACCGGACCACCGCCACCGTCGGGGTCACCCGTGAGGCCAGACGTGAACACGAAGTTGAAGAAGCGCGGATCGACAGCCTCGAGCACTGGAGTTTCTGATGGCGATGCGGCCGGAGTTGCCCCGCAGTTAGCGCAGGTGAGGCCACCCGGCATCTCGCGCGCCGCATCGAGCAACGGCCGCCAACCGTCCGGCGTGACGACCGCAGACCGCCCACCGCCCGCGTCGGATAGCGGTCCGACGAAGTGAGCACGGCTGTAGGCGACGCCATCGCCGACTCCGGCCAGGCCGCTCAAGGTCGTCAGCGCGGTCGAACCCGTGTGCTCCGCGATGGCCCGGACCGGCGCAACGAGGGTACCATCCAAAGGACCATGTCTGAGGACGACCAGTCCCTCGCCACCTGCAGGGGACGATTCGGCTGTCGCAGCCGGCTCGACGCGGTCAGAGTCCTCCAGCGCGTCGCCGTCGTCCCTCGACGTCAACCTGAGGATTGAGACGCCGGCCGAGTGGTCAGAAGCCGCGAGGTCGGCGAAGTAAGCTCTGTCGCCAGGCTGTTCCGGCTGAACCACGATCGCGGTCACCGCGGCCTCGTAGAGATCGGGGTCAACGAGCGTGCTGGCTGCGACGACGAATGGCCATTCAACCACGACGCCCGTACCGTACTGCAACACCTCGTAGCCCTCCCTGGCCTCCGCGAGGATCACGACACGGGCGAGGCCAGCCGGGACAGGTACGGCAGGCTCCAAGGACGCGGCCATCACCTCTGCCGTTGGCATGGGTGTCTGGGATGGCCGACCTCCGTCCGAACCCACACACGCGGCCGCGAGGCCCATCCCGGCGAGCAGGGCGGCCGCCGGCGCCAGCTTCGGCACCCACGCAGGCGGGCGCGACAAGAACTGTCGCCTGCGAAGAGGACCTGCCGGCGGGCGCGCTCTTGACAGCCGAAGCACACATGTTCTGTAATGTCCGCACAGATGTTCTAGCGAGGCACGAAGTGATGCGACCGTTATCAATCGCCAGCAAACCCGGCGAAAGGCCGACCGTCCAGCGGCCCGGCGCTCAGCTTACCTTCAGAGCCGCCGCCACGAGCCGCTGCCCCGACTGCGCGGGGCCGATCGTCCACGGCGAGGGCTGCTCGCTCTGTCCGGTGTGCGGCTACAGCCGCTGCAGCTAAAGGAGTACAGGCTATGGAGTTCATATTCGCGTCCCTCTGCGGATTCGCCGGGCTGTTCGCCCTCGATGCCGTCAACTTCTTCGAGCGGCGCTCGCTGAGGCGTCAGCGCATCGAGGTCATCCCCACGCCCTCTCGGGCGCCTGGCCAGTCCCACGACCTCGACGGGACGCTGGGCCGCAGGGCTGCCTAAGCCGAAGCGACTCGCAATTCTGCCACCTGGTCGCGAATCGCTTCCAGTGCCGAGGCCGCCGGCACCCTCCTCGACTCAGCCTCGGCACGCGCTTTCAATTCCACGGAATCCTCTTTCAAGGTCCTCGGGCTGACCGTAGCCCTCAGCGGGATGCCGATCAGGTCAGCGTCGGCAAACTTCACTCCCGGTGATTCCTGGCGGTCGTCGTAGAGCACGTCGATGCCCGCAGCCTCGACCTCCCGATAAAGCCGCTCTCCCGCCTCGCGCACGGAATCCTGTTCGGGGTTGAGGGCAACGAGGTGCACCTGGTACGGCGCCACCTGGCTGGGCCATGTGATCCCACGGTCGTCGTGATTTGCGGCCACGATCGCCGCCAGCAGCCTGTCGACACCAATGCCGTAGGAGCCCATGACTGCCGGCTGCCGGGTGCCGTCAGCGGCGAGGAACGTCGCCCCCATCTTCTCTGCGTACACGGTGCCAAGCTTGAAGACGTGGCCCATCTCCAGGCCGCGCTTCACTTCCAGCGCCGTCCCACAGTCAACGCAGGGGTCGCCCTCGCAGGCGACCGCAATGTCCGCGACGAGCTCCGCCTCCCAATCACGCCCGTAGTTGCTGTTGAGCAGGTGGCTGTCGGGCTTGTTGGCGCCGGCCACCAGGTTCGGCGCCGAGACGACGCTGTCGTCGGCAATGACGCGCAACCCGGACTGACCGATGGCCGACGCTGAGCCCGCCACGAGTCCGTGCTGGGCCACCTCCTCGTTGCTCATGGGCCTTACTTCGAGCACACCCACGGCGTTCGCGAGCTTCACCTCGTTGACGTCCAGGTCGCCGCGGATGACGAGAAGCAGCGGCTGACCATCTCCCATGTAAAAGACCGCCTTGGCGGTGCGCGACTCGGCGACGCCCAGGAAGGCGGCCAGGGCGGAGATCGTCTTGATGTTGGGGGTGGCGACCTCGTCGAGGGGCCGCGCATCCTCGGCGGCGGCCGTGCCCTTGTTGAAAACCGCCTTCTCGGTGTTCGCCGAGTACCCACAGGAGGGGCAGAGCACGATCGTGTCCTCACCCATGTCGGTTACGAAGATGAACTCCTGCGAGTCCTTGCCGCCCATCGTCCCCGAGTCTGCCTGGACCGCAACCACCGGCACCCCCGCCCGGCTGAACACGGCCAGGTAGGCGTCGTACATCGCCTGGTAGCTCCGATCCAGCCCGTCCCACGTGGCGTCGAAGGAGTAGAGGTCCTTCATGAAGAACTCGCGGAGACGCAGCAGGCCCCCGCGCGGCCGCGGCTCGTCACGGAACTTGTTCTGTATCTGGTAGACGAGCTGCGGCAGGTCGCGGTAGCTCTGGACGTTGTGCTTGTAGGCCTCGACCAGCACCTCTTCATGGGTCGGGCCAAGCGCGTACTCGCGCTGACGGCGATCGCGCAGCGAAAAGAGCACCTCCCCCCACTTCTCGCGGCGGCCCGACGCCTCCCACAGCTCCATGGGCTGCAGCGCCGGAAGATGCAGCTCCTGTCCACCGGCCGCGTCCATCTCCTCGCGGACGATCTGCTCGACCTTCTTGAACACCATCCAGCCGAGCGGCAGATACATGTAGATGCCGGCGCTGAGCTGCTGGATGTAGCCGCCGCGGACGAGCAACTGGTGGTATGGGAGCTCGGCGTCCGCCGGCGCTTCGCGCAAACGGCGACCGAATAGCCTGGAGAGATGCAATTCGTACCTTCTCGGGTGGGGCGCGGTACTGGCCCACCGGCGTTGGGAGTTAGCTCGCTCCGGAGTCTAAGACCGAAGTCGGCGAGCTAACAACCCCGGTGCCGGGCGACCAGGCGCTGCGACCGTCCTGGTCACCGCCCACGGCCTGCTTCGTCTAGAATCCGAATGCAGGCAATGCTGGAGCCGATAACCCTTCCCCCGCCGGGCGCCCCCATGAGCGACATCGACGAGATGGTGCGTCGCAACATCCTCGTCGCCCAGCTCGACAAGGTGATGAACTGGGCGCGCAGCTCCTCGCTCTGGCCGGCGATGTTCGGCCTCGCCTGCTGCGCCATCGAGATGATCGCCACGGCGACTTCCCGCTACGACATCGCCCGCTTCGGCTCCGAGGTCTTCCGCGCCTCGCCGCGCCAGGCCGACCTGATGATCGTCGCGGGCACCGTGACCTGGAAGATGGCTCCCCCGGTCCGCCGCGTCTACCTGCAGATGGCCGAGCCCAAGTGGGTGATCAGCATGGGTTCCTGCGCGACCATCGGCGGCCCATTCGCCAACGGCTATAGCACGCTACCCGGCGTCAACAACATCGTGCCGGTGGACGTCTATGTCCCCGGATGCCCCCCGCGGCCAGAATCGCTGCTGCAGGGCCTGATGCTCCTCCAAGAGAAGATCAAGACCTACGGTGTGACCGGCGAGCGTGGCCGCGAAGAGCCGGTCGGCGACTTCTCCAAGTTCCTGCCCGACGGCGACCCCCTGCGCAACGAGCTTGAGTCCCTTTTCCCCCCGCGCTGGAACGAGGGGCGCGAAGCCTGAGCTTCGTGGCCAACCTCAAACACAGGTAGAAAGCGCTTGTGAGGAGAAGGGGCGAGGGCGCCTGCCCCCACCCCTGTGCGGAGGCCTAGTCGACAGCCTGGGCGTATACGTGCTCGGGCTTGATCTTGAAGATCACTCTCTGGTCGCCCGGCGCGTTGTTCGGGTATTTGTCGAGGCCGAGGTACTTCTTGCCGAGCATGTCGATGTGCTCGAAAGCGCCCTCGATCGTCTCCTCGACGACGCGTCCGCGGATCTCGACGTAGCGAAAGGCGTTCTCGCTGTCGATCACGGTGACGGCCACGCGCGGGTCGCGCCGGAGGTTGCGCGGCTTCTGCCGCTTCATCTCGGTGTTGATCAGGACATGCTTACCATCGAAATCGATCCAGACCGGCGAGACCTGGGGTGAGCCATCATGGTTCAGAGTCGCCAGGTGCGCCAGGTTCTTATCCAGCAGAAGGTTCTTCTGACCCTCGGTTAATGCAGCAGACAAGCTTGCTCCTTACTAAATTAATGTCGCTTCTGATTTTATAGCAGCCTCGCTCGGGCCAGACCAGCCGGCGTATCAGTCCGGTGGAAGCAGGTGCCGGGCGATGATCGGATAGACCGTTGTGCGCTGTTCATGGCTGTCGACGACGCTCTGCTCGGTATGCAGGATGAAGGCCGCTACGAAACCGTACCGCAGGTCGACGGCCACCGTGTAACCGGCGCCGACGAAGGTGTGGGGAAAGCTCTGGATGTTGTAGCCCGCCTTTTGCCCGTACAGATAGCCATCGCGCCCGAGCCTCACCGGGAAGGTCTCGAAGGTTGGGTCCATCTCGTAGCGGCTGGTCAGCCCAACGAGGTACTGTGTCCGTTCCCCGTCCAGGAGGCCACCCTCGACAAGCCCCTTCCAGACCAGGGCCAGGTCGCGCGCCGCAACAAACCCCTGGCGCCAGGACGGAAACGACGATACCTCGCTCGCGCCCGCGTCCTGGAGTACCTGCCGCGTCTCGGTCTCCGAAACCAGGAGATCCATCTCGTCGGCGGCTTCGTCGCTCGAGACCAGGATCATCTGCTCGAAGCGGTCCTGGAACGGCTCGAACTCGATGAGTCCCGCCTGCACCTGTCTCAACACCGCGATGGCCACGATTATCTTGCCCGCCGAAGCCGGGTAGAAGGGCTGACCCTGGTTTATTCCCATCTCGGCTCCGCTGGGGAGATCAATGACGGCCAGCCCGAACTCGCCCGGTATCCCCGCCAGCGCAGCCTCGATCTCGGAGCGCGCGGCGGCGAGCGCCGACTCCGCGTCGATCACGACGGGCGTGGGGGTCGGCGACGGCGTGGCAGTCGGTGAGGGCGTGGACGTGGCGGTGGGCGTGAAAGGGCCTGGCGTCGCCGTGATTGTCTCGATCAAGCCCTCTGGATCGTCATCGTCGCCGGTTAGCTGCCAGCCGACGACGACGGCGGCCGTCGTCAGCAGGGCGGTCGCCAGGAACGCCAGCAGCCCCCGCAGGTAACGGCTCACTCGAAGGGAGCGAGCGCGGTGCTCAGGTTGCCAGAATTGCAGATGAAGTCGTTGGCGAGCTGACCGGTGGATGCAAGCTCGACCAGGGTCAGCACGTTGCTGCGGTCGCTGGCCTCGGCGATGTGCGGGCGGTGGAAGTTCTCGATCTTGACCGGGATGTAGCGGACGCTGAGCAGCCGGCCGTCGCCAAAGACGGCCTCAAGGATGTTGCTGCGCTCCGTCCAGTAGCACCAGTTCTGGTCGTAGACGAAATTGCCGAGCGACCAGGCGATGAAGCCCCGCTCGTCATTGTAGAGGGCTGACTGGGGCACGTGCGGGTGGTTGCCAACCACGAGGTCGACACCGGCCGCGAGCGCGGCCTCGCCCATCGCCTGCTGGCTCTGAGACGGACCGGAGATGTACTCGGTGCCCCACTGGGGCGCAAAGATGACGTGGTCGACCTGGCCTCGGACCGACTCCACAACCGCCGCAATCGACGCCTCGTCGATGGGCGCGCTGCCGGCAGAGTCCGCCGTTGCCCAGTAGGGCGAGTTGTCAGCCACGTCAATATTGACGCCGCTGAAGATCGCGAACCTGACGCCGTTGACCTCGTGGATCACGGCGGCCTGGGCCTCCGCCACGTTCGCGCCGGCCCCGGCGTGTGCGATGCCGTGGCGGTCAAGCGCCTCGTAGGTCTCGATCACATACTGCGAGCCGTAGTCACGCACGTGATTGCTGCCCTGCGTGATCACATCGAACCCGGCGTAGACGAGGCCTTCCACGAAGTTGGTGGGCGCCACGAAGTTCAGGGTCCCCGTCCCGCAACCCCGGGGCTCGATACTGTCCGAAAGCGTGTTGTCCATGTTGCCCAGCGTGAAGTCGGCCGCTTCCAGGAACTCACCGACCTCGAGAAAAGCGGCGTGGTTGACACCAGCCTCAATCGTCCGCGTCCAGGTGCAGCGCCCGAAGATTATGTCGCCCGTCGCCAGCAGCCGGGTGGTCTGCGCGGGCTCGGCGCGGTAAGCCTCCCGCAGCGCCGTCACGAGGCTGTCGCGCAGGCTGGCTTCCTGGCCGTCGGCCTCGCCGAGACTGAGCGAGAGCCGAGACACCAACGGGTACGCGGCAGGGTCGCCGACCTGGCGCGTGAGGCTGATGCCATCCACCGCCAGCGACCGCACGCGATGGTCGACCTCGGCGAACGGGATGAGGGCGAGGATGACCTTATCCGAGTTGACAAGCGCAGGGATCGCGTCCGCGGGTTGAACC
The DNA here is from genome assembly GCA_009377665.1 of Dehalococcoidia bacterium. Classification (GTDB taxonomy): domain Bacteria; phylum Chloroflexota; class Dehalococcoidia; order WHTO01; family WHTO01; genus WHTO01. The sequence continues at coordinate 18,641 of WHTO01000005.1, forward strand.
TCGAGGTTCGGCGACACCAGGTCGACCTGGAGGGCCTCGGCCAGCCCGCTCGAGCCCGTCGGGACGATGAACCTGACGTCGCCGGGGACCGCGCTTCCCAGCTCCGACCAGGCAGCCGCCTCGCCGCGGACCAGCCTCTGCAGCACGCCGAGCGGGATATCGTCGGCATCGTGGAAGAAGTTGACCACCGGCACCCAGCGCGCGCCGGCAAGCTGCACGGTGGCCGCGGCATCGGCGCCGGCGGAGACGGTCATGAGTGGGCGTGTCGTGGCCGCCGCGGCTACCAGCTGGACGGGCCTGTCGTAGCCGGAAGCGACGACGACCGGCCGGATTACGCTTTCGATCATGTCGCGGTCGACGCCCTCGCCGACCACGATGTCGGCCGTGGCCGGGCGCGACGCCGTCGTAACCTGCTCGCGCACCGCCGACGAGATGCCGCCACCCGACGAATCATCGTCGCCAGTCTCGGAGATGAAGAAGAACACCCCGTAGATCAGCCCGGCAAAGGCGATTGCGGCGAGGCTGATGGCGGTCGTGCGCAGTCGAGGCTCCCAGCGCGGTGTTGGTGTCCGCTGTCCGCGTACCCCAACCATAATCACGTGGCGGTTTTCATTCCACGCAGACGGAAGTGTGACGCTGAGGCATGACCCTCGAGATGCTGATCATCGGCGCGATCAGGGTTGCGGGCTCGCTGCCCGTCCTGCGCTGGCCCTTCTACGGCGGCCTGCTCGCAATCCTCGTCGACTTCAGCGACCTCTTCCTGATGAACCTGATCGACCTCGGCGGCCTGGGCGACTATCAGCGCTTCGACAAGTATTTGGACCTCGTTTACATGGCCTGCTTCGGACTGGTGGCGCTGCGCTGGCCCAACCCCGAACGGACCGTCCTGCTTGCTCTGCTCGCCCACAGGCTCGTGGGAGCGGCAATCTTCGAGCTGAGTGGCGACCGCGGCCTGCTCCTCTTCTTCCCTAACCTGTTCGAGTTCTTCTTCCTCTTAGTCGCTGGACAGAAGCTGTTCGCCCGCGGCTTCCGTTATCGGACGGCCAACCTGGCCCTGATCCTGCCGCTATTGCTGGCGCCCAAGATGTTCCAGGAGTACGCGCTCCACCACGCCCGCTGGCTCGATGATTATGTCGCGACGGAGGTCGTGGAAGACTGGTACGGCTGGGTCACAGGGCTCTTCTAGCAGCGCGTTTCATCCTGGTAGTGGCATGCCTGAGGCATGCTCGATGGTCAGTTGGGAATCCTTACTACGTCTGTCGGACTGACCGCCCCCTGTCGTGACACCACCTACGAAATGACCGCGAGGAGGGCGGCTTCCACCTCGTCGTAGGTGGCGAAGGACTCGAAGCGGGCCGCGACGCGGCCGTCGGCGTCGACCACGAACGTCCACTCGTCGCTGGTGACGCCCCACTCCTCGAGGATCGGGTTGCGGATCGCGCGGTCCAGGTCGCCGTCGATCTCGTCCGGGTTCTCGTAGATGTCGACGTGGACGTAGGCGGCGGCGTCCGGATGGGCGGCGGCGAGCTCGCTCAGGACCTCGACCTGCGGCCCGCAGACCTCGTTGGTGCAGAAGGCCGGGCTGGCGAAAACGACCACGAACGGCCGGGACGCGGCGAGGGCGTCGTCGATGCCGGTGCCGTACAGCGCAGGGTCTGGCTCGCTGCCCGTGGTCAGCTCGGCCAGCGACGAAACGTCGGCCGCCGTCGAGCTGTCGCTCGGCGGCGCGGTGTCTCCGACGGCGAGGGCGGCCGCTTCCTCGGCCACGTCGAAGCCCAGCTCGAACGTCTCGACCGTCCCGTCGGGCCGCGGTATGTCGGCCGCGATGCTCCAACGTCCCGCCCTGTCGAGATCGAGCTCGGTTATGTAGAAGCCACGCTCGCCCTCGGGGAAGGGCATGAAGCGCGCCTGCCCGGTCTGCAGCGGGCCCTCCGCCGAACCGTCCTCGGGATGGAAGAACGTCGAATAGTTGACCACGGGCAGGCGCACGAGCCCGATCCGATCCAGCAGCACGATCCCGAAGCGCTGCCGGCCTACCGCCAGGTCCGGCGTGGCCAATATGCCCGAGACCCCGTCGGCGATGGCGTCGTCGGTGTAGACCACACCACTTTCCGCCTCCCCTTCGTCGTCGTCGTCATCGGTCGACGAACACCCGACCAAGGCAGCGGCGCCGACTAGAGCAGCCAGCACCAGGCGAAGCACTCAGGCGCCTTCGGTGTAGTTTCCGAACGTGAAGGAGAAGATGGCGAAGTTGTCGGAGTCGGAGCGCAGTGTGAGCTCGTGCTCGCCGAACTCGGGCAGCTCGACGAGGGCGTAGAGCCGGGCCTCGCCGACGTTGAGGACGCTGCGGCCTGCTTCATCGAATTCAATGTCGGCGCCGGCCTCCTCGGCTGTCAGCGGCCTGCCGTCGATCTCAACCACCACCTGGAAAGGCTCGTCGCGCACAGGGTCGAGCACAACGTTCACGCTGCGCGCCAGGAAGGGCAGCGCGATGTAGTCCTCCAGGTCGCTGGTGCTGCGCGCGTGGACGATCGACTGGCGCTCGTTGCGCCAGAGCCCGCTCAGGTACCACTGACCGAGGGAGTACTCACCGTCGTCCTCGTACAGCACCTCGCGGTCGGGACCCTCGTAGTAGGCCTCCTGCCCCGCGTAGACGCCGTTCGTCGTGTAGTTGCGCTCGTATCCACAGTAGAGCTCGCGGGTGAAAGCGCTTGCCCGCGGGTCGATCTGCGGACCGGTGTCGCTTCCCGTCTCGATGCCGCTCACGTCGTGGCCGGCGCGGGTCAGGGCCTGCCTGATCGCCTGCTCCGTCTCGACGTAGTCGCCCTCGCCGAAGTGCGAATAGACGACACGCCCCTCGCTGTCGACGAGGTACTTCGCCGGCCAGAAACGGTTCTCGAAGGCGTCCCAGGTCAGCATCTCGTTGTCCTGCGCCACCAGGTATTCGATGCGATAGTCGGCGACGGCCGCCGCCACGTTGCCCGGGTCCTCCTCGAACTCGAATTCCGGCGAGTGCACGCCGATGATCGTCAGGCCGCTGTCGCCGTACTTCTCGTGCCACTCAGTGAGGAAAGGCAGCGTGCGGATGCAGTTGATGCAGGTGTAGGTCCAGAAGTCGACCAGGACGACGTTTCCGCCCGCTGTGACCTCATCGAGGGTGACCGGATCGCCGTTCAGCCAGTTGGTCAGCCCGACGAACTCCGGCGCCTCGCCGGCCGAGAGCACGGGCTCGACCGTCGCCTCCGAGCCGGCCGGCTCCGCGTTGACCGCCGGGGCCCCCCGCTCCTCCATCGCGGCGGGCTCGTCGGGGGCCGCACTGCTGCCGAAGGTGCCGCAGCCCGCGAGCAGCGCCCACGCGACCACGAGGACAGCGGAAAACACCTTCATCTGACTATGTAACGTCGCAACATGAGCCTTCGGCCTTCAAATCATCGGTCGCGCCTAGGTTTGCAGCACCCCGAACGGACGACGCGGGATAATCAGGCAATGACCGGCGACGCCCTTGCCGGGCGGCTGCGCGACATCGTGGGCTCCCAGCACGTGCTCACCGACGCCGACCTGAAGGCGGGCTACGAGACGGACTGGACCGGGCGTTTCCAGGGGAAGGCTCGCCTCGTGGTCCGTCCATCCCGCACCAACGAGGTCGCCGCCGTGCTCGTCGCCTGCGCCGAGGCCGGCGTGCCCGTCGTGCCGCAGGGCGGCAACACCGGGCTCGTCGGCGGCAGCGTGCCCTCTGGAGGCGAGGTGGTGCTCAGCGTGCGGCGCCTGGACGAAATTGGCGAGGTGGATGCCGTCGCAGGGCAGGTTACGGCGGGCGCCGGCGTGACGCTGGCCACTCTCCAGGCCCACGCCCGCGCAGCCAGGCTCGACTTTGGCGTCGACATCCCGGCCCGCGACAGCGCGACAATCGGCGGCATGGTCGCCACCAACGCCGGCGGCATCCACGTCATGCGCTTCGGACACATGCGCCAGCAGGTCGCCGGCATCGAGGCCGTGCTCGCCGACGGCTCGATCGTCAGCCGCCTCTCCGGCCTGCAGAAAGACAACAGCGGCTACGACCTCGCCGGCCTCCTGGCGGGCAGCGAGGGCACGCTGGCCGTGATCACAAAGGTGCGGCTGCGGCTTGTGCCGCAGCGTCCGCACCGCGTCGTCGCCCTGCTCGCCCTGGGCGACACCGCCGCCGCGCAGGACACGCTCACCGCCCTCCGCCCGGGCCTGCCCTCGCTGGAGGCGGCCGAGATCTTCTACCGGGAAGGCGTCGAGCTGGTCTGCGAGCACTCCGGGCTCCTGCCGCCCTTCGCCGAGCCCTACCCCTGCTACCTGCTGCTGGAGTGCGCCGGGCGGATGGACCCCGCGACGGAGCTAATCGAAGCGCTAGAGACCTCACCCCCTGGCCCGCTCTCCGCAAGCAGAGAGGGGGGAACGCCACGGAGACCCGCAGACGCATCACCCATCCTCGACACGGCCGTCGCCACCGACCGTCCCGGCCGCGAGCGCCTCTGGGCCTATCGGGAGCTGCACACGTCGGCGATCAACGCCGCTGGCATCCCGCACAAGCTGGACGTGTCGCTGCCGCCCGGCGAGCTCGCCGCCTTCGAGCGCGACGTGCGCGCGCTCGTGGCCGGCGCCGCGCCCGGCGCCCGCGTGATCCTCTTCGGGCACCTCGGCGACGGCAACCTGCACGTAAACATCCTCGGCGTCCCGCCCGAGGACGAAACGGTCGACGACCTGGTCCTGCGCATGGTCGCCGAGCGCGGCGGCAGCATCAGCGCCGAGCACGGCATAGGCCGCGCCAAGCTCAGGTGGCTGTCATTGACCCGCAGCGAGGCGGACATCGCCGCCATGCGCGCCATCAAGCAGGCGGTGGACCCGTCCGGCATCCTCAACCCCGGCGTCCTGCTGAATACCGCGATGGATTGCGGGCGGTGATTTATCCTTCTCGGGCAGTACAGCCCACGGATTCAACGTCCGAGAGTCGAAGAAGGCAAGCCGCTTTCCTGCGAGCAGCCTGCCGATTCGATGCTTCTCGTCTGCCACCTCATCAGGATCGTCCGTGTATAACCCGACAGCTATATCGCTTCTTGGCGACTCATGAATGGACCTTGTGATGTGTTCGTCAGAGTCACCTAGCCGAGAGCCATACACAACGAGCGGCGCGTCTGAAGATCGAAGTGCGTCATGACAGAACGACAGATAGTCGCTTTCACGTATCCGGCGCACTTTGGCACGACTCGCCCCTTCGCTTACAAAGAGCGGGATGTTGCCAGCTTGTAGGGCGGCCCCAAGGATGGTCAGGAGATCTTGACGTTCGCCCCTGACTATTTTTGTTGCCTCTCCTATCGTGTTCTCCGACAGGAAGACGGCGCCGTGAAGATAGTAAAGAGCGGTGGCATCTCCCCAAATCTCCGTGTTGCTTGAATCGAATCCTCGTCGCCAGAAGAAGTCACGAAAGTGATCTTTGTCCCTGAGAATGGTCCAGTAGAGAAGCAAGTCGTAGTTCGTCGAATACACTCGAGCGAACTGGCGGAGGAAGCAAGCTGCCGTTGTCAACGCCTCGTCGGTCACATCGCTCCAACGCGGATGAACATCCCTGAGGGAGGCTAAGAGTGCCTTCTGAATCGCGGCGTACCGCCCGCCGATCCTCGACCTCGCGTCCAGTTCCCTGTAGACGTCAAGCACCATGGCGGTTGTTAGCAGTTGTGAGAGCCCGCGTTCGAAATCTGCCGTCTCCATCTCCTCGAACAAGCGCGCGTCTTCCGGACTCAGGTGCCCGGAATCGCGCGCCACACCGAATAGGCTGCCATACGCAAATCTGGGCCAAAGGCCGATGCTGAAACCATTGCCCAGGAGTATTTCTCGCCAACCTTGATCTCGTAGGTCGCCCCAGGTCGCGAGACCCAGGCCGACAGGCTTCGAACGCGAGCGACGAAGCCATGATGGAATCTGCTCCGTCACAAGGTCCGTTGACGAACCGCCCCCGGCCTGAGACTCCTGAGGATCCATGGTGGCGCAATTCTACCACCTCATCCAGTGTTTCCGATGCTGCGCAACACAAGGTCTAGGGTTCTACAACGTCGGAACGTTCCAGGTTATGTGCGAGCAGCCGGTCGAGGATCTCTTCGTCGCTCAGTGTTGGCGGCCAGCCGTAGGCGGCGAACACGGCTTCATCCAGGTCGCGATGTGCGTTGTCCAGCCACGCGGGACGTTCGTTATAAAGGTCGGTCAGGGTCCGCTTCTTGAGTTCGGCCTCCGTGAGGCTGCCGTGAAGAGGGTTCAGCCAGCTTTCCCGCAGTTCATTGAGACGTGCCGCGGCATCACCAATCCGCCGTTTCCGGTCTTCGCCGGGCCTGGGAAATGGAAATGTTTCGAAGCATGTAGTCGGCGTGTACCTGAACCCGCTTTCGACCTCCCGCAGCTGACTTCCCTGGCGACGCGCCCAGAGCTCGTGGACGCGCGAGTGGAGGACGCCGAATGTGTAGTCGTCCTGCCTCGCGAACACGATGAGCTGGTGGTCAGGAAGGACCTCCGGTGTGAGCCAGGCGAAGAAGCGATACTTCGTTAAGTTGGGGGTTGCCAGGTACCTATTCAGGCCCGCAAGGGCCGCCCGCATCGCCGGCCGTGGCCGTTGATGTATCCACCAGGGCACTCCCGTGGCATCGCCCGACCTCGCCTGTGCCCTCATTGGCCGGACGTACTTCCGGATGTACTCAAACGGAGCCTCGTAGAGAGCCGCCTCTCGTTGAGTCGTTCCCGGCGGGAAGTCAATGATCCAGAGGGACCGACGCCGACCGGTGATATCGTCACCATTCACCCACGGCCTGATCACATCCGCATTGCTCCGACCGTCGGGGTTTGGCGCCGCCAGCATCGTCCTGGCTTCTTTGTCGGCCAGTTCGAACGGCCCAACCTTTGTGTCACCCATAAAAGCTATCCCGACATTCTCTTTGAGGCGGCGGGCTGATGTGAGATCGGTCGAGTGACTGAGATCTGCGTTGATTGCTCCTACAGGCCCACCGTCGAGTGTCCTCCGCGTTTCTGAGCCGTCGTCGAAGGCGACCATCGAGATATGTACGGCGGCCCCGTCGAGGATCCATTCCCGGTCGGACTGAGCGAAGAAAATATCCCCAGTTTCCTTAATGCGCTTCAACGTGTCGCGATTGGCACCTTTTCGGATCGCCTGTGTGGCCAGCAGGCCCACGCGCTTGGCCTTGCCCTCACCAACCATCGCGCGTGCCTTCTCGTGCCAGTAACAACAGAGGTCAGATTCCCGCCTGACTCGACCCTCCCACACGTTGAACATCGCGTCGACGTAACGATCCCCAAGGTAACGTCGAAGCAGCTTACCCCCGAGGAACGGTGGGTTGCCGACTATGAAGTCTACCTCTGGCCAACCCGGCTCGACCGGACCTCCCGCCCTGTTCTCGACGATGGCATCCATCAGCCTGACGTTGTCCAGGGGCTCGAGTATGGGAATCTCCGTCGTCATTGGTATGCCGTTCGTGTACTTCCACTGGAGGTAGCCAATCCAGACGACGATGCTGGACAGTTGGTGGGCGTACTCGCTGCTCTCGATGCCCCAGAGCTGCCGCGGATGGACGCGGGCCTGGAGCCCGTCGATACCCGCCTCCAGCCCGAAGGCAATGACCCTTCGCTCAAGCTCCTTGAGCATCGCAAGGGTGACGTAGAGGAAGTTCCCAGATCCGCAGGCCGGGTCAAGGATCTTGACCGAGGAGAGACGAGCCAGGAATTCCTCCAGCGTCGACAGCAGCAGTTGCCGCTGGTTCTTCCTGATGGTTGCATCGGCCTCAACACGCCAGCCGAGCCAGGGTTCTGCTTCGGTCTTGACCTTCTCCCACTCTCGTTCAAGCGGCCACATCACGACGGGGCCAACCACCAGCTCAATATCGGGACGCGATGTGTAGTGGCTCCCCAGCTGGTGGCGCTTCGCCGGGTCGAGGATTCGCTCGAAGAGCGTCCCGAAGATCGAGGGCTCTATCGCCGACCAATCAAGGTCATCAGCGCTCCGCAACTGCCTCAGGTTGTCTGAATCGATAAGCAGGGCATCCGTATCTGTGAAGAGGCCACCGTTGAAGTGGGCAATCCGGTCGACGCCGAAATAGCCTCCCGTTCGCATGGTCTCGAACAATGCCTGCAGCTGTTCCGCGAAGTCAGGCGCTCTCGCGAGGTTTGCGTCGATGAGCCTGCCAACTATGCCTTTGGGGAGGAGGCCGACATCGCTCGCGAACATGCAGAACAGCAACTTGGTAAGGAAAAGCGCCACATCGTGGTCGTCGTGCTTCCAACTCGTCCGCAGGCTGTCGGCGACTCTCCCAAAGAGGCTCGCAACGTCGGTAGTCAGGGCCTCCGTCGTCTCGCCGGGGCGCAGTGAGTCGGGCGCGAAGAAGCATGCGCGAAGTATCTCCAGCGCTGTGGCCGTCTGACCGTGGAGCACTTCGCCCGACCCGATATCGTCCAGCGTGATCACAAACTTCCTGGGGACGGTCCCCGTAAAGTTCGTGGTGACCTGTATGGTGTCGAAGTCGCTGACGATCAGCAGTGGCGGATTGGCGAGATTGTCCCGGTACTGCAACAGCTGGTTGTGGGCGTCGTCCAGGCTTTTGCCTTTGCCCTTGTACTCCCAGCCAAAGTGGTCTCGATACCAGACGTCGGCGAACCCTGGCTTGCCCGACATCTTGGCCGCGGCCCTCTGGTAGGTGAAGTGCGTTCCTCCGGGGTCTTCGACCACGGGCGTGCGGTGCCCGACGAGCCGGCACAGGTCCTCGAAGTGTGAGACATAGCCGGCGGTCTCCTTGAGTTGAGAGGCCTTCCAGGTTGCGGCGAAGCTTTGGGCGCTGGTCTCCATGGGTCTGGGCCGAATTGTACCCGCAGGTGGCGATGACATCCCTTGAACTACGGAACTGCCCGCCCCTAGACTGGCGTTAGCACTCACACGGTACGAGTGCTAACATCCCTCTAGACAGACACCAGAACACCAACAGCAGGAGAAGAGACCTAAATGGCCAAGCAGCTCATCTTTGAGGAGCAGGCACGTCACGCCCTCCGCAACGGCATCGACGCCCTCGCCGACGCCGTCAAGATCACACTCGGCCCCAAGGGCCGCAACGTCGTCCTCGATAAGAAGTTCGGCTCTCCCAGCATCACCAACGACGGCGTAACCATCGCCAAGGAAGTCGAGCTCGAAGACCCCTTCGAGAACATGGGCGCCCAGCTCGCCAAGGAGGTGGCCTCCAAGACCGACGCCGTGGCCGGCGACGGCACCACCACAGCCACCGTCCTCGCGCAGGCCGTCGTTACCGAGGGCCTCAAAAATGTCGCCGCCGGCGCCAACCCCATGGCCCTCAAGCGCGGCATCGAGAAGGGCTCCGAGCGCCTGATCGGGGCCATCAAAAAGACAGCCATCGAAGTCACCACCCGCGAGCAGATGGCGCAGGTAGCCACCATCTCCGCCAACAACGACCCCGAGATCGGCGAGCTGATCGGCGAGGTCATGGAGAAGGTCGGCAAGGACGGCGTCGTTACCGTCGAGGAGTCCAAGGGCATCCAGACCGAGACCGAGTACGTCGAGGGCATGGCCTTCGACCGCGGCTATATCAGCCCCTACTTCGTCACCAACTCCGAGCGCATGGAAGCCGAGCTCGAAGAGCCCTACATCCTGATCACCGACAAGAAGATCTCCGCCGTCGCGGACATCCTGCCGGTGCTCGAGCGCATCCTCCAGGTCAGCAAGACCCTCCTCATCATCTCCGAGGACATCGACGGCGAAGCCCTCGCCACGCTGGCCGTCAACAAGCTGCGCGGCACGATCAACGTCGTCGGCGTCAAGGCCCCCGGCTTCGGCGACCGCCGCAAGGACAACCTCCAGGACATCGCCGCCGTCACCGGCGGCACCGTCATCAGCGAAGAGCTTGGCCGCAAGCTCGACAGCGCCCAGGTCGAAGACCTCGGCCGCGCCCGCCGCATCGTCATCACCAAGGAAGAAACGACCATCGTCGAAGGCCGCGGTGAAGCGAGCGCCATCCAGCAGCGCGCCAACCAGATAAGGAACCAGATCGAGGGCACGACCTCCGACTGGGACCGCGAGAAGCTCCAGGAGCGCCTGGGCAAGCTCTCGGGCAGCGTCGCCGTCATCAAGGTCGGTGCACCCACCGAGGTCGAGCTCAAGGAGAAGAAGCACCGCGTCGAGGACGCCCTCCAGGCCACCCGTGCCGCCGTTGAGGAAGGCATCGTCGCCGGCGGCGGGGTCACCCTGCTGGCGGTGACCAAGGAGCTCGACAAGCTGAAGCTCGAAGGCGACGAGCAGACGGGCGCCTCGATCCTGCGCCGCGCCCTCGAAGAGCCCCTGCGCCGCATCGCCATCAACGCCGGCAAGGACGGCTCGGTGATCGTGCAGCAGGTCAAGGCCCAGAAGGCCGGCTGGGGTTACGACGCCGCGCTCGACGAGTTCGCCAACCTCGTCGAGCGCGGCATCATCGACCCGGTCAAGGTCACCCGCTCGGCGCTCGAGAACGCCGTTTCCATCGCCGGCATGGTCCTGACCACGAACTGCCTGGTCACCGAGCTGCCGGAGAAGAAGAACGGCGCGGGCGCCATGCCCGCGATGCCGGGCGGCGGCTACGGGGACATGTACTAGGGGCTCGGTACACGACCGAATGAAACAAGAAGGAGGGCCCCCGGGGGCCCTCCTTCTGTCTCCGCCGCGAACGGGAGAACGTGTTTGCAACCCCGGGGCCCGATAATGAAAGAGGACGGCCTGCGTCGGGGCCGTCAGAGGAAAACGCAATGTACAACGAAATGGGACTGACAGCGAACCGGGATGAGGTCGCAGCCGCGATCGAATCGGCGGATGTCTTCCTTGTCGGCTTCCGCAACACGACCGAGCGCCTGGTCGTCGACACCCGCCAGGACGAGAAGACCGCGCCCATGATTGAAACCAGCGAGAGCACCGGCTCCCTCGAAGGCCGGATGCACTGGCTGGGCCAGCGCCGGCCCGAGTTCGGCCTGCCCGAGGCCTTCAAGTTCTTCGTTTGGCCCAACAGCATGGAGTGGCTGGTCGCCAGCGGCACCTGGGAGGGCGTCCGCGCCAAGCTCGTCGGCCAGGGGCACGACGAATGGGTTGCGGCCCAGATGGGGAAGGCCCTCGAAGACCTCTATGCCGTCGAGCTGCAGACGGCGCGTGACGCCATCGTCGGCAACGGCTACATGACCATCTGGCCCGTCCAGCGCGAAACCGATGAATAGATACCGGCCGCGCCGACAACCCCGCGCGGCAGCTCCGTAATGGGGCTCGGCTAGATTGATCAGGCATGTCGCACACGCACCACCCGATGCCGCTGGAGCTTGCCGTCAAGGAGCACGGCGTGCTCGGACTCATCGGCAGGACGCCTCTGGTCGAGCTGGAGAAGCTGAGCCCGAACCCTCGCGTGCGCATATTCGCCAAGCTCGAGGGCCAGAACCCAACCGGGAGCATCAAAGACCGCATCGTCCTGCACATGCTCTCGCACGCCGAGGAGGAGGGGCTAATTGCTCCGGGTGATCGTATAGTCGAGGCCAGCACCGGGAACACCGGGATCGCCCTGGCGATGATCGGAAACGCTGCCGGCTACCGCGCGACCATCGTCATGCCGCGCAACGTCTATCCGGAGATCCCGGAGATCCTCCACGCCTACGGCGCGACGATCATCTGGACCGAGATGGAGCAGGGCGTTCACGGCGCCATCGGCTCGGCGCGGAGGCTGGCCGGCGAGCACGGTGTGTTCTTCCTCGACCAGTTCGGCAACGACTACAACGTCCAGACGCACTACCTGGCGACTGGGCCCGAGATCTACCACGACCTTCCCGAGATCGACGTGCTCGTGGCGGGGCTTGGCACGGGCGGCACAATCATGGGCATCGGACGCTACCTGAAGGAGCGCCTCCCCGGCATCAGGCTGATCGCGGTTGAGCCCCACCCTGGCGCGCAGGTGCAGGGACTGAAGAGCCTGGCTGACGGCTTCATCCCGCCGATCCTGGAGCCGACCTTCATCGACGGGAAGATCCTTGTGCGCGCGGCCAGCGCCTTCAAGGGCGTGCGCCTCTTGATGCACCACGAGGGCATCTTTGGCGGCGTGTCGTCGGGCGCCACGCTGCAGGCGGCGCTTCGCGTCGCCCGCGGCATGCGCGAGGGGAACATCGTCGTCATCTTTGCCGACGGCGGCTGGAAGTATCTGCGCAGCCGCGTCTTCGGGCGGATTGAGATGGAGCCTGCCGAAGCCGAGCAGGTCGACGACACCATCTGGTGGTGATTGTCTGCCTTCGCAGCAGCTTGGGGCGATGCGGCGAGTCGGCAGGCCGCCAGGGCAATAAGATTGGATCATGCCTGTCCTGCACATCGGGACCAGCGACGGGGCGCACGCCGTCTACCTCGCGCTGCTCGTCGGGGCGGGCCTGATGTTCGGGTTCTTCCTCGCCGGCGGCATGGCTGTCGACGTGCTGCGGGAGCGGGCGATGCTCGGCATGCCGATGGCGAATGTCTTCGCCGTGGCCTCGGGCCTGATCGCGGGGCTGGCGCTGACGCTGATGGTGATCTTCTGATGCGCGTCGGGCTGGTGTCCGACACGCACGGTTACCTCGACGAGCGCGTGACGACCCTGCTGCACGGAGTTGGCCTGATCCTCCACGCCGGCGACGTGGGCACGCTGGCCGTGCTCGATGGCCTGGAAGCCATCGCTCCGGTGCGGGCAGTCCGTGGGAACAACGACGAAGGCAGGGAGACGGGCGATCTGCCCTTAACCATCGACCTGGAGCTCGGCGGCCTTAAGATCCACGTGGTGCACATCCTGGACCGCCGCAACCCCCCGGCAGCCAATATCGTTGTCTTCGGCCACAGCCATCGCATGCTCCTGGAGGAGCGCGCCGGGACGGTCCTCGTTAACCCCGGCGCCGCTGGACGACAGGGCTTCCACTCCGTCGTCAGCGCCGCCCTGTTGGAGGTCATCGACGGGCGTGCCGAGGTCCGGCTGGCCGAGCTGGGGCCGCGCTCGCGCCCGGCGCGCGCCGCTGCCGCGGCGGGCAGCCGATGAGCAGGGCGCGGGCCAGCGACCTGCTCGACCGGCTGGATCGCGACGCCGCGGCGTTCTCGGGCGAGCTGAGCCGGGAACACTACCTCAACGGAGCGGGCCTGAAAGACGATCTCCAGACGGGGCCAATCTTCGAGCGTTACGGGTGGATGTTCGAGCGGGAAGTTGTAGACAAGCTGCAGAAAACCCGGCCCAGGGACGAGCGCTATCACGCCCTTCGCGAGTTTGTTGTCGAGGCATTCATCGAGGACGGCGCCAGGGCCCTGACCGAGCGGATTGCCGAGCGCGAAACCGCCGACACGATTGAGTGGGATGGCAAGAGCGTCCCCCAGCGCAGCATCGCGCCGCTAATCGCGAACGAATCCAATCCCGAACGCCGGCGGGCCCTCGACTCGGCGCGCATGGACCTCGTAAGGGCGCAGAACCCGCTGCGCGAGGAGCGCTGGGAGATCCTCCACGCACGTGCCCGCGATATCGGATATCCGACCTACTTCGACCTCTGGGACGATGTCTCGCGCCTGCGCCTGCACGAGCTGAAGGCAACCGCCGAGAGGTTCCTGTGGGACACCGAAGAGTCCTATCGCGAGCGGCTGGAAGCCTACCTGAGGGGTTCAGGTATCCCGCCGGCCCGCGCCGAGCGATGCGACCTGTCATTCCTCTTCCGGGCGCCCCAGTACGACTCGCTCTTCCCGGCGGCGAAGCTCCAGTCGACGCTCGTCGAGACCCTGACGGGCCTGGGCATCGACATTGAGTCCCAGGAAAACGTCCACCTCGACACCGAGGCCCGGCCCCGGAAGTCGCCGAGGGCGTTTTGCAGCGCGATCGATGTTCCGGGCGAGGTCATGCTTGTTATCAACCCGCAGGGTGGACAGGACGACTTCAGGGCATTACTCCACGAGGCCGGACACACCGAGCACTTCGCTCACGTCCCGGACGACCTGCCCTATGCCTTCCGCGGGCTTGGCGACAACTCGGTAACCGAGGGCTTCGCGTTCCTGATCGAGCACACGATGAAGAACCCGCGCTGGCTCGAGAGCGTCATGGGTCTCCCCGACGCCGACGAGTTCCTGCGCTTTACGAACTTCAACCAGCTTTACCTCGTGCGTCGCTACTGCGCCAAGCTGTTGTACGAGGCCCAGCTCCACTGCGGTGACAACCCGAGGGCCTCTTCCAAGCTCTACGCCGACCTGCTAACGACCCACGTGGGTGTGCGCTACACACCAGTCGACTACCTGTCCGACCTGGATGACGGTTTCTATGCCGCCCGCTACCTGCGCGCCTGGATCTTCGAGGCGCAGGTGCGGCGCACGCTCGAGGACCGGCACGGAATTGAATGGTTCAGGTCGGCGGAGGCTGGCGCGGATATCAAGTCCTGGTGGTCGTTTGGCCAGCGTTATACGGCCGAAGGCCTGCTGCAGCGTGTCGGCCATGCCGAACTGGACGTTGAATCTCTGCGCCGATCGCTGGTGCCGTCCTGAGCGGCGGCGGCTCCGGGCCTACGGCGAGTTAGAGTAGCCGCCGGATGGGCTTGCGGCCCGGCCTGGGGTCGTAGTTCGACTTGAACATTTCCAGCTTGTCGCGTGGGATCAGGTACTTCCCGGCGAACAGCTGCGCGGGGATCTTCTTCTGCTTAATCAGACGGCGAAGGCTTTGTGGGTGGATGTGGAGCACCCGGGCGGCCTCGACGAGGTCGAGGAAGTCGGTGAATGGGTTGCTGACCATCTGCGGAGGCTGTCCTTCTTGGCTGTGCGGGGCTTAATGTGTAGACGCCTAAGCATATTACCACGCTTTTGAAGGCGAGTTCCAGATCTGCAACTTTGTGCTCTGGTTAGCCCGTGGCCTCGGGCGCGGACCTGTCCCAGGCCGGGTCCGCCCCGTAGGCCGACGCCATCCCGTCCAGAGCGACCCAGAGCAGCTTGTGCCAGGCGACCGCAGCAGCGGCGCCTGCGTCTGCCAGGGCGCGAAGCAGTCCGACTTCCAGGTAGGCAATGGTCAGCACCATCAGGCGCATCGGTACGTATACCTTCCCCGGCCCTACGCCCGCGTGGCTGGCGCCGGTGGTTGCCAGGAACCTGGCGAGTTCCGCGGGGTTCGACTCGATCATTTCGAGGACACGCAGGAGCCAGGATTTCAGCGTGGCAACGCGCACATCGATGCTCTCGCCAGTCGAAACGTGAGCCTGCTGGAAGAGGACCGCGAATTCACCGAACGATGTCATCTGGTCGTAGACATCCTCCACGAGAGAGTCCAGGTGAGGGGCCACCACCGGTACCGTCCGCTGGATCTCCCGGATGTCTGATTCCTCGAGCCTGAGGAAGCTGCTGGTTCGTGGCATCCGTGTGTCGCCACGTCGCTCGAGGGGTGTGTCCGTCAACTCCTGTCCGCCTTTCCTGCAGTAGACTCCAGTTTGCCCCGCATGTCGGGGCGAATTCTAGTGGAAGGTTGCCCTGTGCCGGAAACACAAGCAGCGAGCGCCCAGCATGATGGTCGGCGCTTTCTCAACGAAGTGGAGTCCAAGCATCTCCTCGCTTCCTGGGGTGTACCGGTCGAGGAAGCCATCGCGGTGGCCTCCGCGGGAGAGGCGGCCGGGGCGGCGCGTCGTCTCGGGTTTCCCGTCGCCCTCAAGGTCCTTTCGCCCGACGTAGTCCACAAGAGTGACGTCGGAGGCGTGAAGCTGGGCCTCGTGAACGAAGCAGAAGTCGAGGCCGCATACGCCGCCATCGTCTCGGAGGTCGCCCGCAACGAGCCGGCGGCACGCCTGGATGGCGTCTCGGTGCAACGCATGGCGCAGCCCGGGACTGAAGTCATCGTCGGCATGAGCCGTGATCCCCAGTTCGGGCCGCTGCTGATGTTCGGACTGGGCGGCGTCTTCGTCGAGGTCCTCGAAGATGTCTCGTTCCGCCTGGCGCCAATCGAGCGCCGCGACGCCCGCGAAATGATCGCGGAAATCAAGGGTCGCCCGCTGCTGGCGGGCTTTCGGGGCCTGCCGCCGGTCGACACTGATGCCCTCGAAGACCTTCTCCTGAAGGTCTCGGAGTTCATCGCGGGCAACCCCGATGTGGCTGAGCTCGACCTCAACCCCGTGCGAGCCGGAGTGGACGGGCAGCCGGTCGTGCTGGACGCGCGGGCCCGATCAGCCCCCCAACCCGCGACCTCCGTCCACGACGACGTCCGTGCCCTCGACGAGCCGCCCGGTCGCCGGGCCGAGCCCCACGACCACGGGTAGCCCCAGCCCGCGCGCCAGGATCGTGGCGTG